>JAZUKU010000158.1:0-8601 GCA_045643485.1 Treponema sp. | reverse complement strand
CACTTGCAGTTAACCCATGAGTCAATTGCAGCTAAAGGAGATTCTCCTGTACCTGTAGGCTGATATGACTTAACTTCAGGAAGTGTAAGTGGTAATTCTTCTTCTGGAACCGGAACTGTACCGCAGTCTGGACAATGAATCAACGGAATTGGTTCGCCCCAGTATCTCTGTCTTGAGTAAACCCAGTCGCGTAATTTGTAATTGATTGCCTTGCGTCCGATTTTCTTTTCTTCAAGGAATTCGAGCATTTTTGCAATTGCGTCTGCTTTATTGAGTCCGTCAAGGAATTCTGAATTAACGTGAATTCCGTCTTGTGTCCATGCTTCTTTCTGAACGTCAACTTCGCTCTTCAATACTTCAATTATTGGAAGGTTGAATTTCTTTGCAAAGTCCCAGTCGCGGTCATCGGGAGCAGGTACAGCCATAATTGCACCTGTTCCGTAAGAAATAAGTACATAGTCTGCAATCCAGATTGGTATGAGCTTACCGTTAACAGGATTGATTGCGTAACTGCCGCTGAATACACCAGTCTTGTCTTTTGCAAGGTCAGTGCGTTCGAGGTCAGATTTCTTTGCTGCCTGTTCCTGATATGCCTTAACTGCTTCTGCCTGTTCTGCTGTAGTAATTTCTGGAATGATTTTGTGTTCCGGAGAAACTACCATGTATGTTGCGCCAAACAGTGTGTCACATCTTGTTGTGTAAACTGTAAGCTTGTTGTCTGTTGGGTTGCCGTCTTTGTCTGCAACTGTAAATGTTACTTCTGCACCTGTTGATTTGCCAATCCAGTTGTGCTGCATGAGCTTAACGCTTTCAGGCCAGTCGAGTGAATCAAGGTCACTGTCAAGGCGGTCAGCATATTCTGTAATCTTTAAAATCCACTGGCGGATTGTCTTGTGTGTAACTTCTGAACCACAGCGGTCACACTTGCCGTCCTTAACTTCTTCGTTTGCAAGACCTGTCATACAAGAAGGACACCAGTTGATTGGAGTCTGTGCTTCGTAAGCAAGGCCTTTCTTGTAAAGCTGCAGGAAGAACCACTGTGTCCATTTATAATAGTCTGGTTCACAAGTAGAAACGCAGCGGTCCCAGTCGTAACTGAAGCCTAAAGACTTGATCTGTTTTGTGAAGTTAGCAATATTTGCGTTAGTTGTAATTTTTGGGTGAGTGCCGGTCTTGATTGCGTAGTTTTCTGCAGGAAGACCGAATGCATCGAATCCCATTGGGTGGAGTACATTGTAACCGTTCATGCGTAGATAGCGGCAGTAGATATCTGTTGCTGTATAGCCTTCAGGATGTCCTACATGAAGTCCGGCTCCAGAAGGGTAAGGGAACATGTCAAGAACATAACGTCTTTTATCCTTAGGAAACTTTTCATCTTCAGTAACCTTGAACGTTTTGTTCTCATCCCAGAATTTCTGCCATTTCGGCTCAATTTCATTGAATGGGTAAGCCATTTTTATACTCCTATAAAATAAAGTACTATCTTAAGACAACGCAGAAATTCTGGGCTGTCCGTAAAGGAGCGACATGGATGTCGCGTCCTGTTGTTAACAAATAAAACAAGTGAGTTTATGCGAAGCAGAAACTCACAGCAAAAAAATTGAAGGAGTCAATTTTTTGGTTCTGCCATTTCGGCTCAATTTCATTGAATGGGTAAGCCATTTTTATACTCCTGTAAAATAAAAACTGCAGATATTATATCAAATTGAGCATTCTTTTGGAACACATTTATAGTACAACTTTATCCGTCTGAATCTTAAAACATTCTTTATGCTTGAAAATCTAGGTTTGCATAAAAGGAAATGAGTCATTATAATAAAGGTATGAGACTTGATTCCATTTACCCACAGATGATAGAAGACGCTTCTTTGTTGCCGGAAGAGGAAAATATTAAATTTGTATTCAGACATTCAATCCGTTACGATAATCCGGTAGATGGAGATTATTCAAATCTTCTTCTGACACCGGAAGGTATTTCTATCGCAGAAAAACTTGGACGCAGTCTGGACAGGGAAATAGGCTATACATTATCAAGTCCTGTAAAAAGATGCCAGCAGACAATTGAGCATATTCTTAAAGGCGCAAAAGAATCACAAAAAAATTCTTCAGATAAAAAGGATGTAATAATACGCAACGAACTGTGTAACTTAAAAGGTGACATTCGCCCGATAGCACAGGGCGGTGTAGGCTGGTACGAATATTATCATTACCTTCAGGAAAATGATACAGAGGCTACAAGAGGCTATTCTCTTGAACAGGAATGCAAGCCTATATTGGACTGCCTCTTTTCATACAACAGCAGCGGCAATAAGCTCGATCTTTTCTGCAGCCACGACAGTCATCTTGTAATGCTTGCAAGTGCACTCTTCGGCTTAAAGACAGGACTTCACGAGGCAACAGACAAATGGGTTTCGTTTACGGAAGGAATTTTCATTTACGGAAAGAGGGAAGATTTTACTGCAGTATTCCGCGGTCAGAAAAAACGCTTCGTTAATCTTTTTCTGAGCGGCTCTTGAGCTTGTTCAGGTACATGTCTTCATCGGCAATCTTAAGTATACCCTCAATTGACCTTATGTTAATGATGTCTCCTTCTGCATGACCAAAGCTTAAGCCAAGTTTGTACTGTTTTTTGGAAGAGTTGTTTTCTTCTGTCAGCCTGTCAAAAATATTCTTTCTGAGCTGTGTAATTTCTTTAACTGATTTGTTTATTCCTGTAATTACAAATTCATCTCCGCCAAAACGCGAAAGGAACCATTCTGAACGGGAACAGCCTGCCTGTAGAATTGAAGATATTTTCTTAAGCGCAATGTCTCCTTCTGCGTGACCGTAAGTGTCATTTATTTTCTTGAATTTGTTTGCATCGATTACACAAATGCATATTTTTTCGTCTGCATGAGAAGATACTGCGTGTTCAAAATATTTATCAAGTTCACGCCTGTTATTCAAACCTGTAAGCGGATCCTGTGAAATCTGATTCTTCTGTTGAGTCTGGTAAACAAGAAGAAGACTCATCGTAAAGCCAACCTGAATTGTACATGTTCCGTAAACAAGCATCTGGATTATAGTACATATAGCTGCAGGAGTAATGAAAAGCAGAATCATGAACAGAGTATCCTTGCTGAATACGGAACGTTTTCTTCTGTAGCGGTGAAGGAGCTTTATGCTTATTGTCCCAATATAAAGCCAGCCTATTGCAGGACAAATGTATGCACCAAAGCCTCTGTGGTAAAAGTTTGATTCGTCAACTGAAAATGCAAAATTTGTAATAGGTGTAGAAAATACCAGCAGAACGAAAATAACGGAAGGAATTGCATACAGTATTTTCTTGCCTTTAAGCGAAAGCTGTATCTTTTCTGTTATGTAAAGTGCATATGCTGACCAAAGAAAGCTCATGACAGGCATGTAGGAAATATAAAGTATGTTGCTTATGTAAACTGTTGCCCTTGCCAAAGGAAATGTTTTTCCGTTTGAATACCACGCAAAAACATCTGCAATACAGAAAATGATTGAATGAATGAGGAGTTGACAGAAAATCTTATCTTCTGCAGGAACACTTCCCGGATTTCTTGCTTTAGTAAAAAGCATCCAGCCAAGTATACTTATGCAGATTATACTTGTCTGTAAATAATAGACAAACTCTGGACTTACCATAGCTGATATTATAATACTTAAAGTAATTAAGTTAAAGGTTTATTTGCTTAAACTAAAGGATGTCGTTAAGTGTATAGACATCTTCAACACCTTCTACAAGAATGCCGCCCATGCCTTTTTCCAATGGCAGAGAAATGTCTATGTCGTAGCGGTCACCGATTGAAACACATTCTTCATAGCGGCTCTGTGTAAGTTCGCATGCCTTGTCCAGAACTTCAATGTTCGGTTTGCTTTTGCCGCATGTGTCGAGGCCTACAATCTGCGGAATAAGGTCTGCGGCTCCTATTGCCTCGAGTGTCTTGCGGGCAGCATTTACCGGATTGTTCGTTACTGCAATAAGAGTGAATCTTTTACCAAGTTCAATGAGTGATTTACGGAGCTGTTCGTCTTTTCTTAGGAAGTGCGACGGTTCAAGAAGTTCTTCGCGCCATGCAACGCTTGTTTCGATTGGAATGCCGAATGCCTTGAATGTATTGCCAAGGCTTATTTTTTTGCCGCCGTTCTGTACTGCATATGTCCTGCGGTAACGTTCAATCATTGCCCGGGCTTCGTTTTCGCTTATGCCCTTAAGGTGTGCAAAATGCCTTATCTGTACGTCTACCTGCTCAAATACATAAAGTGCACTTGTATAAAGTGTGCCGTCAATGTCAAAGATGAGTGTCTTTATTTTTTCAGGCAGATTGTATGTTTTCATCTTATTGCTGAAATATTTTACTTAATGATTTTAGCTGCTGCTTCCTGAATTGAACTGTAAATGCCCATTGAAGTAAGCGCAAGAATTGCATCACCGGTAAGTTCTGAATCTGTGCATTCCGGAACTGTAAGCTCTATGCCGAGTACTTCTGACTTAAGCTTGTTCCAGATTTCGTTCTTTGCCTGACCGCCTGCTACTGTCATTTTTACAGGAACTGTACAGCCGTTGTCTGCTGCAGCTTTTTTAAGGGTTTCAAAACCTTCCTTAAGTTCGTCAAGAATTATCTGTATTAAAGAGCGTCCTTCAAGCAGTGAAGGGTTTTCCTTACATTTTTCGTCGTCAAGAATTTCCTGTATGAAGTCAGGATATGAAATGTTTATGCGGCCTGTCATGCGTTCAATCTTCTGCTTGTATAATGCAAAACGTGAACCGCAGTCAGGAATAAGATAGCTTGCATTCCATAAGCCTGGAATTACTGAAGGAAGTGTGCGTATGTTGTCTGCAGTTACAGGCTTTTGTGTACAAAGATTTAATCCTTCGCTTGTGCCGGCCCTGTCACACATTGCGCCAGGTGTCAAAGTATTTGTTCCGATAAGGGCTGCAATAAAGTCTGGTGCACCGCAGTAAACCTTTGCATCAGGGGAAAGTCCCGGTAATGAAGGAAGAATGAATTCTGCTGCAGCTGCACAGAGTGTACCTGCACAAGTTCCCGGAGCAACAAACGGCGGAAGCTTTTCAGTTTCCTTTTCAGTAAGGCCTGCTTTTATAAGTTCTTCCTTTGTCCAGTAAGCAGAAGTGAATCTTTCTTCCGGAAGAATTGTTACTGCATTTTCCGTAAGCTTCCAGATTAAGAATTCCGGTCCTGAAAAAATGTATTTTCCAAAAGCCCACGCCATTCTGTATTTGTTTTTAAAAGCGATGATTCTTGAAATAAAGAGGGAAGTACCTGTCTGTTCAACAGGTGCATTCCACAGAAGAGTTTCGCCTGTTTCGCCTACAAGTGTTGGACCGTTGCCGCTTATGCAGATTCCGTCAATGACAGGAGTGTTTCCGCCAAGCTGCAGAGTCATTTCCGTGCAGAGAGCCTTAAGTGAATTGAGCCATTCTTCTGCTGCGTGTTCAGTATAGCGGAACAGGAAAGTCTTTCGTGCATAAGCAAGCACTTTTCCTGTTTCGTCAATGAATGCTGTCTTAAGAGAAGATGTACCTATATCTGCGCAGAGAATTGTGGTGCTCATTCTTTTTCGACTTCGTCAATTGCTTCGTCAGCAGATTTGTCAGTCTTAATGAGTTTATCAATTATTGAGCGGTTATCAAGTAAATCACTTAATGACTGTTCGTGATGAAGTCTTGTAATTACGTTTGCAAACAGACCGCTTACATTTGTGCTGATGTACCATTCGCGCTTAAGAAGTTCTTCGTGGTAAACAGCGTTTGTACCGATGATGCGGTAGAAGAGTCCCTGTTCGTAAGCTTCATCAAACTGTTCGATAGCGTTTCCTGTAAAGAAAGGAAGTGAAATTGCTGCGATAACTTTTGTAGCGCCCTGTTCCTTAAGGAATCCCATTGCTTTAAGAAGTGTACCGCCAGTTCCAAGCATATCGTCTGCAAGGAATGCAACTTTACCTTTTACGTCACCAAGAAGCTTGATGCTCTTGATGTTTGAATTTTTTGCATCCTGAGTAACTACAGAATAATCCCTTTCCTTGTAAATCATTGCAAGAGGTTTCTTTAATCCTGTAGCATAGAATTTATTTCTGTCGATTGCACCAGTGTCTGGAGAAACTACAACTAAATCTTCTGAACCGTTCTTTAAGTCTACGATCTTTGCAAGTTCGCGGATGATCTGGTAAGAAGCGTGTAAGTTTTCGCAGTGTGTGTGGCTGAATGCGTTAACGATTTCGCGAGAGTGGAGGTCGAGAGTAATGATTCTCTTAACTTCCATGTTTTCATATATATGACCGAGCAATGCAGCTGTTAAACCTTCGCGGCCCTTTCTCTTGTGCTGACGGCTGTACGGGTAAACAGGAAGAACAAGTGTAATCTGTTTTGCACCAGCCTGACGAACGGCGTCGATTGTTACAAGAAGGCTCATGATGTGATCATTTACGCTCATCCTGATTTTGTTCTTACCGTCGTTCATTGTGATGAGTTCATGATTTTCTACATCCTGGAAAATGAATACATCCTTTCCGCGGATACAGTCAATGATTTCTGCCTTGAATTCACCGTTTGCAAAATAAGTGAAGCGTGCGTTGATTTTGAATACCGGCGGGCGGTACTTGTCAATCATTCCTTTAACACAAAGGTCACTTGTGTGCAGATCGTTTTCAAGGTTAATCTGTTGGGTAAGCTTTTCTTTATCAAGGGAATAGCGTTTGGAAATGACATCGTTCTTTAAAGAAAAACGGTGTTTGTACATGTGACGCAGGTGAGTAATTACTTCGTTTGCAAAGCTTTCTCCACCAGGACAGGCGATCACAGCAAGATTAGAAGGTTCTGAATACGGCATTATTCAATCCTTACATGCGTTTTTTTAGTTGCGACATATTCTACTGCAGTAAAGCAACATTTTCTGCCTTAGAACATGATTTTCTGACAGCTGCTATTCTACTGAATTCCATGTTTAAGGTCAAGAAATGGTAAAATTTGGTAAGAATTTCTAATTTTTTCAAGCAAAATTGGCTTTTTTGTCCTAAAAACAGACAGGCTTTGTTTCAGACAAAACGCTGTGCAGGAGTTACAATCCAAAGTGCCTTGAGCGGTTTTGTGCCTGCATTTTCAAGAGTATGCGGGGCACTTGCACTGTAGCTTACGCTGTCGCCTTCGTTAAGTTCGTATGTGTTGTTTTCGTAATGAAGGACTGCTTTTCCTTCAAGAATTACGCCGAGTTCGCGGCCAAGATGACCGTAGTTTCCGCGGTGTGTCCTGCTGTTTACAGGAATCGTAAGGAAGTAGCTTTCTATTGCATGAGCACCGTCTTCTTCCGTAGGCTGTGCAAGTTCTTCAAAATGAACGTCGTCTTCGTTGATTGTACGCCTTTCGTCAGAACGGATTATCTGTACGGGACGCTTGCGGTTGTATTCTTCAAAGAGGTAGCTTAAGTTAATGTCCAGAACGTCTGCAAGTGAAAGAAGCGTATCGATTGCAGGAGAAACGTGGTTGCGCTCAATCTGTGAAACAAGGCTTTCGCTTACGCCTGCTTTCTGTGCTACGGTTTTAAGGGTATATCCTTTCTTTTCGCGTACTGCACGAAGCTTTTCGCCAAAGTGGTAAGGTGAGCGCTTTTCGTCCTGAATATCTGTTGTTTTTGCTTTTTTAGTGTCCATAAAAAATCCTTTCGATGAATGTGCCTTTCTTCTAGCGCAGAAGGCTGTCCTTGTTCTGTTTTTCCCTGTTTGTTTCCATTACAAAGCGGATGAAGAAATCTTCTAGTGTATGTTTTGGTCCGTCAATATTCAATCTGTGTCTTGCACGGGCATTGTCGCGTCTTACTGTATACAGAAGGTAGAAGTCCCTGTAGTCAAGGCTGATGTCTGTCTTTACACGTTCGCCAAGATACATGCTTACTTCATCACGACCGATTGCCTTAATTCCTTTTTCACGGAGAATGCCGCGGAGCTTAAGAATCTGTTCGTATGAAAGGCCAAAGAGGAATTCCTCCATAGCCTGTGAAACTTCCGGATCACCAAGACGCTTTTTGATGAAAGCTGTCCACTGTTCGTCCATCTGTATGCTTACAAGAAGCAGCTCGCTTGTGCCCATCATTGTTCCGAATGCAGGAGCAAGTGTTCTTCGTGCAGACCATACTGCCTGAAGGACTGGAGCTATATCTGACATAGTCTGGTCGCTTCTGTGTTCCCAGAGGATAATGAGTGACTGGGCAAGTTCCTGCCTTAAATCAAGAGGAAGCGTTTTGTCACGGATAAGGTTAAGGTATACGTCTTCTGCCATAAGGGTAAACATCATGGAAATTGTTTCGTCTGTATACTCCTTGACTTCCTTGTCCGACATATGAGCTGCATTCTTTGCAAGCTTGGACATGGAAAAGAACGTATGTATCTTTGCAACAAGAAATCCCTTGCCAAGACTTGCCTTTGAAGGCATGTGGAGCATAGTGTCTCCTTTATCCTGGTAAGAAATGATGCTGTCAATCAATACCTGAGGTGTACGTGTTGAGTTTGTAGTTATTGCTGTCTGTAAAAGTGAAGGGAACCGTGCTATCGATTTTGCAAGGTTTTCCACGTCATTCATTC
>JAZUKU010000157.1:0-9859 GCA_045643485.1 Treponema sp. | reverse complement strand
TGCTAAAAGTTCGTAAATTGTAGGTTTATCTTTGCTTACGCCAACACCACTGGACATATTTCCCTGGCTGTCGAAGTCAACAAGCAAAACCTTTTTTCCTGCCAGCGCAATGTAAGCGCCAATATTGATGGCTGAAGTTGTTTTTCCAACTCCACCCTTCTGGTTTACAAATACAAATACCTTTCCCATAACGTTTAGTGTATCATTTTTTTTGATTGAAGTATATACTTATTTACTATGATTTTATCCGTTACTTTTTCCAAACCGACAGCTCAGGTTGAATCAGTCCTTGGCAAACCCTATACAAAAATACGTATAAGGCTGCGCGAAAATTCTGATGTATACGAAGCTGAATTATTTACTGAAAAGCAGTCATTCCAGAAAACAATGACTGTTTCCGAAGTTGAAGACTTTGTCAGTAAAAATGCAGGCACTTTGTTTAAAAATGTCACGGAAAAGACTGAATCTGAAGAAATTACGGTTCTTGCAAACCGTCACGGCGAAATAAAGACTCTTCGGAAAAAGATCAGCGGGCAGGCAAACAGCGCAGACGGTTCTGCTAACAGCGCAGACGTTTTGCCTGACAGCACACCGTTTGCCAGAACAGCAGGCGTCAGCATGAAGCAGCTTTCATCATTCGACAAAAAGAAAAACTACATCATTGCAGAAGGAACACCAGTACCGTTTTTAGTAAGGCTGGGCGTTATGACAAAAGACGGAAAAGTAATTGCTTCCAAATACGACAAGTTCCGTCAGATAAACAGATTCCTTGAATTCATTCGCGATGTTCTTCCTGAATTCGACCTTACTCAAATGACGGAAGATAGGCCTCTGCGCATTTCTGATTTCGGCTGCGGTAAGTCATACCTTTCGTTTGCAATTTATTATTTCCTTAACAAAATCATGAATATTCCTGTTGAAATAACGGGCATCGACTTAAAGGAAGACGTAATCAAAAACTGCACTTCACTTGCAGAAGAATTGAATTACAGCGGAATGCATTTTGTCTGCGGAGACGTTGCTTTGTTCAAGGAACAGAAATCGCCTGACATTATGATTACACTTCACGCATGCGACACTGCAACTGATTACGCATTGAAATACGCAATCGATTCCGGTTCGAAAGTAATTCTTTCAGTACCATGCTGCCAGCACGAAATTAATCTGCAGCTTGAAAAGAAAAGTTTTGCTGACGAAAATCCATACGCTTCAATAATGCGCTACGGACTTTTGCGCGAAAGGTTTGCTGCTCTTGCAACAGATGCGCTCCGTGCTGAATTCCTTGAACAGTCAGGCTATGGCGTACAGGTACTTGAATTCATTGACATGGAACATACGCCAAAAAACATTCTGCTAAGGGCAGTAAAGAAAAATCTTTCGAACGAAAATGCAAAATCTGCGAATCAAAAAACTGTAAGTGATTCAGAAAAAAGAACTACATGCCTTCTGGACGGATTACAAGCTTCTCAAACCCTGCACGAACTGCTTTAAGATTAACAGTTCCGTCTGCAAGAACAAGAGGCTCATCTCCTATATCAAGTTCAAATGCTCGTCTGCCAATGTGCTCAATGTAATGCGCATCAGATGAAGTAATTACAGGATACGGCGAAGGAAGCATTGTCTTTGCTGCATCAGTCTTTACGAATTCAACTGCATCCCATTTTCCGTCGATTACTGAACCAAGCTGACTCGACATTGAAAAAGACTGTCTGTCTACATGAGCCGGAATTACAAGTCCACCGTATTCATGCACTTTCTTTTCAAGTTCATCAAGTGTAACAGGAGAACTTGTAATAAGGTATTTTTCTACAATGCCAATGATGTCATCTTTTTCGTCAACGTAAATCTGGTCGCCGGTAACTTCAGGCTTGTTCGGAATGTTTGGCAGAGTATCGTACCATCCTGCACAGAAGTCCATTGCCATTTCTACTGTCGTAAAAAGCGTTACTACATGAATTTCTTCTGCTGTCTGTGCTTCCATTCCGTAAAGTGCTGCTACATTGTTGTTCCTGCAGTGAATTGCAAACGCCGGTGAATTAAGTGTAGTGTTGTGGTCTGTTAAGGCTGCAAGCTGAATGTGTTTACTGCTCAGTTCTTCCGCAATTGCTTTTGGTGACATGAATAAATCACCGCATGGAGAAACGCATGAATGTAAATGCAGGTCAGCTTTTATTATCATATTGTCTAACTGTTGAGTGCTGCGTAAAGCTTTCCGCTTACTTCGAACTGATTGATGTCTGTTGAAAAAATTGCAATCTTTTCATTACGGGCTGCTTCAATCATGTCTTCCGGAATTTCCCTTCCGTTACATACAATAATTGCAGGACTGTCTTTAACAGTAGCAACTGCCAGTGTATTTTTATGTGCCTGAATCGTAACAAGCACGTCATTATCATCAGCATTGGCAAGAACGTCACTCAGCAGGTCAGAAGTATAAACACCAGTAATATTCTTGTCCTCATATTCCCCCTGAACAACGGTTAAAGGAAGAAGTGTTTTTAAATCAGTAATATTCATACTGATAATTATACCATATGTTGAGTAAATGAAGAAAAAAATCTTAGCCCGACATACATGGTTACAAAACAGATATAAAAATACAGATTTAGTCTGTTATGTAAAAACTTTTTCTTAATAGAAATAGCAAAAAGCGCGGAGTGGGGTTCTACCTCAAGGGACATTCTGCGGCTTTTTTTGCTTACAAAGGCCGAGCGAGGCAGCCCCGTCCCTTGAGGTAGGTTCCCGCGGGAGCACTTTTTGCTTTTATAGTTAACACAAAAAACTATAAATCAAAATAAAAGAATCTGTATTTTTCTTAACTGCATTAGCAATACCTGTTGATGCTTGAGACTTTTTTTTTCTTCCTTTATACTAAACACATGGCTAAGACAGTAGACGATAAAAAAATCATTTACACAATGGACCGCGTTAGTCGCGCTTATGGAACTAAGGTCGTTTTAAAGGACATTAGTATTTCTTATTACTACGGAGCAAAAATCGGTGTTATCGGTGAAAACGGTGCCGGTAAATCTTCTTTGTTTAAGATTTTTGCAGGAATTGATAAAGACTACACTGGAGAAACAACACTTCAGCCGGGATACACAATGGGCTATCTTGAACAGGAGCCGTATCTTGAACCGGGAAAAACTGTAATTGAAATTGTTAAGGAAGGCGTAAAACCTATAACAGACCTTCTTGCTGAATTCGACAAAGTAAACGAAGCATTCGGTGACCCTGATGCAGATTTTGACAAACTCTGTGCAAGACAGTCTGAACTTCAGGAAAAACTTGATGCTGCAGATGCATGGAACTTAGAGTCAAACCTTGAACTTGCAATGGACGCTTTGCGCTGTCCTCCGCCGGATCAGGTTGTAGATGTACTTTCCGGAGGTGAACGCCGCCGTGTTGCATTGTGCCGTTTGCTTTTACAGCAGCCTGATATTCTTCTTCTTGACGAACCTACAAACCATCTTGATGCAGAAACAGTTGCATGGCTCGAAAGACATTTACGCGATTATCCGGGAACAATCATTGCAATTACACACGACCGCTACTTCCTTGATAACGTTGCAGGCTGGATTCTTGAAATGGACCGTGGTGAAGGATATCCGTTCAAGGGAAATTACAGCGAATGGCTCGAAGCAAAACAGAAGCGTCTTGAACTCGAAGAAAAGCAGGCATCTGTACGCCAGCGTGAAATGAAGGAAGAACTTGAATGGATTCACGCAGGAGCAAAAGGACGCCAGGCTAAGCACAAGGAACATATCACAAAATACGAAGCACTTCTTGCAGAAGAAAGCAAACGCGTTCAGCTTCGTGACAGCCAGATTTCAATACCGGCAGGTCCTCGTCTTGGCAATGTAGTAATCAATGCAGAAAAGCTTACAAAATCTTTTGATGACAGGCTTCTGTTTGAAAACATCGACTTCCAGATTCCTGCAGGTGCTGTAGTTGGTATTGTTGGTCCAAACGGTGCCGGTAAGACAACACTGTTCAAAATGATTGCATCGGCAGCAGGACAGCAGATTGAATTACCAGACGGAACAATGGGCACGGAAAATGCAGACAGCGGCTCAATCAAGATTGGCGAAACAGTTAAGCTTGTTTACGTTGACCAGATGAGAAGCAAACTCGATCCGAATAAAACTATTTACGAAACATTAAGCGGCGGTGCTGATTTAATTAAGCTCGGCGCAGTTGACGAAAAAGGCAGACCGCTTAACGGAGCTGTTCGTGAAGTAAATGCACACGCATACTGTTCATGGTTCAACTTCAGTTCAGCAGAACAGAATAAAAAAATCAGCGTACTTTCAGGCGGTGAAAAGAACCGTCTTAACATGGGTATGATGTTCAAGGAAGCAGGCAATGTTCTGTTACTCGACGAACCTACAAACGATCTTGATATTACAACAACACGTTCACTCGAAGAAGCAATCAATGAATTTGCAGGAGTAGTTCTTGTAGTAAGCCATGACCGCTACTTCCTTGACCGTATCTGTACACACATTCTTGCATTCGAAAACAATTCTGAAGTCAAATGGTTTGAAGGCAACTGGTCAGAATATGTTGAATGGAAGAAGAAAGTTCTTGGCATAGATGACGACATTCCTCACAAGACAGTTTACAGAAAGTTAACACGCTAGAACTTAACAGAAAGGCTTTCTTAACTGAAGGCCTTTTTTTATGAAACAATTCGTTAAAGAAATCAAGTCAGGCTGAAGAATGGAAAAATTACCTGTAAAAATAATTGCATTGGATTTAGACGACACACTTTTGAATTCTAAACTGCAGATAGACGACAGAACTGTAGCTGCATTGCAAAGGTGCGCTCAAAAAGGAATATATGTCGTATTATGCTCAGGCCGCGCCGAAGACGGAATACTGCCGTTTGTCCGCAGACTGAATATTGCCGGTCTTGAAACAGGACGATTTCTTATTGCAACAAACGGATGCAGTATTTTTGACATGCATACACGCACTCAGATTTACAGAAGGAATGTTGCTCCGGAAATTCTTTTAAAGGCTGACGAACTTGCTGAAGAAATGGATCTTCAGACAGAAGTTTATTCTCCTGACACAATTTTTTACAGGCTTGAAACAAAATGGACTCTGCTCGACGTACAGATGTGTAAGCTTAAGGGAAAGGAAATTCCTGATTACAAGGAATTTATTGGAAGCACAAAAAACAGTTTTCCAAAAATGCTGATCCCAGGCGAACCGGAAAAGCTTCAGGTTCTTCAGAAAAAACTGCGCGATACTTTTGGTGAACGTGCAGAGGTATTTGTAAGCAAACCGTATTTTCTTGAGCTGCTGCCGCCTGACTGCGGTAAGGGACAGGCACTTCTTCATCTTGCAGGACAGCTTGGAATTCCTCAGGAAAACACAATGGCTTTTGGTGACAGCATGAATGACGAAAGCATGATCCGCTTAACAAAATACGGCATTGCAATGAAAAACGGTTTTGACGAAATTAAAAAGATTGCAGCTTTTACGACAGATTTTACGAATGAAGAATCTGGTGTCGGCCGTTTCCTTGAAGATTACGTTCTTTAAATGCATTAATTCAGCGTAAATCCGTATAAACATTGAGTATTTTAAATAAATAAAGTATTATTTCATAACAATTTACGTAATTAATTTTAGAAGGAATATATTATGAAACTTACATGCGGTATCGTAGGTCTTCCAAATGTTGGAAAATCAACTATTTTCAGTGCACTTACAAAAGCACCTGCTTCGGCAGAAAACTATCCGTTCTGTACAATCGACCCTAACTTTGGCGTTGTAGATTTACCTGATGAACGCCTTGATTTTATTGCAAGCGTATTCCAGCCAAAAAAGAAAACTCCGGCTGCAGTAGATTTTGTTGATATTGCAGGCTTAATCAAGGGAGCTTCAAAGGGTGACGGTTTAGGAAACCAGTTCCTTGCAAACATCCGCGAAACGACTGTAATTGCTCATGTTGTACGCTGCTTTGACAATCCTGACATCCAGCATGTTCGTGACGATGCAAAAACAGATGCACCAATCGATCCGTTAAGCGATATCCTTACAATTAACTTTGAACTTGCACAGGCTGACCTTGATACAATCAACAAGCGCGCAGAAAAAATCGTTAAACAGATTCGTGCTCTTGGTAAGGATGAAGAAAAGCGTCTTGCTCCATACTTCAGTGCAGTTGAAAAAATAAAGCCGTTGCTTGAAGACGGAAAGTGTGCGCGTATGGCTGACTTAACTGATGATGAAAAAGCAGCAGTTTACGACCTTCACCTTCTTACAATCAAACCGCAGATTTTTGTATGCAACATTGACGAAGACACAATTGCTGAAGGCACAAATGCTTACGTTGAAACAGTAAAGAAAGTTGCTGAAGAAGAACGTTCTGAAATAGTAGTTCTCTGCGGAAAGTTTGAAGCAGATCTGGCAGATGTTACTGAAGAAGCTGACCGCAAGGAATTTATGGAAAGCGTTGGCTTAACAGAAAGCGGTTTAACAACTCTTTCAAGAACAGCTTATCATCTTATGGGACTTCGCACATTCTTTACCGGCGGTCCAGATGAATGCCGTGCATGGACAATCCACGCTGGTGACAAGGCTCCACAGGCAGCTGGTGTTATCCACACTGATTTTGAAAAAGGCTTTATTAAAGCAGAAGCTTATACTATTGACGATTTGCGTCAGTACGGCGATGAAGCTGGAATCAAGGCTGCAGGAAAATATCGCCAGGAAGGAAAGGAATACGTTGTTCAGGACGGCGATGTGCTGTTTTTCAAATTCAATGTAACTAAATAAAAAACTGAAGGAATGAAATATTATGGAAGAAGTAACATATAAAACACAGGGCACTTGCTCAACTGCAATTCACTTTACCCGCGACGGTGACAAAATCCGCAACATCAGTTTTGAAGGCGGCTGCAACGGTAACCTCAAGGCAATCAGCAAGTTATGCGAAGGCATGACAGCTCAGGAAATTGCAGACAAGCTACTTGGAAACAAATGCGGCTTTAAGAATACAAGCTGCGCTGATCAGTTGGCTAAAGCTGTAATGTCTTAATTGCAGACAGCTCAAGACTGAGTAAAACCTGCGCCAATAGAATTCATTTTTTCATAGAAATGCGGAAAGCTTACAGAACAGCATTCCGCATTTTTTATCTGTATTTCTTCGCCAGACGGCAATCCAAGTCCCATACATGCAAATGACATTGCAACCCTGTGGTCATCATAAGATTCAATCTGAGCACCATGAAGCTTGAATTCCGCATTTGCAGAACCATCGCTGTTAACAGGAGAATGACCGTGTACAACAAGAAAATCCTCACCTTCTTCAACACACGCACCTGTTTTTGAAAGTTCTTTTTTCATAACTGCAATTCTGTCTGTTTCCTTTCTGCGGCATACGCTCAAGTCTTCAAAATAAACAGTTCCTTCCGTAAAGCAGGCAGCAACAGCCATTGCACAAAGCGCATCAGGATAACCGGAAAGATTTACATGAAGCTCATTGCCCTCAAGATTTTCCGTAGACAGACGTCCCGTTCCGTTACGCGCTTTTTTTCCGCCTCGTACTGTAATTGTTTTTGCTTCGCGGTTCCATTCAATGTCAGCACCAAGAGATTTAAGTACGCCGACAATTGCATCATCACCTTGAGTTCCACTGCCGTCTATATCTGTTATCGTAATTTCGCTGTCTGTTAACAAAGCTGCTACAAGTGGAAATGCAACTGCTTCCCAGTCACTTGGAATTGTTGTTTCAAAAGATTTTATGTTAACAGGACCTTCGACTGTAATTTTTTTGTAATCAGGAGAAATGTCTGTTTTTACATTTACTTTTTCAAGCCACTTCTGCGTCATTGTTAAGTAAGGAGTTTCTTTTGGATTAGTAAGATTAATCTGCGTAGTTCCGTTCAGTCTTGTTGCAGCAAGCATTATTCCCGTAATGTACTGACTGCTTATTTCACCTGCCGTAGTTACTGAATGATTTTTATTCTGCGTACAGTCAATTCCCTTAACATGAAGCGGACAGTATTTATTCAATTCGTCTTCCGTAAAGCATTCTGCACCAAGCTGGCTCAATGCTTCTACAACATGATTTACAGGCCGTTTGCGTATGCTTTCGTCACCGTCAAAAATTGTTTCTCCGTCAAGAGTTGCACATATTGCAGAAAGAAAATAAAGCAGTGAACCGCTGTTGCCGACATCAACTTTTACAGGACAATGAATGTTTTTTCCGGCTCCCTTTACGCTCCACACTGTTTCCTTAGAAGAGCTTCCGATACCAAAATCAATCTGTGCTCCAAGCAACGGAACTGCATTTGCTGTTGAATAGCAGTCTGCGCTTGGAAGAGGATTCTTTATCTTAGATTCACCTTCTGCAAGACACGCAAGCAGTAACGCACGGATTGTATGGCTCTTGGAACCAGGCACCTGTATAGTTCCGTCCAGTAAATTTTTCTTTGCAATAATGTTCATGCAAAAAAATATATCATTATTCAATCGAAATTTAAATAACCGCAAAAGCCCGCGAGAGCGTAGGGTGTTTTTCTTCGTCTAGGTGTTATTTAATATATATTGATAGGTACATTTTTTTCTGATAATATAAGACTTTAAGAGGCGGAATAATGTTATTTTATCTAGGTGGGATATTAAAAGAAGTCTGGGGACCAGCTCGTCTTCTTCAGTCATACACAGTAATTATTGCTCTTGCACTTTACATAGGATTTTTCCTTACAAAAGTGCTTTTACCGAAATTCTACAAATACCTTCCTCACGACAGAGGCCGTGAATTTACACTTACAGCAGAAGCAGCAAAAGGCAAACCAACAGGAAGCGGCGTATTCTTCATTACACTTTACGTTCTTCTATGCTTTATATTCGTTCCAATGGACTTGCTTCAGATTGGAATACTCATACTTACATGGCTCATGATGCTTACTGGATTCCTCGATGACAGAAGCGTTACAAGCTGGGGTGAATACTTAAAGGCATTTCTTGATTTAGTAGTTTGTCTTGCAGCAGCATTTCTTCTTGCTTACTGTTTAAAGAACGACTCTGCAGACGGAAACCTTTATTTCTGGTTACCGTTTACATCACGTACCCTGCGCATTCCGTTCTGGCTTTACATTGTCATTACAACAATAATGCTTTGGGCTTCAGTAAACACAACAAACTGTACTGACGGCGTTGACGGATTGAGTTCAACATTAGTTTTAATTGCACTTCTTACAATGGGCGCAATCTTCTACTTCATTCTTGGCCATAAAGATATTTCTGCTTACCTTCTTGTTCCTCATCTTAAAGACGGAGCTTCTTGGGCAGTAATGACATTCTGTCTTGCAGGAGTATTGATGGGTTACTTATGGCACAACGCTTTCCCAAGTGAAGTTCTTATGGGCGATGCAGGAAGCCGTGCACTCGGTTTCTTTACAGGCGTATGCGTTATGGTAAGCGGCAACCCTCTGTTAATCTTTGCAACATCATCAATCATATTCGTTAACGGAGGAATGGGACTTCTTAAAGTTGCACTCAAACGATTCTTCCACATATCAATTTTTGAAAACATTCGCTTTCCTCTTCACGACCACATGCGTAAGAATCACGGATGGTCACCTACACAGGTACTTATTAAATTCATGATCATTCAGATTCTTATTACAGTTGCCATGATAGGAATATTCTTCAAGGTACGTTAAAAAAATCCTGAGTCTGAAATGAAAAAAGTTACGTTAGGAATTCTAGCTCATGTAGACTCAGGAAAAACAACTTTATCAGAAGCACTTCTTTTTAAATGCGGAACAATACGCAGTCTTGGCAGAGTTGATACAAAGAACTGCTACCTCGACAACAATTCAATTGAACGCAACCG
>JAZUKU010000156.1:0-4962 GCA_045643485.1 Treponema sp. | reverse complement strand
AACCTTTGGCATAGTTAATAATGCCGGTGGCCATAGCGGTGAGGCAATACCCGTTCCCATTCCGAACACGGAAGTCAAGCTCACTTGCGCCGATGATACTGGATCTTTTCCGGGAAAGTAGGAAGCTGCCGGCTTTTTTTTGTTTAAAAAAAAATTAGATATTATGATATAATGATTTCCATGAAAAAAATTATTATATCTTCTTTTTTATTTGTTTTTTTATCATTCAACATTTTTGCACAATTTGCAGGTATAAATGATTACGTTGCAAGAACATGGTCTACTGCAGACGGACTTCCCGGCAATTCAATAGCAGACATAATGCAGACTTCAGACGGTTACATGTATTTTGGAACTTATGAAGGACTTGTTAAATTCGATGGATTTGATTTTATAACAATAAACAAATATTCAGAAGTAAAATCAGACAGAAAATACGGATTTATTTCAGCACGTACATTATTTGAAGATTCAAAAAAGAATATATGGATTGGTTCAAATGATGAAGGTGTTCAGAAAATAACGCCAACAGAAGATGTTTTTTACACAACAGAAAATGGTCTTCCTAACAATTCAATAAGAAGTATAACAGAAGATAAAAACGGAAACATATGGGTTGGAACTGCTTCGGGAGTAGTTTATATTAATCAGAATGGAGAAATAATTACACCTGCATCGAATGATGTAAATGTTTCTCAGGTACTGGTTAATCATCTTTATTGCGATACAGCCGGAAAAATGTGGCTTCTGACAGCAGATAATAAAGGTCTTTTTGTTTATAAAGATAATTCATTTACACGCTATTCAAATTTCAATGATCAGGAAGATTATATTGTTTCTGCAATAGGACAGGATAACAGCGGTAACTTCTGGTTTGGACTAAGCCAGAAAGGTATTTATAAAGCAGGAAACGGTTCTGTAGTTAAAATAGAAACAGGTACAATTCTTGATTCAACAATTACCTGGTCAATATATGCAGATGATTCCGGTTCAATCTGGTTTGGTACGGAAAAAGGCCTTATTCTTTTCAGGGATGGAGAATTTTCTGAATATAGTGATGACAATGAACTCTCTTCAGCTTCGATTGCAAAAATAATGGGCGACCGCGAAGGTAACGTCTGGCTTGCAACAGATAAATCTGGTGTTGGCAAAATCAGTCCCGGTAAATTCAGAATGAATAAACTGCCGTTTGCAGTAAATGCTATTTGTGAAGATAAAGATGGCAAAGTATGGCTGGGTACTGACAATGGTGTAATGTGTTATGAAAATGACTCATATGTAAGCAATGAACTTACTGAATATACTGCGGGTATCCGTATCCGTCATATTGAGCTGACTAAAAACGGAGACCTTCTTGTAAACTGCTATACGTCTCCTGCTCAAATACGTTATGGAAAAAACGGAATACAGGAATGGACTGCGGATGACGGTCTTTCAGGAAACAAAACGCGTGTTTCAATTGAAGCTTCAAACGGTGACATCTGGTGCGGAACTACAACAGGCCTTTCTGTAATCAAGGCTGATGGAACAATAAAAAATTACACTAATAAAAACGGTTTTGACTGTGAATACATTATGTGTATTTACGAAGACGAAAAAGACTTCATCTGGGTAGGAACTGACGGCGGTGGTATTTATGTCCTTAAGGATGAAGAAATTGCAAAAGTAATTACTACTTCAGATGGCCTTACTGGAAATGTAATTTTTAAAATCAGACAGGATACGGAAGGTGTTTTCTGGGTTTGTACAGGTTCAGGTATTTCAAGATTTTATCGTGATGACAACCGCTTCTTCAGTGATGTTGTGGATCTTGATATTACAACCCTTACTTCCGAAAACGGACTCGGTTCTGATTCAATTTTCCAGATGATTCCAGATAAAACTGGTTATATCTGGATGATAAGCAACCGCGGTATTTCAAATGTTGCTGAAAGTGATTTGAATGAAGTGATTCGAAAGGAAAAGAATGTCCTGAATGTTAAATACTTTACGCAGAACGACGGCTTGAAGACAAATGGTGCAAATTCTACTGCACTCAGTATGATTGACAGTTATGGCCGCATCTGGTTTACGCTTACGGACGGTTTTGCAATTTATGATCCTGTTCGTGTACGCTCTTCAAAAGTCCTTCCAATTATTCAGGGTGTAAGCGTTATGGTTGATGATGCTGAATACACACAGTTTGATGAAACAATCGTAATTCCTCCTGACGCAAAACATATTCAGATTCAGTATACGGGATTGAGTTTTACTGCCAGCGAACGCAACCGCTTTACATATAAAATGATTGGATTTGATAAAGAGTATTGCGATATGACAGAAAGACGTTCTGTAAACTATACGAATCTTGCTCCTGGAAAATATACCTTTGTTGCTGACGTACAGAACAGTGAAGGAGATTTTTCCGGTAATCCTTTGTACATCAATTTCCTTCAGAAAGCTCATTTTTATCAGCTGACAGTTTTCTGGATTGCTCTTGCAGCATTTGTGCTGATTGTAATTGTCATTATATTCATTGGCGTAAACCGTACGAATAAAAAACGCCAGCTTATGCTTGAGACAAAGATTCAGATGGCTACTGTTGAGCTGCAGATGGCAAAAGATGATTCCGACCGTCTCCTTAAGAATATTCTTCCTGTTTCGATTGCTGAACGGTTGAAGGGTATCGGCGGCGACAAGACAATAGCTGATTCCTTTGAAAATGTAACTGTTCTGTTTTCTGATATCGTAGGCTTTACAAATACAACTTCAAATGCATCTGCAGAAGATATTGTTTCTTCGCTCAATGATTTGATAAGCCGCTTTGACAGAAGGGCAGAAAGCATGGGTGTAGAAAAAATAAAGACTATAGGTGACGCATATATGGCTGCATGTGGTGTTCCTGTTCCGAATGAAAAGCATGCGTTGATTATGCTCAAGTTTGCAATCGGGATGTACAAGGATCTTGCAGAATACAATAAGACTGCAAAAATAAAATTCAGGCTTCGAATTGGTTTGAATTCCGGTAAGGTAATTGCAGGCGTTATTGGAAAGAATAAATTCATTTATGATATCTGGGGTGATACTGTAAACGTTGCAAGCCGTATGGAAAGTAATTGTACTCCTCTTCATATAAGAATGACTGAAAGTGTAAAAAATAATCTTGATGCTTTGCATGTTTCATTTAAATGCCGTGAAGTTATGTGTGACGTAAAAGGTAAGGGCATGATGAAGACTTACGAAATTCCGGAATAAAAGGAAAAAGATTAATCCATTATAGTTTTATTTTTTTTAATATACCCATGATATAATTTATATGATTTCACTGAAAAGAAGGGGTTGTATGAATTATAACGATACTCTGGCTGACGGTACTTTATTCGACTTTTGGGAAAAGGATTGTAAATATACACAGGAACTTTTTGTTAATCAGAATGCTCCGAATGCAAGTGATGAAAATGATGGAAGCAGAGAAGCTCCGTTTAAGACAATTCAGGCGGCTGCTGACAGAGCTACAGCTGGCACTCATGTGTGGATTTTTCCTGGCGTTTACAGGGAATGTGTAAAGCCTCGTAAAGGTGGCACTGATGCTGAAAACATGATTTGCTATGAGGCAGTTGAAAAAGATTCTGTTATAATAAAAGCTTCTGAAGAAGTTAGTGATTTTTATCAGGGATCTGACTGGCAGTACTGGGGTTTTGAAACTTCTTTTAATGAGCGAAAGGATATTTCTGTCTGGTCACATAAGCTTGATCCGGATATGTTCAGGGGATACAATCCGTTCTGTGCAGTTAACATTATTCATGACAGGCTTTTTATTGAGTTTGCAAAAACTGACATGACTACTTACCTTAACAGACGCGGAATGATTTTCTGTGACGGTAAGCCTCTTGTTCAGGTTCCGCTTAGCAATGACCTTTCCAAAGTAGAAGGTTCTTACTGGGTTGAAGCTAACGGAATGACTGTGCACTTCAGGCTTGAGGGTGATGAAAATCCTTCTGACCATAAAATTGAAATTAGCTGCCGTGAACAGTGTTTTGCTCCGGAAGAACCGTTTCTTTCTTACATTAAGGTAAAAGGGCTTGTGTGTGCTCATGCAACTATGGGTGCTCCAATTCCTCAGCGGGGTGCAATTTCTGCTTACAGGGGACATCACTGGGTTATTGAAGATTGTACTGTTGACTGGTCAAATGCTACTGGAATTGATGTCGGTAACGAATGCTGGCATCATACAATCAATACGGAAAGAAAATGCGGTTACAGTGTAATAAGGCGCTGTACGATTCTTAACGCGGGAGTCTGCGGTATTGCTGGCCTTTATGCAGAAGGAATGCTTGTTGAAGACAATCTGATTGAAGGTACGGGCTGGCAGAAGATGGAACTTTCCTGGGAAGCTGGTGCAATTAAATTTCATAACAGTACGAATGCATTGTTCAGACGGAATGTTTTCAGGAAGACGCTGCGTGCTGACCACATATGGCTTGACTGCGGCAATATCAACAACAGGATTACGCAGAATGTTTTCTGTGACGGAATTGAGCAGAGGGAAGCAATATTCATTGAATGTACGCGTGAAGGTGTTAATCTGATTGACAACAATATTTTCTGGAATGTTGAAGGAAGATTTGATCCTAAGCAGATTCCGTTTGAGCCTGGTTCTTCGGGATGGTATAAGCTTTGCGAAAATGATGTTGTTAACGGTTATGCTGTTTACGGTGAAGGCACAGACAGGATGCAGGTTAAGAATAACTTTATCGGTAAGTGCAGGAGTGCGGGATATTTTGCTAAACCAGTTCCATTCAGACTTATGCCTGGTGACAGGGGCGGTACTTCGCGCAATGCTGAACTAGTTAACAATATTTTCTATGACTGCGGTGAAGCTGCAATCAAAATGCCTACACGCGACAATAAGGCTGAAGGCAATGTTTATGCTAAGATGCCTGGCGGTTACCTGCGTATAATTAATCCTGCTCCGGAAGTTTG
>JAZUKU010000155.1:0-8385 GCA_045643485.1 Treponema sp. | reverse complement strand
CTGCACAGTATCTTGTAAACCCACCAAGCATTGACCGCACAATGCGTGAATATCTTACAAAGACAGGCGTAAAGCTTCTTGCAATTTCTGAAACACAGAAATATGGTCACGTAACTTACTTCTTCAACGGAAACAAGCAGGGTAAGTTTGATGGAAACCTCGAAGATTATATTGAAGTTCCATCAGACGTAGTTCCATTCGAACAGCGCCCATGGATGAAATGTGCTGAAATTACAGACAAAGTTATTGAAGCAATTAAGTCTGGAAAATATGACCACATCCGCCTGAACTTCCCTAACGGTGATATGGTTGGACACACTGGTGTATTCAATGCTGTAGTTTGCTCAATGGAAGGCATGGACTTACAGCTTGGACGCATTAAGGCAGCTGTTGAAGAAGCCGGCGGTATTATGTGTCTTACAGCTGACCACGGTAACAGTGACGATATGTATGAACACGCAAAAGACGGCAGCGTTAAGATGGACAAATCTGGTGAACCAAAAGCTAAGACAAGCCATTCACTTAACCCAGTTCCAGGCATTATCTATGACCCTGAATACAAGGGCGAATATGATCAGAGTGCATTGAACAGCGGACTTGGAATTTCTTCTTGGCCGGCAACACTCATGAACCTTATGGGTTATGTTGCTCCAAGTGATTACGACAAGAGTATGATTAACCTTAAATAGTTTTTCGGTTAACACTTCATAAGAACGCTCGTCTCGGTTTAGGGGCGGGCGTTTTTGTTTTAAAGAAAAAAAACTTTGCCCTGCAGCTTTATTACAAAAGTAAACGCGCTGCAAAGCAAAGTTCTATTCAGCTTTTAAAATATTAGCCGCTGACTATTTTTCAACATAGTAAGTAACAAGTGGAACAAGATACTGTCCGTCAATAGCTACAGGATAAGAAGCAAGACCCCATTGGAATGAATATCTATCAGCATATTCAGGAGCTATACCACCGTTGGATTCTTTTGAGAAATAAAGTGGAGCTGCAATCAAAGCAATTACATCTGGTTCTGAAAACTGCAAAAGGCGTCCCTTAAATGCAAATCTTGCAACACCTTTTTTAGTTGCTGTAGCACAAATGCTGACAGGACCATTGTTTTTGGCGTTTGCCCTTTCGATGCTGTAAGCCGAACTGCTCTTAAAGCTCTTTGATGAAGCATCATATGAACTGAAGTAAAGTTCTGAATCTTTCCAGTTATAGCTTTTCTTTGCACTGTCATATGAAAGTACGAGAACTTTACAGTTTTTATATTCCTTCTGACGTCCTTGAAAAAATTACATCCATTGCACCATCGCCATCGATATCACCAATATCTACGATAGCTGAACACAACTTACCGTATTTGTCACCTTTATCCAATGTGTCACTAGCAAGAGACTGTAAACTGTGTGTTGCAGAATCATAGTTATAAACTTTGTAATATCCAAGTGCACCGTCACAGTTGGCACCAATAGCAGCATAAATTTCATCACGTCCATCACCATTTAAGTCTGCACTTGCAAACTTAAATACTTTGCTGCTGTCATTCTTTTTAATTTTACTGAATGCGTCTGTTTCTGAATAAGAAGCTAAGAGCGCACATTTAGCTTTATAATCATCAAGAATGTAAACATCTGCTTTACCATATCCATTGACTGAATAGCTTATGCTGAGGGCTAATTCTTTTTGCTTATCACCATCGAAGTCACCAATAGTAAAGTCAAAACAGTCAAATCCCTGATCTCCAGTAGAACCAGCTGTTCCCGCTACATGTTCATTTGATGTTGTCCAGAGAGTTTTTTCTGCTGAAAAAGCATCTGCCTTAGCATTATACAAACGAGCATACAGAGTGATTGTATTGTTGGCTCTGTCAAAACTTGCAATTAAAATATCTTCATGAGCATCACCGTCTATATCAAAAGCTTTTGTTTTAACTGAAGTACTTGCTATGTAGTCGGATGCAGTAAATGATTCAACCTGTTTTGTGGAATTATTTTCGTAACTGAAGAGACCGTCATATTGAGCTGTGCCACCGGATCCACATACGTAAAGTTCTGTCATTTTCATTCTTGAAAAGAGTGAAGAAGAAAGGCCGTCTATGCCGTTTGAAGAATTAGCACTCCTTGCAGATCTTGAAGAAAGGTTATCTGAGTAAACAGCATTTTTTCCTGAAAGTGTAGGAATTTCATAATTGCCTTCAAGTGGATCCCAATAAAAATGAAATTGGATATATCTATTAAAACGAAAAATTTTAAAATTTCATGCAGGTTTTAATATTATTTAAAAAAATATATATTCCTGATATGCTTATAATGTCAGAAAAGATTTCTAGACCATACTCTTTTATAATGATATTATCTGTCATATGAAATCGATTTTAATTAAGGATACGACAAAAGAAGAACGCGAAAAGATAGTACAGGAAGCTTTAGGCGATGAATATTCAACAGGCTGCGGTTACGAAGGTACAGGAATTGATTACCAGCTGTATATTGACGGCAAGAAAGAACTTCGTGAATTGAATATGGAAGCACACTGCGGCTTTGAAGTTGCTCATCCTGAAGAAAAAGCTTCTTCCTGCATGGAAGGTATTTGAATACTGGAATGCTAGTATATGAAAACAAAACTTATCTTAGTTGATTTAGATTTAACTCTTCTGCATAGTGATGGAACACTTTCTGAACGAAATGTTGCTGCCCTTAAGAAATGTCAGCAGAAGGGAATACTCGTTGGTTTTTCAACAAGCCGCGGTACTACAAGATTAAAGGACTTTACAGACAGAATAAATCCTGAAGTATTAATCTGTAATGCAGGAGCATGCATCTATTACAAAAATGAATTGATTCATGCAGAAACATTTACGCTTGAAGAAACTCGCGGACTCTTTTCAAAAGTGTATGAGGTCTGCGGACCGGATGCAGAAATTACTGTAGACACGCTTAATGATTTTTTCTGGAATAGAGTTGCAAACAAGTCAACGCAATACATGCCTGAATCAAAATACAATGACTGTAAGAATTTCCCGGAACCGGCAATGAAGTTCTGTGTACAGACAGATGATGAGCAGAAGGCAGAAGCAATCATAAAAGATTTTCCTGACTGCAGTGCAATTCTGTTCAGCGACATTCCGTGGTATAAGTTTTCGCCAAAGTCTGCCACTAAGGAAAACGCAATAGCTTTTCTTGCAGATTATTTGAAAATTCCTGCAGAACAGATGGTTTCTTTTGGAGATGATTTTGCGGACATTGGAATGTTAAAGGCAACAGGTACTGGTATTGCAATGGGGAATGCAATTCGGCAGGTAAAGGATATTGCTGACGGAACAACCCTTTCGTGTGATGAAGACGGTGTTGCTTACTGGATTGAAAAGAATATATTGAATCTTAATGAATTATAATTCCATTGAATCATAAAGTGATTCTTTCTTAAGGGCATTCATGTAATATTCTTCGAGCTGCGGACGGCATTCAAGAAAGACTTTTCCGATTTCAGGATCAAAATGTTTGCCAAGATCATTTTCAATAATGGCAAATGCTTCATCGTATGTTCTGGCTTCCTTGTAGCAGCGTTTGCTTACGAGGGCATCAAATACATCTGCAAGCGCCATGATGCGTGCTTCTACAGGAATCTCTTTTTCCTTTAAGCCTGAAGGGTAACCTGTGCCGTTCCATTTTTCGTGATGATAATGGGCAACGTTAATTGCAATGCGCTTGAATTCTTCATCAGTGGTTTCTTTTAAAACCTTCTGAACAATTAACGCTCCTTTTGGTGAGTGTGTTTTCATCTGCTCATATTCTTCAGGTTTAAATTTTCCGGGTTTTCTTAAGATGGAATCGTCTACAGCAATTTTTCCAAGATCGTGCATAGGTGCAGCCTTTATCATTCGTTCGCAGAAAGACAGATTGCACCATGATGAAAACTCCTGGGTCATTCGTATCCGGTTAACGAATATTCTTACACAGTCGCTTGTTCTTAGAATATGACCGCCTGTACTGTTGTCACGGCTTTCAACCATCATTGCCATTCCCCTGATAATTGAATTCTGCATTGCGGAAATCTTAGCTGTCTTTTCTTCAATTGAATTTTCAAGCACTTCATTGTACTGATTGATGCCGTTGATATAAATATGCTGTTTTGTGTTGTCGCGTATTTCAAAAAGATAACCGATGATTTTATTTTTATTTTGAAGAGGATGAATCGTACAGATTACGAACATTGCATTACAGTTGATTTCAAAATCTTCTTCAAGATGTTCGTCCCATTTCCATTCTTTTTCAAGATAATTTAATGCTTCTATGGCTTCTTTCTGCTTTTCGTGAAGCTTTGTATCTATTGGAATTTCCTTAAGACAGGGCAGTACTTCTTTTGCAAGGTTATCGCATCCAAGAAAGCGTTTCTTTTTGTCAAACGCAATGTAACCGTAACCGCCGCGTGTTTTATAAACTTCCATTAGGTTTGAAGAAAGATCATACATGTTTGCATGAATGGAAAGATATATGAAACCAAATTCCATTATGATGTATGTGAATACCATAAGGTTGATTCGTATGTTAAGTGCAAGCGGAATGACATAGGCAAGAGTTCCAAAAATAATCATTCCTAAAAGAATAAGCAATGTGATTTTAGAAATCTGTTTCTTGTTTTTGAGCGTGTCTATTACAACCAGAATTGCAGAAACGTTTATTGCAGCAAGGAAAATGACATAATACAAAACAAATGGACCTGGCGTAAAATCAAGGAGTGTAAGTCCAAGATAATGCCTTATGAACATATCCTTAAAGAAAAGTCCTGTTGCTTTTGTTGTACATATGATTACCATAAAGAAAACAGCGACTATCAGCAAAAGTATTCTGTATATTTTACTGAAATTTACTTCGCATAAATCCATGACAACAATCAGCATGAACATTATTGTCAGAATGCTTCCAATATACGAAACCATTGTTCCAAGCATTGCCGTTTCAAGTTCAGGTGCATGAATTGAGGCAGCATATCCGAAGTTAGAAACAAGTGTTGAAACAAACAGTATTATGAAATTCTTATTGGTCCTGCGTCCGTTTGTTTCATAAAACAGCACAAGTTCAAAAAGAGAAATAAAAACTCCGATTACATAGATAAATTTAAGATCCATTGGCAAATATCTTACTCAGCAAATTTAATCATAATGGCACGCATATCTTCCTGACTGTCAACTAGTACCTTAACAAGCTGAGGGTCAAAGTGTGTGCCTGATTCCTCAAGAATAATAGAAAGTGTTTTTTCAAAAGAATAAACCTCTTTGTAACAGCGTGGAGTCGTAAGCGCATCAAATACGTCTGCAAGAGCCATGATTCTTGCGCTCAACGGAATCTGTTCTCCGGAAAGACCTGCCGGGTAACCGCTGCCGTCCCACTTTTCGTGATGGAATGTTGCTATTTGAGTAGCGATGTTTGTATATTCTTCTGTCTGAACAGGACCAAGTATGTCTCGTACAATGCGTCCACCTTCAACAGAATGTTTTTTGATGATGTCAAATTCATCTGCAGTAAGCTTTCCCGGTTTCTTTAAGATAGCATCCGGTATTGTAATTTTTCCAATGTCATGCATAGGAGCGGCTTTTCGCAGAATCTGAACGTATTCTTCGTTAAGGAATTCCTTATACAGTCCTTTTTCAAGGGCTTTGCGTGCAATGAGTTCAACATAATTGCTTGTTCGCTTTACATGGTTTCCTGTATCACTGTCACGGTATTCAACTAAGTTGGAAAGACTGAAGATTGTATGTTCCTGGGTTTCTACAAGCTTTGACTGAACCTGAATGAACTTTTCGCGTTCTTCTGTACTTATTCCGCGTACGACATAGAATACGGCTGCTGAAATAAGGAACACAAATGCAAGCATACAGATTGCAATGATGTAAAATGCCTTTGTCTTGAAAAATATTTTTGATGGTGAAAAAGTATAAAGCAATGTTGAAGAAAAATAATTTTTGGCAAATGTTCGTGAATATTCGTTCAGATTGCTTGCGCCTATATTTTCAGACTCTAGGAGAGTGTAATTTTCTTTTGTTAAGTTATTTGTACGCCAGATTTTGTAAGCAATATCTTTTTTTGTAAGCTTTTCAAAATTCAATTCATCAAGAACCTGCGGGAAATCTACTGAAACTGAAACAACTCCGTAGAAAACACGTTCCGGTCCGCGCTGAACAAATACAGGTGAAATTGCTGCAATTGCCATGTTGTATTCGTCAACTTCATATGGTCCGAAAATTACAGGTGTATTTTTAAGGCATAAATCTTCAACATCAAGTATTTCCGGAAAATCCTTCAAATAGCTTTTTCCCAGAAGATTCTGTGCGGCTTTTTTTGGATAGACGTCTTTGATTACACAGTCAGGAGCAATCATGATGTCACGGATATTTGTTGTCTGGAAAATTTCCCTGAATACATTTGTGTAATCCGGAATGTTAGCGTTACTGTTTTCAACTATTCCTTTTACTGTAAAAACCTTTGAAAGATTCTTCATGAATGTATCATACATCTGGTCATGAAGTTCTTCGGAGATAGTAATAATGTCTGCTGATTTTTTTTCGTTGTATAAATTGCCTAAGTTGATGAGAATTAATGTGCTTATAATCAGTAAGAAGAGGAAAGTAGAACCCATTACTATAAATGGGGTATTCTTTTTCTTCTTATTTAAGGTAAACTCTTCCATATAACATCTATTATAACCTGAAAATATAATAAAAGTACAAATTTTTTTTCTAAAAAAAATCTTGACAATGTTGACTAAGAGTGGTTTTACGGCAAAAATATAGCAATTTATGGAAAAGAAACGAGCAGAAAACAACAGGACTTTGACACTCACAAAAGAAGATATTTCTCTATTAAGCAAGAAATTAATTACTTCTGAAGACTTACGTAACAACTGTGATTTCATTAACCGGACTATAAACAGTGACATTCTTGAAGCCCTGAAGTTACTGCCTGATGAATTTGCTGACCTTATAATAATTGATCCTCCGTACAATCTTTCCAAAAATTTCAACGGTAACAAATTCAATGCGCGTTCACAGGATGATTATGACGAATATCTTTCGACATGGTTTCCTGACGTTTGCAGAAAACTTAAGCCAAACGGTTCGCTTTATTTATGCGGTGACTGGAAATGCACTTCTTCACTGCAGAGGGCTCTTGAAAAGGAACTTACTGTTTTAAACAGAATTACCTGGCAGCGTGAAAAAGGCCGCGGTGCAAAGACAAACTGGAAGAACGGTATGGAAGACATTTGGTTTGCCGTTAAGAATTCTGAAGACTACTTCTTTAACGTTGATGCCGTAATGATAAAGCGAAAAGTAATTGCTCCATATAAAGTAAACGGAAAGCCTAAGGACTGGGCAGAAGAAAGTGATGGTAATTTCAGACTGACGCATCCTTCAAACTTCTGGGATGACATAAGCATTCCGTTCTGGTCAATGCCTGAAAATACTGACCATCCTACCCAGAAGCCCGAAAAGCTTTACGCTAAGCTTATTCTTGCTTCAACAAAAGAAGGCGATGTTGTATTCGATCCGTTTTTGGGAAGCGGTACTGCAAGTGTAACTGCAAAAAAACTTGGCAGAAAATACTGCGGTGTTGAAATGAATACAGAATACTGTCTGTGGGCAGAAAAGCGCCTTGAAAATGCAGAAAAAGACAAATCAATTCAGGGCTACAGTGACGGTGTTTTCTGGGAAAGAAATTCCGGCCGTTAAGCAAAAGTTTTTTCTAGAGCCTGTTGATTAAATCAAGCTGATTGTAATAAAGACTGTTTATGTCCTTGCGGATAAGCTGACCGCCCTGGAAACCCATGTGGTCCTGATGCTCAACCGGCATTATGTTCCAGACTCCGCGCTCAATTTTCTGCGGATTGAATATAACTGACGGGGCAAATTCCGGGGCTTTTGCAGAAATTGTATTTACAAGACCGTCGTTTTCTTTCCATTCAGAAGTAAAAGTCATGCCGTCTTCTGTTGTTCCTTCAAAACTGCCGATTGTCCTTGAACAGTGCCTGCACATTTTTTCTACAATTTTCATGTCCGGAATAAAATTGCCGTTTTCATCCTTAACACCTGCGCTTCCTGCTGTAGAAAAATAATATATGCTTTTTACTGTAGAAATGTATCTGTTAAGTTCAGCTGCCCTTGGCAAATGCATTTCGGGAACAGCATGATCTTCGTAAGCCTTTCCGTCTTTTGGTACAATCTGATTTTCATGCTCAAGGAATTTTTCAAACAGATTGCGTGTGTCAGGCCCGGTGTCCTTTACGTGATAAGCTGAAGTTCCTCTGTGCGGTGTTGCAAAAGTTGCTGCTGCGTAAATCCAGTCAGCCTTGTTTCCCGTAAAGAGTCCGCTGAGTTCTTCTTTGGGCGTACATTCAGCT
>JAZUKU010000154.1:0-8590 GCA_045643485.1 Treponema sp. | reverse complement strand
CTGCTGCTGTTTCTTCCTGTCGTCTTCCTGAACTAAGGCCAGATATTTTTTTAGGTATTCATTCTCCATTCGAAGATATGCAAGTTCTTCGTCTTTAGTCCATTCTTCTCTTGGTTTGTTTGGTATTAAACTTTTCTTTGGCATTTTTGAACGCCTGCCTTGTTTTTGAAACAGAGCTTCAGTACCACCGGTAATATACTTCTTTCGCCATGCACAGATTGTTCCTTGGTTTGTTATGCCAAAAATCAAAGCTGTTTGCTGATTTGAAAGATGATGCTCTTGCTGATAGTTTAACACTTTTAGCTTAAATTCTCCGCTAAAATGTCGTGTTGGTTTTGTAAAACTTTCAGTTAATTCATACTGTGCAATCCATTGTTGAACACATGTTCTTGCAACTCCGTATTTTTTTGCAATTGTTCCAGCACCACCTTCTCCAGATAAGTACGCTTTTACAATTTTCAACTTAAACTCTTCTGAGTATTTGGACATAAAAAATGCACCTCCTAAAATTGAACTTTATTTGTCCAACTTTAGGGGTGCACTTCAAAACGAAGGCAGCCTTTTTTATTGTCTTTCTAATTAATTAATTTCTGATTAGAACAAGTCAGGAAGTTCTTCTACATCTTCATCCGTTACAAAGTCATAAGACGGAGTCTGTTCTTCCTCAGAAGGAGCGTCTGCTTCAGCCTCTTCAGGCACTTCTGCTTCTTCTGCAGGAATTTCAGTTTCTTCGGCAGCAGGGGCTTCTTCTGCAGGAGCTTCAGTTTCTGTTTCAGCAGGAGCTGTTTCCTCTTCAGCAGGAGTTTCTTCCGGAATGTCTTCCTGGATAATCGGAATGTCATCTATATCTGGCAAATCTTCTGCTGGAACAGGAGGAACTTCTTCAGGTTCCGGTGTTACTTCTTCGGCTGCAGGAATATTTTCTTCAGTTACAGGAATGTCTTCTTCTGCGGCTGGTACTTCTTCCGGTTCTGTGGCTGCTTCAGGAACTTCAGGAATGTCTTCTGCTGCATCCTGTATTTCTTCTTCCGGAACAACAGGAATATCTTCTGCCTCTGGTAAATCTTCTTCTGCAGCAGGAACTTCTTCTGCTTCAAGAATAATTCCAGCAGGCTCCTGTGGTGCAACAGGAACAGGCGGTTCAATTACAGCCGGAACGTTATTTACTGCAGGGGCCTGAACAGGAACTTCCCTTACGACAGGTGCTTCTATAACTGTATCATCCTCAGCAGCAGATGGTGCTATTTCAATAACATAAGGCTCTGTATACGCAATCCAAAGGCCCTTAATCTTAAGTCTTTTGAACAAGGCACTTTTTTCAAGTTCAATACTTTTATTTCTTGCCTCATCACGGGAAGAATATCCCCTGTTCAGGAAAACACGGTAATAAGTTCCGTCACTTTTTTCAAATTCTTCCTGAAAAGAAGGCAATCCATTTAATTCAAGAGTATGCTGGAATTTTTCAGCATTTTCCCTGTTCTTGAATGAACTTAAGCAGACATACCAGTCTTTAGCAAAAACAGACTGTGTAGAAAAAACGGCACATAAAACAAGAAGGCCAAGACAGAATTTTCTTTTCATAGTATACCTATCTCCTTGAGATAGATTATATCGATAAAAAAGAATTTATTAAAGCATATATTTTGTACATTTTTGCTGTCTCAGTTGAATATTAATATACAGGGCATCACGGTACCGGATCAGCCGGTTCTTAAGCACATGCCAAATATTGAATACTGGAGACATCATGGACAATCAGATTAACAAACCTCAGATAAGGGAACTTGTACTTAAAAACGACATTACATTTGCAACAGATGAAGAACTTATCATGCTGATGCTTGGAAGCGGAAACCAGCAGACTCATGTAGAAGAACTTGCACATAAAGTGCTTTTTACAATAGAAAACACCGACAATGAAAACTGGACAAATGCACTGTTAAAGATAAACGGCATTGGAAAAACAAAAGCCCTTTTGATAGAAGCGGCACTGGAACTTGGCAGAAGAAAAAGCCGCCACCTGAACGCAGTAATAAACAAGCCGGAAGACTTAATTCCTTTCGTAAAGCATTTTACAATCGAGCAGAAGGAGCATTTTCTCTGCATTACGCTTAACGGAGCCCATGAACTTCAGCGGATAAACGTAATTTCGATAGGAACAATAAACAAAACACTCGTCCATCCGCGAGAAGTTTTCTGTGATGCAGTAACACAACGTGCTTCGGGAATAATCTGCGTACACAATCATCCGTACGGACAATGCCTTCCAAGTGAAGCAGACATTCAGACTACAGCAATTCTTCGCAGGGCTTCTGACATAATGAGCATTGCTTTTCTGGACCACATAATCATTACGAAAAATGATTATTTCAGCTTTAAGGAACACGGAATGCTTGAGGAAAAAAGTTAACTTCGGTAATTGTGCCTTAACTTATTGAATTTATTCTGTTATATTAAATTAAGGTATGCAGACACAAACATTGCTTTTTCTTTTAAACATCATCGGTGCTTTACTGAACATTCTTTTTGTTGCATTTGTACTCTTTTTCGAACGCAAGGATTCTCCAAAACGGGTACTTTGGCTTGTAATTCTTCTGTTTCTTCCCGTCTTAGGAATGATTCTCTACCTGCTGTTCAGCGGACATTTCTTTACGGGAACAAAAAAAATGTCCCAGGCAAACACTGAAATGAATGCACAACTCAAGCCGTTTCTTGTTGAACAGAAAAGTATTTTCAATAAAGAACTTTCTCACCTTTCGCCTTCACTTAAGGAATTTCATCAGCTTGCAGAAATGAATCTTTCTAAGGGAGACAGTCTTCTTCTTTCTACGGACAGCGTACATTTCTTTACAAACGGAAAAGATTTTTTTGATTCACTATGCAGCGAACTTGAAAATGCACAAAAGTCAATCTACATGGAATACTTTATTTTCAAGGCAGACAAAATCGGAAAACGCATTTCAGAAATACTTTGCCGAAAAGCACAGGAAGGTGTTGAAGTAAAAGTTCTTTACGATGACTTTGGCTCTCTTTTTACAAGAAGACTTTTCTTCCGCAAAATAGATAAAGCCGGCGGTCAGACAAGACCGTTTTTTCAGATAAGGCTCGGACTTCCCCTTACACTGAATTACCGCAATCACCGTAAGCTTACAATAATCGACAGTAAAATTGCCTATACCGGAGGAATCAATATTGGTGACGAATATGCAAACCAGAACAAGCACAAAAAACTGAACTGGCGCGATACAGTCGTAAGGTTAACAGGAACCAGCCTGTTTGCACTTCACACAAGCTTTTTCATTGACTGGTATGCAATGGAATCATTCAACAAAAAATCCATTCCCCTTACACAATTCCAGAGAACAATTCCTCCAGAAGTTGTGGAAACAATTACTGTTGCCATAAAGACAAATACAGAACGAAAGCTTCTTGCGTCACAGTTTGAAAAAGGACATATTCCAACACAGCTGATTCTTGCCGGACCGGATGATGCCCATAAAGCTGAAATTGAAGATACTTTGATAAGAATGATTATGAATGCAAAAAAATCAGTCTACATTCAGACGCCTTATTTTACTCCGGACGAAGGTTTCCTAAATGCATTAAAGCTTGCTTCCTACAGCGGAGTAGACGTACGCATAATGATTCCGCACGAATGGGACAAATTCTACATGAAGGCAGCTTCATATGATTACGCAAGGGAAGTTCTTGAAAAAGACGTAAAAATTCTTCTGTACCCGGGATTCATTCACGCAAAGACAATAACAGTAGACGGAAAAATATGCTCAGTCGGAACAACAAACATTGACAACAGAAGCTTTAACCTTCACTTTGAACAGAACGTCATTTTCTACGACAGCAAAATCTCTCGCGAACATGAAAATATTTTCTTTGAAGATGAAAAAATTTCAATGAAAGCAGATAAGGCTTATTTTTCTGCAAAACCAGTCACTGTAAGGGCCTGGTGGTCTTTCTGCAGATTATTCAGTCCGTTTATGTAATGAGTTTTTGACCATATTGCGTAAATTCGTTATATTTTAAATATGAAACTATATTCTAAACATCAGGTAGTCTTCCGCTCAATTATTAGCGCAGTTCTTGCAGCTGCTGCAGTTCTTCTGATTACCTTTAATTTTATAATTCCAGCAGTCAGCAAAAATGACGTTCAGGAAACAGAAGCTTCACAGGCTGACGTTTCTTCTGCTGAAACAGTATCAGATGAAACTACTGTTGTGGAAACAGAAAAAAAAGCTGTTGTCTCAAACAAGGCTGAAGTCATAGCACCAGACGTTCCTTCTGCAGACGTTAGCCAGAACGTTCACACAGTTGCAAACGAATATGCCGGTTATACGCAGGACGAAATTCAGAATATTACAGTTTACGAAAAATGCAATGAAGCTGTTGTCAACATTACGACTCAGCAGATGGGATACGACTGGTTCCTTGAGCCTGTAATTACTTCAGGAGGTTCCGGTTCGGGAAGCATAATCGACAAGCGCGGTTATGTCGTAACAAACGTACATGTTATTGAAAACGCTTCAAAGATTTTGATTTCACTTGCAGACGGTTCAAGCTACGAAGGAAAAATCGTAGGTCAGGACAAGGAAAGTGATATTGCAGTACTTAAGTTTGATGTTCCTTCAGGAGTTACGTTAAAGACAATTGCATTCGGTGACAGCGACAATCTTAAAGTCGGCCAGAAGGTAATTGCTATCGGTAACCCGTTCGCACTTGAGCGTACAATGACTACAGGAATCATTTCCGGTTTGGGAAGACCTATTCAGGAAAGCAACAACGTAATAATCCGCAACATGATTCAGACTGATGCAGCAATCAATCCCGGTAACTCAGGGGGTCCATTGCTTGACACACAGGGCAGGATGATCGGCATCAACACAATGATTATTTCAAACAGTGGTTCTTCAAGCGGTGTAGGTTTTGCTGTTCCTGTAACAACAGCACGCCGTGTAGTAAATGACCTTTTGAATTACGGAAAGGTAAACCGCGGTATAATCAATGCAACAATGATTCAGAATACAAGCCGCATTGCAAACTATGCACGCTACAGAATAAACACAGGCATGGTTGTAAGCGAAGTTACAAAAGGCTCACTTGCAGAAAAGGCAGGTCTTACGGGCGGAACAAATGCAGTTCAGTACGGACGCTCATACAATTCAAGGACAATTTATCTTGGCGGTGACATCATTACTGCAATAAATGACATTCAGGTTAAAGGCCTTGCAGATTATTATTCTGCACTTGAAGACAAACGCCCGGGCGATACTGTAACGCTTACGGTTTACCGCGACGGCAGTTACGTAACGCTTAAAGTTAAGCTTGAATCAGAGTAATCATTTATGAGAAAGTTTCAGGTTGTTTCGGAATTTGAACCGTCAGGAGACCAGCCTCAGGCAATTCAGAAGCTTGTAGAAGGTTTCCAGAGGGGTGACCGTTACCAGACGCTCAAGGGCGTTACGGGAAGCGGCAAAACCTTTACGATGGCAAAAATCATTGAAGCAGTTCAGCGGCCTACCCTTATCATAAGCCACAACAAGACTCTTTCCGCACAGCTTTACAGGGAATTCAAGACGTTCTTTCCAAACAACGCTGTAGAATATTTTGTTTCATATTACGACTATTACCAGCCGGAAGCATATGTTCCCGCAAGAGACTTATATATTGAAAAAGACGCTTCAATCAACGCAGAAATAGACAAGCTGCGTCTTGCAGCCACATACAGCCTTATGGAACGCCGTGACGTAATTGTTGTAGCAACAGTAAGCTGCATCTACGGTCTTGGCATGCCTGACTTGTACAAGGGAATGCGCATCCACGCAGAAAAAGGCGAAACTCTTGATACGCAGAAATTCTATGCAAAGCTTGTTTCACTCCAGTATTCAAGAAACGACATGATTCTGGAAAGAGGCAACTTCCGCGTACACGGTGACACTATCGACATTTTTCCGCCGTATATGGAAACAGACGAAGCTTACCGCATAGAACTCGACTTTGACGAAATTACACGCATCAGAAGATTCAATGCGCTAACAGGTGACACAATAGAAGAGCTTGACGAACTGCAGCTATATCCTGCAAAACACTTCGTTGTTCCAAAAGACATGCTCTTAACTGCAACAGACCGCATTCAGAAAGAACTTACGGAACGCGTAGAAGAACTTCGCTCACAGGGAAAGCAGCTCGAAGCAGAAAGGCTCAAGACACGTACAACTTACGATATAGAAATGATGAAGGAAATGGGTTACTGCAGCGGTATTGAAAATTATTCAGGTCCAATTGCAGGAAGGGCTTCCGGTGAACCGCCGGCAACTTTGCTCCACTACTTCCCGGACGATTTTCTCTGCTTAATAGATGAAGCACACGTAACTGTTCCGCAGATTGGCGCAATGTACGAAGGAGACAGAAGCCGCAAGCAGAATCTTATCAATTTCGGCTTCCGTCTGCCAAGCGCACTCGATAACCGTCCGCTTAAGTTTGACGAGTTTACAAAAAAGATGAATCAGGTAATTTACGTTACCGCAACTCCACGCCCCGAAGAAGTCAAAAAATCAACGCAGATTGTAGAACAGCTCATCCGCCCTACAGGACTTCTTGACCCTATTGTAGAAGTTCGTCCGTCAGAAGGACAGATGCAGGACATTTATAAAGAAATAAAGCAGCGCATCGAAAAGAACGAACGCTCACTCGTACTTACACTCACTAAAAAAATGGCAGAAGACCTTACTGATTACCTTAAGGGCTTAAATCTCAAAGTACAGTACATCCACAGCGAAGTAGACACATTCGAACGCGTAGAAATACTTAAGGGACTCCGAGAAGGAACATACGACGTACTTATAGGAATCAACCTGCTCCGTGAAGGAATCGATTTGCCGGAAGTTTCATTCATAGCGCTTCTTGATGCAGACAAGATAGGCTTTTTGCGAAGCGAAACGTCATTGATTCAGATTATAGGAAGAGCAGCACGTAACTCACAGGGAACTGTAATAATGTATGCCGACAGAATGAGCGACGCAATGAAGGCTGCAATTACGGAAACAAAGCGCCGCCGCGAAATACAGGAAGCATACAATAAGGAACACGGAATTACTCCGCAGACAATCCGTAAGGCTGTAGAAGACATTCTTGAGCACCAGAAGGAAGATGCAGAAGAAAATGCAAAGACAGAACTTTCTGTCCTCAAAAAGAGTACAAACCTTATGGTACCGGCACAGCGCAGGAAATACATAGCCGCATTAAAGGAAGAAATGACGGCTGCTGCAGAACGGCTTGATTACGAACAGGCAGCAGTATACCGCGACCAGATTACCGAAATTACAAATACTTACGGCAAATAAGTCCTTTTTCTACTTGAATTTACGGCTTATTTTCACTAGAATAGGCTTTATTAATTGACATGATGCAGTCAATTTTGTAGAATATTCAAACTCACGCGTATATTTTTAAGGTAGGTAAGCGATATGGCAAGAACATGTGATATTTGTGGAAAATCACCAATGCACGGCAATAAAGTTAGTAAATCATATAATCATACACGCCGTTCATGGAGACCAAATCTTTTGAAAGTAAAGACAGAAATTGACGGAACAACAGTTACACTCAAGATCTGCACACGCTGTCTCAGCAAAGGTTATGTAACAAAGAAAGTTAATGTTGTACCGGCTAATGCAGGTGCTCCAAAAGCTGAAGCAAAATAAGTTTCAGTTTAACTGAACCAAACCCGTTCTCAAGCAGGACGGGCTTTTTTTTGCCCAAAACAGTTTTCTGTCAGCGGATTTTTTTTCTGAGGGCCTAAAAGCTTATTTCAAGACCGTCATATGCAGGCGCAACTGAACCGCCTTCTTTGACAATACGGCTAAGATTCGGGTATTTTTCCAGATTTTCTGCTATATATGACTTTATTTTTTCGTGGGTAAAATCGTGGCACATATGCGTAAACCATGTATGCTTAGCGCCAATTCTGTCTGCTGCCTTAAGTGCCTGGTCAAAGTTAAAGTGTGTCGTGTGTTCGCGTTTACGGAGCGCGTCTATTACAAGATGTTCCGGCTTATCCGATATGCCCCTGATTAATTCAAAGCTTTCTTCGGGAATATATGAACAGTCTGTAAGATAAAGTACTGTCCTGCTTTCTTTTGTAAAGATGTAGCCGCTGTCGTCTGTAGTACCGTGCTTTATGTTTATGGGAATTATTTCAAGTTCATTTATTTTAAGCGGATTTTCCTTAGTAAAGACAGCATTTTCATTCAGTGAAAGATTAGGTACACCACCGCCCTGCTTTACAGCACCAAAAGCGTATGCAAAAGCACCTTTTATGTACCGCAGTGTCCAGCCGTTTGCGTAAATGGGAAGGGGCTTCTTTTCTTCTTTTGAAGGAGTCTCCCCGCCTTTAACACCTGATTTTTCCGGCTTTGTAAAACTGAAAATTCTCAAGTCATCAAGACCGAATATGTGGTCAGCATGTGCATGCGTAAGAAGTACTGCATCAAGACGAGTAACATTATTCTTAATTGCCTGAAGACGGAATTCCTGACTGGCATCAATAAGTACGTCTGTAGGAACAAATGACTTTTCT
>JAZUKU010000153.1:0-1980 GCA_045643485.1 Treponema sp. | reverse complement strand
GGACCTTGGTGTAAATCTTGATAAATACAGCGAGATATGGCAGAAGGTGCGTTTCGCGGACTAAAATAAATATATTGTTCAAACTGAAGGAAATGAAAAATCTGCTCCCGCGAGATCCCTTCCCAAAATCCTGGGGTCCTCGCAAAGCAGGCGGGCAAGAAAGCCGGAAATCGGTTTTGGGCTGGAACCTCGCTCCGCATATTTTTCTTTTCTTTGTGTCAACAATAAATTCCTTATACAATAAAAAAGGAACCCCTGCTCCGTGTTTTTTCTTTTTTTTTAACAGATATGTGAAATTATTTTTTTTCTATGATTACACCGTAGATGCGGTTCAGGTCGTCTTTTGTGTAATATTCAATCTGCATTGTACCGCGTTCGGCGTTACCTTTAAGCATTACTTTTGTGCCCAATGCTTCAATGAATTTCTGTTCGAGAGCAATGAAGTCCGGGTCACGGTTATCTACAACAGGCTTCTTTGGCTTTTCGCTTTCAGGCTTTGCTGCACGGGAACCGCCGTTTAATTCAGTTGCCTGTGATTCAGCCTGACGAACTGAAAGTCCCTGACCTATAATCTTTCCAAAAAGAACACGCTGGTCAGCAGGATTAAGTACGCTTAACAAAGCACGTGCATGTCCGGAAGTAATTGTACCTGCTGCAAGAGAACGCTGCATGTCTTCAGGAAGCTTCAAAAGACGTACGCAGTTTGCAACAGTAGTGCGGTTTTTGCCGACACGCTTTGCAACTTCATCCTGAGTAATTCCTTCAAGCTCCATAAGCTTCATGTAAGCAATTGCTTCTTCAACAGGATTTAAATCTGTACGCTGAATGTTTTCGATAAGTGCAACTTCAAGCTTGCGGCTGTCCGAATACTGTCTTATCTGAACAGGAACTTTTTCCAGACCGGCTGCTCTTGCGGCACGAGTTCTGCGTTCACCTGCTATGATATAGAATGTTCCGTCACCGACATCTTCAATAATAATTGGAGAAAGAACGCCTTCCTGACGAACAGATTCAGTTAATTCTGAAAGCTGTGCCTCATCAAAATAAGTACGAGGCTGACGAGGATTTGGTTTAAGTAAAGCTGGATTTACCCACAGTGTTCCGTTAGAATCACTTTCAATTCCGGCTGGAAGTGAAGCAGAAACCTTTACCTGAACGCCGTTTGTGCTGGCAGCTGCTTTTTCTACAGGTGCCGGTTTTGCAAATGACTGAGTTTCAACTTTTTCTTCTTCTTCCATGAGAGCGGCAAGACCTTTGCCTAATCCCTGATGTTTAGCCACGGCTGATTACCTCTTCTGCAAGTTTTTGGTAACTCTTTGCACCAATACAAGAAGGATCATAAGTGCAGATTGGTTTTCCGTGAGAAGGAGCTTCTGAAAGACGAACGTTTCTAGGAATGATTGTATTGAAAACAACATCCTTGAAGTAACTCTTAACCTGCATTACGACATCCTGTGCAAGGCGTGTGCGGCTGTCATACATTGTGAAGAAAATTCCGCCGATAACAAGATTTGTATTTATGCTTTTCTGAACCTTTTTAACAGTCTGTAAAAGAAGGGTAATACCTTCGAGGGCAAAGTATTCGCACTGCATCGGTACAAGAACAGCGTCTGCTGCTGCAAGTCCGTTAAGTGTAAGAATGCCTAAAGAAGGCGGACAGTCAATAAGAATGTAATCGTAAACATCACGAAGAGGAGCAAGAGCATTTTTAAGGAAGAACTCACGGTTTTCCTGGTCAACAAGTTCGATTGCAGCACCAGACAAATCAATTGAAGCACTGATTACATCAAGATTCTTTACTTCAGAATGCTTAACTGCTTCTTCTGCCTTAGCCTGACCTGCTAAAAGTTCGTAAATTGTAGGTTTATCTTTGCTTACGCCAACACCACTGGACATATTTCCCTGGCTGTCGAAGTCAACAAGCAAAACCTTTTTTCCTGCCAGCGCAATGTAAGCGCCAATATTGATGGCTGAAGTTGT
>JAZUKU010000152.1:0-34009 GCA_045643485.1 Treponema sp. | reverse complement strand
AGGAACTTCTTGACGGAACAAAGCTTCTGTTTACTCAGGGTGGCGCGACAAGACAGCAGTCTGATTACAACGGCCTTGAATGTCTTTCCAAAAACTGCAGCGGTTACGGGGATGATGCAGTAGTTCTTGTACACGATGCAGCACGTCCTTTTGTAACAGCAAAAATCGTAACTGACACAATCAATGCCGCTAAGGAATACGGCGCTTCTGTACCGGCAGTTCCTGTTGTAGACACGCAGAAGGAAATTTGTGCAGACGGAACAATAAACCGTCATCTTGTCCGCAGTGAATTAAAGGCTGTACAGACACCGCAGGGTTTTCTGTTTAAGCCATTGCTTGAATGTCACAAAAAGGCACGTCTTGCGCCAAAAGAATTTACGGATGACACTGAAATATGGGACTGCTTTCCGGAAATTACAAGCGGTAAGAAAGTACATATTGTAGAAGGTGACATCTGCAACAAAAAAATTACATATAGGGAAGACCTTGCTGAATTCAGGGAGGGCACTTTAATGAATATTCGTACTGGTTTTGGCACAGACCTGCACCGTCTAGTTGAAGGAAGAAAGTTTGTTCTTGGCGGAATTGAAATACCTTCTGCTAAAGGTGAAGAAGCTCATTCTGACGGAGACGTTCTTCTGCACGCAATTGCTGACAGTCTGCTTGGTGCAAGCGGTCTTGGCGACATAGGTACTTATTTTCCTCCGGAAGATCCTCAGTGGAAAGATGCCGATTCAAAAACTTTATTGAAAAAGATATGGGCTGATGTAAAAAAAGAAGGATGGTCTTTGCAGAACCTTGACTGCGTACTTGAGTTTGAACAGCCTAAATTCATTCCGTACAGAAAAGCTGTAATTGAGTCGATTGCGTCTGTTCTGGAAGTTGAGCCTTCAAGAATATTCGTTAAGGCTAAGACAAACGAAAAACTTGATGCTGTAGGCAGGGGAGAGGCCGTTAAGGCTTACTGTTCGTGCCTGCTTACAAAATAATTTATCCGGTAATAAAAAAAGCCTGCCGTTTAACACAGCAGGCTTTTCTATTTAAGAATCAATGCTTAGTCTTTTGGAAAAAGCTTTTTGAAGTCTACAAGAACAAGTGAACTGTCACGAGCAGAGTCGATGTCAGTCATTTTGTTTAAGTTGCGGTAGAATGCGATAAGAGGTTCTGTTTCGCTGCGGTAAACTTCAAGTCTGTGTGTAATTGATTCAAGCTTGTCGTCTTCGCGTGTAATGAGTTCTCCACCACATTTGTCGCAGATTCCTTCAACATTTGACGGGATGAATTTTACGTTAAAGTTAGCCTTACAGTTTTTGCATACGCGGCGGTTTGAAAGGCGTGCAATGATAAGTTCATTGTCTACTTCGAAATTAACAACCTTAACTTCAATGCCTAATTTTTCAAAAGCTTCTGCCTGTGGAATTGTGCGTGGGAAACCGTCAAGAATAAAACCGTTCTTGCAGTCATCTTTCTTAAGTCTGTCTTCTACAATTTCAAGAACAACGTCATCACTTACAAGTCCGCCTGCATCCATGATAGCCTTAACTTTCTTGCCAAGTTCTGTCTGATTCTTGATGTTCTCACGGAAGATGTCTCCTGTAGAAATCTGTGGAATACCATATTCTTCTGCAACCTGTGCAGCTAATGTTCCTTTTCCGGCTCCTGGTGGTCCTAAGAAAATAAAATTCTTGTTCATACAAAATCTCCTGAATTCAAATATTAAAAGAAATATATTCTTTTCAGAAACAGTTTACTAACTATTCCTTAATTCCACAAGTAACAAAGAGGTATTCTGTTTTCCAGTCGAACAGCTGTTTTTCAGAAGCCTCTTTTAATATTCCTGCAATGCGGTTTGTGTTTTCTTCGCCCAAAGCTTCACGGATTTTTGCACCGTATGCAGAAGAGTCAGCCAAAAGCCATGAAGCAATTTCTGTTTCAGTAATATGCCTCTTTTCTACAAGCACTTCCTTCTTTGCTGCTACAGTAAATCCGTTTTCATCAAGTGTATGTATTATGCTTTCTGAATCGAATGCAAACAAAGGATTTGTTTTGTCTCCAAAGAATTCATCTTCCGCTTTTTTCATTGCAGGAAGAAGTTCTGCAGGAATGTCACTGTCTTTTTCATTAAGCTTTATCTGTTCTGCAATAAGTGTGCTTATGCGTTGACCGTTTGCCGGAATGCGCTGGCATAGGATAAACTGTGCGTCTTTGTCTGCAAAAGCAGAAGAGCTGCTGTTTGAAGAAGAAGCTACATTCTGGCGTCCGTAAGCGTCATTCATTTCGCTAATGAAAGAATCAATGTCCTGAGAACACGCAATAATGTCGCGAAGGAATATCCTGTCAAAAATTACGTCATTGAAAAGCTGTGCAGCCTTTCGTAACTGTCCGTCCTTTAAGTTGCTGCCTGAAGCAAGGTAAGCAAGCTGCGGTTTGTCCAGATCAGAAAGGGTAGAAGCGTACTGAGAAATAACTTCCATTCCTTTCTGCGAACGGCATACTCCGCATGTTAAGCCTTCAGGTGTCTTGCGCGTAATGTCAAACACTAAGAGCCCGTTGTCGGCATTCCATATTAGCGAACGGTGATGGCGTAAAAGAACAGCCAGTTCCGTCATTGAATCGCGTATCTTGAAAAGAATCTCTGCGCGGTTAGTATCAATGCGGTTGCGCCACTGACGCTCTGCCTTATCAAGCACGGCATTCTTGCGCCTGTCTTCCGGAGAGAACGTAAGGTTTTCTTCTTTCTTTACATTTCCGCCCCTGAAGTGTTCATTTATCCACCATTCTGAAATAGGATTTATCATGTCTTCATCAGAAGGTGACTTGTCTTTTGAAAAGATTTCACCTTTTTCAGGATGCATGTCAGCGTACATGTTGTAAGTGCTGCTGTTTTTTGCAAAGCTTCCCTGCTGCTCAAGAATTGCTGCAATCTGAACTTCGCGGCGGCTCATTACGTCATCGTGAATCTTTGCTTCGTAACCCTGAGTGCTTGGCGTAAAGAAAACTCGTCCTACAAGTGCATCCGGTAAGTACTGCTGTGCTACCCAGTGGTCGCGGTAAGCATGCGGGTAAAGGTAACCTGCTCCGTGTCCAAAACCTTCAGCATCACGGCTTGCGTCACGCAGATGATTCGGCACATCAGCGTCTTCTTTTTCAACAGAAGCAAGTGCATCAAAAAATGCCATTGAAGAATTAGACTTAGGTGCAGTAGAAAGATAAAGTGCTGCGTGTGCAAGGAAATACCTTCCTTCCGGCATACCGACTCTGTCAAAGGCAGCAGCACAGCTTTGTATTACTGAAATTGCATACGGATCGGCAAGGCCTGTATCTTCGCATGCAGAAATAAGCATTCGTCTGAAGATAAAGTCCGGATCTTCTCCTGCCTTAACCATACGGGCAAGCCAGTAACATGCAGCATCCGGGTCTCTTCCACGAAGGCTTTTTATGAATGCTGAAATAATATCGTAATGGTAATCGCCGTCCCTGTCGTAAAGAACTACTTTTTTCTGGATTGATTCTTCTGCAGTCTCACGGCTTATGTAAACTTTATTTCCTTCTTTTTCTGTTGTTTCTACAGCAAGCTCAAGTGCGTTTAAAAGAGAACGGGCATCACCGTTGGCTGTTTCCACAAGATGCTCAAGTGCTCCTTCTTCAAACTGAACGTCAAAGTTACCGTAACCGCGTTCCGTGTCTTCAAGCGCCTGTCTTGCTGCCTTGAACAGATCGTCTTTTGTTAATGCCTTAAGCTGAAATACGCGGCTTCTTGAAACAAGTGCCTTGTTTACTTCAAAAAAAGGATTTTCGGTAGTTGCGCCAATTAAGATTATAGTTCCGTTTTCTACCCAAGGTAAAAGGGCATCCTGCTGACTCTTGTTCCATCTGTGAACTTCGTCGACAAAAAGAATCGTTTTTCTGTTGTAAAGCTTGCGCTGGTCTTCTGCATTTGCAATGGCATCACGAATGTTTGCAACGCCCGTAAGAACAGCATTTAAAGTTAAGAAATTTGAACTTGTATGATTTGCAATTACACGTGCTAATGTAGTTTTACCGCTGCCTGGAGGACCGTAGAAAATTACTGAAGTAAGCTGGTCTGCAGCAATTGCACGTCGTAAGAGGCGTCCTTTTCCGACAATGTGATCCTGTCCTATGTATTCGTCTAATGTGCGGGGACGCATTCGGGAAGCAAGAGGTTCATGACTTTTATCTGTAGCTTCAAATAAATCAGACACTGAATGCTCCCCTTAATGAAATCAGTTTCCTGCAGGTAAATGAGTTTTCTTGTTTTTTCCTGCTGAAGTTCCGTCCTTGTTCCAGTTACCGCGTGAAGGGTAATATGCCCAAAGACCTATATCTTCAAAGAGTGCAGTTGTACTTGTTGAATAATATCCTGGATATTCGTTTGCTGCATATAAATCATTGTCCAATTCATTCTTTGTTGAATCAAAAACAAAAAGGCTTATTACGTTGTATGGAGAATGCAATACCGAAGCAGCATTTGTAGCAAAGACTGGACGGTCTGTACCCGGTATTCTTTCTGAATCAAAACTAACGTGAGCAATTCCCGACTCTGTTCCAAGAAGGAGCATGTCATTTGTAATTCCTAACGAAAGGATGTTTCCGCAGTTAATGCTTACAGTTTTTGCAGTTTCACCGTTTAATGTAAAACCGTAATTTTCAATTGAATAAGATTTTAAAATACCAGATACCTTTACTATTCTTTTTGACGGGTCCCATCCGTCTGCAACATATACTTTATTGTTGTTTGGAGAAAAATAAAGGTAATTGCTGTCTGCAATGACTCCAGTATATTCGAAGAAGTAATCGTTTCCTTTGTAATTAACTGCACTTATTGAACATCGTGGTGAATATTCAGGGTTAGCAGAAGAACCAGAAGTTACGTCAACAATTGTGTTCTTGTTAAGTGAATTGTTTGTTCCTGCCGGTATTTCCACAGGAGCTTCGTTTCCATTAAGCTTGTAGAGTTTTGTTTCTTCATCTCCTTTGGCATTCCTGTCGCAAAGCAGAACAACATAAGCATTCTTGTCTGCGTCAGATACAGCCTGATTGTCAAATATTTTAAGAATATAGCGGATAGGTGCGTTTGTTTTTTTTAGAATTACAGCACCTTTTTTTTCTGTTTGGAGAATGTCTTCCTTAAAATTGCTGCTTAAAATTGAAGAAAAATGTTCATCGTCTATCTGTTCCCAGTTTCTTGCATCAGGGGAATAGAAAAGTATGACTGAATCAGGAACGTATTGGCGTGACTCGTTTAAACCGTATGTTATTGTGTATGCGTAAAGATAATTGCTGTCTGCTGCAATAAATACAATCTGTCTGCCGTTAAAAGAATCTGTCGATGAATCAGCTATTCTTGTCCATCCGCCGTTAAGAACGTTTGATTCAGCTGAAGAAACAAGAGGCTTTTCATAAAGGAAATTGTTTGCGATGTACAGATTCTGTTTGAAAGTAACAAAATTATTTATATGACCGCTGATACCGTTTTTTTCAGGCTTTACTTCTGACTCAATGATATTGAATATTGGATCGTGACCGCATGAAGTAATAAAAAGCGAACAGGCTGTAATTAAAATTGTCAAAAATCTGAAAGAATTAGTTCTTTTTTTCATATTCTTATTCCTTAGAAGTGATAGCGTAATGATAAAGAAAGTCCAGCAAAGTTTCCTACGAAAATATTGTTCGTATAAACTTTGTCAAACTGAGGCATGAAATAATAAGCACCTTCAAGACCAAGAGACCAGCTCGGAGCAAGACGGTAGAAAACACCAGCCTGAACTTTTCCAATTAAACCCGGGTAATGATAACCGATGAAATTTTCAACACAAAGACCAAGTCCTGCTTTTAGAGGTATTTCCCAGTTCTTTTTGCTGAACTGATACGAAGCAAAGAACATAATCGGTATGTAATTGAATACATGGTTTGCAATAGAATTGTTGAAACCAAAATTAAGTTCACCGCCAAGAATGAATTCTTCAGAAAGGAAATAGTTGAAGCTTAATCCGAAGATTCCGCCGAAGCCAAGTTTCTGTGTTCCCTTGAAGACACTTTTTACATCAGGAAAATTAAGCGGCAGAGAGCCTCCCATCGTAAACTGGAGGAACATATCGCCTTTCTGGTTCAGTTTATATTCAAATTCATCTTCTTCGTTAACAATTGTTTCATCCGGCATTTCTTCATTTGAATCAGCTTCCTGTGAAAACAAAGGTGCTGTAAGAAGCAGTGCCAATGCTGCAAAAACAAGTATCTTTTTCATAAATCCTCACATTTTGTACACTTGTAGTAATTTATTGGTAAATTCAGTAAAATATCCACTATCTTATGGATTGGGCATAATTTTACCTTTTTTACGCCCTAAATTCAACTAATTAAACTATTGTATTAATGGAAGGTTACATTATGAGTGCTGTGATTATTGACGGAAAACAGATAGCTGCTGATGTTCGTGCAGACGTTGCAAAAAGAGTTGCCCAGCTTAAGGAAAAGGGCGTTTCTCCATGCCTTGCAGTAATTCTTGTAGGCGAAGATCCTGCTTCCGTAAGCTACGTAACAGGCAAGCAGAAGGCACTTGCAGAAGTTGGAATGACAGACAGAAGCATGCATCTTCCGGAAAGCACTTCAGAAGAAGAACTCCTTAAGATTATTGACGATTTGAACAAAGACGCTTCTGTACACGGAATACTCGTACAGCTTCCGTTACCAAAGCATATTGATTCTGAAAAAGTAATTATGGCAATTTCTCCGGAAAAAGACGTTGACGGCTTCCATCCGGTAAGTGTAGGCAATCTTCTTATCGGAAGACCTGGATTCCTGCCATGTACACCACACGGAATTATAGTACTTCTTCAGAGAATGGGCATTGAAACAAGCGGAAAGCACGCAGTCGTTATCGGAAGAAGCAATATCGTAGGAAAACCGGTAAGCATTCTTCTTGCACGCAAGGAAACAAACTGTACAGTAACAATGTGCCACACCGGTACTAAAAATATGGCAGAAATTACGCGTCAGGCAGACATTGTTGTCGTAGCTTCAGGACATCCGCATACACTTACAGGCGATATGGTTAAGGAAGGCGCTGTTGTCATTGACGTTGGCGTTAACCGCATTCCTGACAGCACAAAGAAATCAGGCTTCCGTCTTATTGGTGACAGTGACTTTGATGACCTTAAGGAAAAGACTTCTTTCATTACACCAGTTCCTGGCGGAGTAGGTCCAATGACAATTGCAATGCTCATGCAGAATACTCTTGAAAGTGCAGAGCGTACATTAGCAGACTGAACAGAATAAATTATGGTAGACATACAGAACACTTTAGATACACGTGAAGTTCCTCTTAACAAAGTCGGCGTAAAAGAGCTTAAGTATCCGGTACAGGTTCTTGATAAGACAAAAAAGATTCAGAACACAACAGCTTCAGTAAATCTTTTCGTTAACCTTCCGCACAATTACAAGGGCACTCATATGTCACGCTTTATCGAAGTGTTCCACAAATATCACAAAGACATTTCGATGCAGCATTTTCTGGACATGCTTGATGAAATAAGAATTAAGCTTGATGCAGAACGCGCTTTCGGTAAGATTACGTTTCCGTATTTCATTGAAAAGAAAGCTCCTGTTTCTGAATCAGCCGGAATTATGGAATACATCTGCAGTTACGAAGGAGAAGCTGCTGTTGATAAGGAAACTTCTTCAGTAAACAGAAAATTCTTTGTTTCGATTGAAGTGCCTGTTGCAACATTGTGTCCGTGCAGTAAGGCTATTTCTAAATACGGTGCACATAACCAGAGGGGCACTGTTAAGGTAAAGGTGCTTTATTCTGAATTCTTCTGGATTGAAGATGTAATTGAAATGATTGAAGAATGTGCTTCTTCTCCGTTGTACAGCGTTTTGAAAAGGCAGGACGAAAAGCATGTTACGGAACACGCTTACGACAATCCGCGTTTTGTTGAAGATGTTGTCCGTGAAGTATATCTTGGGCTTAAGAAGATGAATTTCAAATGGTTTACGGTTCAGTGCGAAACGGAAGAATCAATTCGTTACCACAATGCATACGCCTGTGCCGAATTTGGTGAATGTTAACGGAAACATCGGCGCACTTAATGCAAAAAGTAGACAGTTGAGGAATTAGATAATGACATATTTCTTTGAAACATACGGTTGTCAAATGAATTTAGCAGAGTCAGCAAGTGTAGAACAGTTACTGCTCGCACGAAACTGGACAAAGGCTGACAATCCGCAGACAGCAGACTTAATCATAATAAATACATGCTCAGTACGCGCAACCGCAGAAACAAGAATATTCGGCCGCTTAGGATATTACACAGGATTAAAGGCAGTACGCCACTGCTTGCCGGAAGCAAAGACACGCTCCCTTGAAATTGCAGCAGATTACGTTAAGGACGGACCAAAACCTATTACAGTTGTCGTAATGGGCTGTATGGCAGAACGACTCCTTGATTCACTTAAAAAAGAATGGCCTGTAGTAGATTACGTAGTAGGCACTTACGCAAAAAATCATTTCGGCGAAATAATAAATGCTGTTGAAGAAGCAGCACGTACCGGTACAACAGTAGACGCAATTCAGCCTGACGACAAGGACGTATATAAGTTTGCAGAACTGTCTTACGAAAAGGGAAGCTTTTCTTCTTACGTTCCGATCATGCACGGATGCAACAACTTCTGTACTTACTGCATAGTTCCTTATGTTCGCGGAAGGGAATGTTCCCGTCCTGTCAACGAAATACTTAAGGAACTCGAAGTACTTTCAGGCTATGGTGTTAAGGAAGTTACTCTTCTTGGCCAGAACGTAAACTCATACAGTTCATCTGACGAAAACGGTCCTGTAAAATTTGCGGGGCTTCTTACGATAATCTGCCGCTTCCTTGATTCAATCAATTCAAGCATTGAGTGGGTACGCTTTGTTTCATCTCATCCAAAGGATCTGTCTGACGAAGTAATTGAAGTAATTGCAAACGAAGAACGCCTGTGTCATCACATTCATCTTCCTGTACAGCACGGCTCAACAAAAATCCTTAAGGCAATGAACAGACGCTACAGCAAGGAAGATTACCTTGCACTTGTCGACAGGATACGCACACGCATTCCGGATGTTTCAATGACTACAGACGTAATGCTCGGCTTCCCTGGCGAAACGGAAGAAGATGTTGCCGAAACAGTAGACCTTATGCAGAAAGTTCGTTACGAAAGCGCATTCATGTATTACTACAACATACGCGAAGGAACACCGGCTGCAACTATGGGCGACCAGATTCCTGTTGAAGAAAAGAAAGCACGCCTTCAGAAAATAATCGACATGCAGCTTATCATAACACGCGAAGAAATGCGCAGGCGTGTAGGGCAGGAAATAAAGGTTCTTGTTCAGAATGTAAGTCACGATACAGACAAAGAACTTATCGCAAGAACACAGCAGGACGAAAACATTGTTTTTGAAGCAGACAAATCGCTGATCGGCAAGTTTGTAAAAGTCCGCATAGACAGTCTTAACGGCAACACGTTCCGCGGTACTCTTTGCAAATAGAAATTACTTGCTGTATAATTGAAATAAGATTTTTTTTGGGAAAAAGTTATGCCTGTAAAAGTTATATTAATAATTATCGTAGTAGTATTGGTTTCATTTCTTTCCGGCTTTAACTGGAAATATACATGCACACTGTGGTTCTTTAAGGAAATAAAGGACATTCCTGTTTTTGTACTCGCAGTTGCTGCTTTTGCATTAGGCATTCTTTTTACGCTTCCGTTTACATTCGGAAAATTCAAGCTTAAGAAACAGCTTAAGCAGACAAAGGCTGAACTTGATGACTTGAAGAAATCAATCGGCATGAAGCTTTCTTCAATGAATGAAAGTGAAGCCATTGTTACTCAGGAACAGGTTGAATCGGCACTGAAAACTGCCGGCGAATCTTCTGCAGACGGTTCACAGCCTGCTTCTCAGAAAAAAGGCTTTGGCGGAAAGTTCAAAAATCCTTTTAAAAAATAATTGCGGAATATTTTGATGAATAAACGTATTTTACTAAGTGCAGTTCTTCTCCTTACAGCATGTACTTCATTTATTGCTGCTCAATCTGCAAAAACTTCTTCTGCAAAAGAAATATATGACAAGGCAATAGAAAAGCAGAATGTAAAAGACGCAATTACTTATGTTAAGAATAATCTTGAAAAAGCAGCAACTCCGGCAGACAAGCGTTCACTTCTTTATTTTAAGGGTAGTCTCGAAGAACAGTGCGGTCTGTATGAAGATGCATGCAATTCGTATGCACAGGCAGCGGGCATTGCTTCTGCAGATGCAGCCGGTATGAAGAAAGCAACTCCGGAACAGCTTGTTGTTGATGCCGTAAGATGTGCCCTCTGTTCGGGCAATTTCGAAACTGCAGACTCTTATTTGAACAGTTCGGTGCGTGCCACAAAAGACGAAAAGATAAAGGCTTACATAAATCTGTATGCAGAATGGAGTTCATTGTGCAAGGCAGAATCATTTGAAAAGGCAAAGGATTCACTTGTAATGCTCAAGGCTTACAGTTCAATGGAATCAATGAAAGCAGTAAGGCCTTCAATTCTTTTTACACTCTGGTACATTACAGGCGAAAAGGAATATTCTTCTGCTTTGACAAAAGATTTTCCGTTAAGTCCGGAAGCTGCAGTCGTAAAAGGTTCTGCTCAGATAATGAGTGTTCCGTTCTGGTACTTTGTTCCTCATTCAAAAGATTCGCAGTTTGAAATACCAAAGACTGTTGTTGAATCAAAAGATACTTCCGAAAAGGATAAGTCTTCTGCAAATGTTGCAGCCGCTGCTTCAGGTAAAGAAAAAACTGCTGCTAAGGAAAAAGAACCTGAAGTTGAGCAAATGAAGGATCTTGAGGAAGAAGAGGTAAAGATTACCCGTCAGCAGTGCGGTCTTTTCGGCAAGGAAGAAAATGCTAAAAATCTTGTTGCACGCTTAAAGGAAAAAGGCTTTAAGGCTGTAATTACTACCGAAACACGTGCTTCCGGAAACACATACTATATTGTTGTCGTAGATGAAAACAAAGAAGGCACAATCGGCTTACAGTTACGCGATGCCGGCTTTGAATGCTATCCTGTCGTTGAATAAGAATTTGCATTCTGTTGTATAAAAATACATTTTTTTCTATAATAACCGCATTATGAGTAATGAAAAGAATCCACAGCTCTGCCACTGGGCTGACCAGGTAGCAGACAGAATCATTAAAGAAAGAGGCGACTTGGATTTATACACTTGCGCTTCAGGTATTACACCTTCAGGAACAGTTCATCTTGGTAACTTCCGTGAAATTATTACTGTTGATTTAGTTGTACGTGCATTGCGTTCTCGCGGTAAGAATGTACGCTTTATTTATTCATGGGATGATTACGACGTATTCCGTAAAGTTCCGCTCAATATGCCTGAACCGGAAACTCTTGAAAAATATTTACGCTATCCAATTACAATGGTTCCTGATACATTCGGCCGTAACGAAAACTACGCACGCCATCATGAAGTAGATGTTGAACAGGATCTTCCACGTGTTGGCATTAACCCTGAATTCCTTTACCAGAGTTCACGCTACAGGGCTAACCGTTATGCTGAAGGAATGAAGAAGGCTTTACAGCAGCGCGAAACAATCAAGAAATGCCTTAACCAGTACCGCGATGATGCCCACAAAATGAAGCCGGAAGATGCATACTGGCCTGTAGCTGCATTCTGCTGCGAATGTAACAAAGACACAACAGAAATCATTGACTACGACGGTGAATACGGCGTTACTTACAAATGTACAAGCTGCGGTCACGAAGAAAAAGGCGACCTCCGTACATCAAAGGAATTCAAATTAGGCTGGCGTGTTGACTGGCCAATGAGATGGAATGAAGAAAAAGTTATTTTCGAACCGGGTGGAAAAGATCATGTAAGTCCGGGTGGAAGTTACGATACAGCTAAACTTGTTTCAAAACAGATTTACGGCTGGCAGGCACCAATCACAATGAAATATGACTTTGTTTCATTAAAGGGCGTTTCTGGAAAAATGTCTTCTTCAAAGGGAAAGGTAATTTCTTTAGTAGATGCTCTTGAAGTTTACCAGCCTGAAGTTTTGCGCTACATTTTTGCCGTTAACAAAGTAGACCACGAATTTGCAATCAGCTTCGACATTGACGTAATTGCAGTATACGAAGCATATGACAAGGCAGAACGCATCGCATGGGGTGTAGAACAGGCTAAGAGCGAACAGATTTTCAATCAGACTGCACGTGTTTACGAACTTTCTCAGATTGAAGAAAAGAAGCCTGATGTTATGCCATACCAGATTGCATTCCGTATGTTAACGACACTTCTCCAGATTTACTCTGGTGACATTGATAAGGTAATTGCTTCACTTGGTGACGTAAAGCCTGAACAGGTTGAATGCCTTAAGAGACGCTGTGAATGTGCATGGTACTGGGTTAACAACTGTGCTCCGGACGAATTTAAATTTGCACTTCGCGAAGACGGCTCTAAAGCAGAAATTGCAGAACCTTTGCTTACAGCAGTTAAGCGCGTAAGGGACGAAGTTGTTCCAAAGGTTGGCACTTTTGCAACAGACAAAGACTGTCAGCAGGCAATGTATGATATTGCTACAGAAATGGGTCTTGAATCAAAGAGCCTCTTTGCTGAACTTTATCATGCCCTCATCAACAAGGATCAGGGACCTCGTCTTGCTAACTTCATGAAGATTATCGGTAAGGAAAAATTACAGAAGATTCTTTCTGTTTACTAATTCAATTCTTTAAAATAAAAAGAGCCGGCACGCATTTCGTAACGGAAAAACGTACCGGCTTTTTTTATGCCCGCAGCATCAGTTAACAAATGAAGCTTAAATAATTCCCAGAGGAATCAGTACTGCAAGAAGAATTGCGTCTAAGCTCCAGAGTCCGATAAGGAAAATCTTCTTGAATTTAGGAGAAGCATCCGGAACAAAATTAGAAGCAATGAAGAACGGCATGTAAGTCGTAATGCAAACAGGAATTGCACCCCACCATTTGTAAACCCAGATGAATGCAGGAGTCCACGCAAGGAATATTTCAAAAAGCGAGAACATAATCGACATGCTTATAGCTCCGGTCCATTTGCACGGAAGCCCAAGCAGTTTTGAATTACGGTCATCAGGAAGCATCTTGAATGAAATCATACCGGCAATAGAGAACATCATTGAAAGTTCCCAGCTTACACCAATCAAAAGAACAAAGCTTGAGCTTTCATTGCTTACAGTCCACAAGGCATAACCCGAACAGTGACAGATTATTGCATTGACAATTTCATAGAACCAGTGCACACCGTAAAGTGCAAGTCCAGCCTGAATAACCTTCCAGTTCTTGTTCTTGATTTCAGTCCAGTAAATGTAAAAAACAAAAGCCAGAATCGCAATGAACGTCCAGTTGAAATTATCCGGTGAACGGACAACTACAGCATCTGCAAATACTTTATTAGCAGCATCACCCCAAAGCATAAAAACCTCCTGTGTTTAATAAATTAAGAAAATTATATTTCCTTAAATAATCCGTGTATTAAATTATATGCAACAGAACCAGGCCGCGGTATTGCAGGAAGAGCATCCCGCTTAAACCATTTTGCTTCGAAAAGCTCTTCTTCCTGAACCTTTATTTCACCGCCGGCATATTCTGCTGTATAGGCAAGCATAAGCTGATCCGGGAATGACCACGACTGGCTTCCCCTGTACTTAATGTTTTTTATTTCAAGATTAGTTTCTTCCTTAACTTCGCGTACAACACACTGTTCAACACTTTCACCTGCTTCAACAAAACCGGCAATGCATGAGTAAAGGTCCTGGTTGCGGTAAGTGTGACGTGCCAGAAGAATTTCGTCTCCTTTGTTAACAAGTACAATTACGGCTGGCTCAATCTGTGGAAAGAACTGACGCCCGCAGTTAATGCATTTGAGTGCAGTAAATTTAAGGTCATCATGAAGACCGCTGGTGCATGTAGGGCAGTACCTCATTCTTGCACGCCACAAAAGCAGGTTGTGTGCACGGGACGCAAGCATTCCCAGAAGGGATGTCAGTCCGGCAGCCTTTTCAGAATCATCTTTTGCAAGCCAGAAAAAATCCCTTAGCGGAATGAAAAAGCATCCGCTTGGAGCAGGGCTGTTCTGGTCAAGAAGAATTGCACTGTAATTCTGTTCCGGTTCAGCAAACCAGTCTGAAGCAAACTGATTGTCAAGAAATTTGCGTACAGTCTTTTCAGAAGGAAGATTTGCTTTAGACAATACGCCGTCAGTTTCCTGTCCTTCCAGAAGAATGTCGTTGTCAAGAAAAACAAAATGATACTCAAATAATTCCTGTTTCTGATTACTGATTAGTCCCATAAATAAATTATAAACCAAACTTGCTGAAATGTGGAATTTTTTCACTAACTTGCAACAAACGCCATAATATGCTAATTTACCGTATGAAAGTCGCAATATTTTTCGGTTCCAAATCAGACACTGAAACCATGAAAAAGTCCGCTGATGTTCTTAAAGAATTCGGCGTTGAGTACAAGGCGTATATTCTGTCTGCCCACAGAGCAGGCGAACTTCTTAAAAAAACAATCAGACAGGTAGAATCAGACGGTGCAGAAGTAATCATCGCAGGTGCCGGTTTAAGTGCAGCATTACCAGGCGTAATAGCAAGCGAAACTGTTCTTCCTGTAGTAGGCGTTCCTCTTGAATGCATTAATCCTGGTAAGTCAAACGGATTAGGCGGAATGGACGCACTTCTTTCCGTAGTACAGATGCCGCCTCAGATTCCTGTAGCAAGTGTAGGAATCGGTAACGCAAAGAATGCAGCATATCTTGCACTCGAAATTCTCGCAATCAAATACCCTGAATTAAAACAGAAGCTTATTGATTTCCGCAATAAATTAAAAGCAGACGCTGAAGCAAACGGCGGTCTTGGCGTAGAACTTTAATTAAGAACTTTAAGGAGTAAACAAAATGGCAAAGAAGATTGATTACAAAAAATCTGGTGTCGATGTAGAAGAAGGTTACCGCGCAGTAAACAAGTATAAGACTCAGGCTGCACGTACAAAGATTCCTGGAGTTCTTACAGAATTAGGTGCTTTCAACGGAATGTTTGCAGTTCCAAAGGGAATGAAGAATCCAGTTGTAGTAAGCGGAACAGACGGTGTAGGAACAAAACTCGACATCGCTTTCAAGATGAAGAAATATGACACAGTAGGAATTGACTGTGTAGCAATGAGCGTAAACGACATTTTGTGCAGCGGCGTACAGACAAACTTTTTCCTTGACTATGTAGCATGCGGTTCACTCGATGCAGACGTAGCAGCTGATTTAGTTAAAGGTGTAGCAGACGGTTGTGTAGACACAGGCTGTGCACTTCTTGGCGGCGAAACAGCAGAAATGCCTGACTTCTACGATGCAGGCAAGTACGACCTTGCTGGTTTTGGTGTAGGCATCGGCGAAAAATCAGAAATGATTACAGGCAGCAAAATCAAGGCAGGTGATGTTTTGATTGGTCTTTCATCAACTGGTCCACACTCAAACGGATTTTCATTGATCCGCAAACTCGTAAAGAATTACAACGACACAGTAGTAATCGACGGTAAAAAGAAAAAGATCGGTGACGTCCTCCTTACACCAACACGCATTTACGTTCGCCCGGTAATGGAAGTACTCAAGAAATACCGCTCTTCAGTACACGGAATGGTACACGTAACAGGCGGCGGTTTCTACGAAAACATCCCGCGCATGTATCCAAAAGCAAAGGAAGGAAAGAAACAGCTCATTTCCGTTATCAAGAAAAACAGCTGGGAAGTTCCTGAAATCTTTAACGAACTTATCCGCCGTGGTGCAGACAAAGACAACGTATACTCAACATTCAACATGGGTATAGGTTTTGTTCTTGCCGTTAAGAAAGAAGATGCTAAGGCAATCCTCAATATGTTCAACAAAAACGCAAAGAAGTACCACAAGAACGGAATCAAGGACATGGTTGCTTATGAAATCGGTTATGTAGGAACTGCAGAAAAGGCAATCAAGGGCGACACAAAAGGCAGTAAAGAAGCAACTGTATTTGTAGACTGATATGAAGAACGTAGCAGTTTTAGTAAGTGGTGGCGGAACAAATCTTCAGACTCTTATCGATTACGAAAAGCAGAATAAAGACTGTCCGTACCACATTTCAGTAGTCCTTTCAAATACAAAAAATGCGTATGCCCTGGAGCGCGCAAAACTTGCAGGCATACGTGCAGAAATAAGAAGCCCGTATTCAGTTATGGGAAAAGAAGCCGCAGAAAAAGCAGACCGTGACACAAAGCGTGAAGCAGTAAGTGACGCAATGCTTGAAGTATGCCGTGAAGAAAATGCAGACATCATCGTACTTGCAGGTTACCTTTCCGTATTGAAGGGAAAAATCTTTGAAGCATACAGCGGAAAGATTATCAACCTTCATCCGGCCCTTCTTCCAAAGTTTGGAGGAGTAGGCATGTGGGGACACAATGTTCACGAAGCAGTTTTGGCTGCAGGTGAAAAAGAAAGCGGCTGTACGGTACATTTCGTAGATGACGGTTGTGACACAGGCAAAATTATTTTACAGAAAAAAGTTCCAGTAATGCCTGACGATACACCAGACTCTTTGTATGCACGTATTGCGCCGGAAGAACATCAGGCTTTGCTCGAAGGTCTTCTGACTTTGTGCTGAGCATAAAAATCATAATGCAAAAAAAAGGCGGAGTGTAATCAACTGACACTCCGCTTTTTTTATTTACGGTCTATTCTATCGCCTCTGAACGTAAGAAGACTTTGGCATGACAGTAATTTCAACACGCCTGTTCTGAGCCCTTCCTTCAGCAGTAGCGTTATCTGCAACAGGCATTGATGCACCGTAACCCTTGTAAGTAAACAGTACGCGCGGAACTCCTTCTGCAACAAGCGCATTGATTATAGTCTGAGCCCTTTCAATACTTAATGTAAGCTGCCCATCAGGCTTGTTAAGGTCAGCAGTATGTCCTTCAACAAGAATCGTAAAGTCATTTGCAGCAGTAATCTGCTTTATTGATTCAGCAATAAGTGAAATGCGTGCCTGTTCGTCATTTAAAAGCTCAGGAGAATCAGGCTTGAACTTGAGGTCACGGATTGAAATCTGAATGCCTGTAGGTGCTTCGATAAGAATTGTGTCAGGAATCTTTCGTTCGATGAAATATTTTTTCATGTTCTGGTAAGCAAGATAGTATCTTCTGTTTTTGTCAGGAGCTGCAACTGCATATTCAAGCTGGTCTTTATCAAGAAGAAGAATTACCTTTCCCTGCTTGAGAAGCTCAAGGTTTTCTGGAACAGTTGTTATGCGAAGGTAATCGTCATGTGAAATTACAGGGTCGCAGCGGTTAACACCGTAAACTTTTCTTGCAGTAATCCATAACGGGTCACGTCCGACTCTTTTGCCAAGAACGTCCTTGCTTTCCGTGCTTTCGTAAAGAACAATATTCTTTTCTTTAGCAACAACAGGATCAACCATATTCCTTTCGTAAAGAAGGTCCATGTCTTCGCTGTAGATTTTTGGGAACAGACACGGATAAACCTTGCTCGAAGTAAATTCTCCCTGAACAGGAAGGCTTCCCCTTGCGTCAATGATGATTCCTGAGTAAGCACGGGATGCAATATGTTCAATCGGTCTGCGTACAGAATAAGGATTGCGGTGCTTAACAAGAAGTGCACCCATGTCTTCAAGATTTATTGTATGTGAAATCTTAAGGTCGTTTCCGTTTTCAGCAAAATAAGCCGGAGTCTGCTTACCGTCAGCAATAATGCGTGAAAGCTGCTCAAGCGTAAATGTTCCCGAAAGAACAAGGTCTCCTACTGACTGAAGGTCATCAACATAAATCGAAAGAAGCGGATCTTTAATGAGCGAAGGAAGTTCCATCTGAATCTTGTTGACTGCAGAACTTTTTCCGCTCGGCATAGGAATACCTGCACGCTCAAGATTAAGGTTTACTTCTGAACTGAAAGTGGTTTTTGTCCAGTTGATGGAGCTGCTTGAATAAACGACAGCGTTTTTTTCATCCTGGCTGGAACCAAGAGAAGCCATTTTGTCAGCATAAGCATCATCTGAATAAATAAGGTAATCGTCAGCAGCCTGTGCAAAGACAGATGCTCCTGCTAAAAAGAGTGCCAGAAGTATACTAAATGTTCTTTTCATCATAAAAAATCCGTTCTTAATGAATTATTCTTCTTTAAATATCGGAATAATCAGCGTCTGTTTTATAGATAAAATTGCATTTTCCCTAATATTATTTACAGAGCACAAATCCTCAACCGTAAGGCCGTATTTGCGCGAAATTGACCACAGTGAGTCGCCTTTTTTGACTGTATAAGTAATTGCGTCTGTTGCAACGCCTTCTTTTTTAAGTATTTCTTCAACTTCAGCACCTTTTCCCTTGGGAACACGCAGTTTGTATGCTTCGCGGGCAGGAGTACAGTGCTTTAAAAGCTCAGGATTAAGCAGTTCTACTTCAGATTCAGGAATTGAAGTAAGTTTTGCTATCTGCTCAAGGCTGAACATTCCGGCTACAGTAACGTAATCAAAGCCTTCAAACTTAACGTTTTCAATAAGCTTGTCTGCAGCACCAATTTCAATAACTCCGTAATATTCTGCATTTTCAATAATGTCTGCAATTGCTATAAGCTTTGGAACATACTGCGCTGTCTGCTGGCGTAACAGGCCTTTTTCGGCAAGATACCAGAAATCCTTCTTTTTGCTTTTCGAAAGTGCCTTTTTCATTGCACCGGCACCGCAGTTGTATGCACCGATTGCAATTGCCCAGTCGCCAAACATGTTGTAATTGTCTGTAAGCTTGGCAAGGGCTGCATCTGTTGACTTCCACGGATCGCGCCTTTCGTCATACCATGAGTTTTTCTTAAGGAAGGGAGCCATGCTGTTCGTCATGAACTGCCAAAGTCCTGTAGCACCGGCCCTTGAAACCGCTGTAGTTTTGTAATTTGACTCTACAATCGGCAGGTACTGAAGGTAAGAAGGCATGCCTTTTTCTTCAAGCTTTTCGCGTATGTAAGGCCTGTATGGTTCAGAAGCTATAAGTGCGTCACAAAGCGCCTTTTTGCCGAAATTCGTAAGGAAATACTCAATCCATTTTTCCGTAAGCGCATGGTCTGCACCCTCAATACCTACGTGTTTTCGTGAAGGATCTGGAATTATCATGCCAAGAGGTTCTTCCGGAATATCGGGAACTTCAATAAGTTCTGCTGTAGAAATAAAATTTAATGAACTGTCATAGGGAGAATTAAGGAAAAACGAAAAAAGAATGAGCAGCAGTCTGAGAGGCATTAGAATTTTTCACCAAAGTAAATGCCTGCCCATTCCCAGCGTCCGTGAATGTCAGGGTCAGCAGGGAAGTTAACCTTACGGAAATAAAGATACCATGTGTTTACGTACCTGTAGCTCCATCCTGTTGTCCTTAAATAAGCTTCATTTGGTCCTGAAGATTTATCAAGTTCGTTGCTGTAGTGAATTCTGTTTCCCGTCATGAATGAACTCATTGAGAAAGTAGCTTCTGCATTTGTAGAAGTTTCGTCCTGTCTCCATGACATTGCAAAGAAGTTAACCTTTGCCTTGTAGCTGTCCAAAGCCCTGTAGTTGTATGTAGAAAGAGCCCTTTTGACTGCAGTAACAAGTGAATCGCACGAATCAAATGTCCAGTCCTTAGGCGAGTTGTCGAAATCGACCATCTGTTTTGCACGCTTGTAAGCATCCGGAATACCTGCAATCTGTATTGAAGAAGCGTCCCTCTGCGCAAGGAAAAGCCTGTAAGCGTCCATCGCTTCAGCCCAGTTGCCTTCTGCTTCGTATTCAATTGCAAGTCTTACGTAAAGTTCCGTAATGTTAACCTGGTCTGTAAAACGGTTTATGAGTTCCTTGAAATATTCAATTCTCTGGGCTGGAACAACGCTGATCTGGATAAGCTGCTGAAGGCAGAGAAAGTGGATTGATTTTCCCTGAACCTTAAGGTCTGCATAGTTACGCAGTATACGTTCAAGATATATTTCGGCTACAGGCTGGGCATCATTTTCAATGTAGGCATAGGAAATCATGAGAAGCCAGTATGCGTTGTATATGTCGTCGGGATTTTTTTCAATCCAGTCAGTCAGGAATAGAATAAGTGAATTGTAATCTTTGACAGACATCATGTTTTCTGCCATTTTGTTGATTACACCGTATCTTGTTTCAATCCCGATATCCCTTGTCTTCAGGAAAGATTCCAGCTGGGACTGCATGTTCTGGTATTTTTTGTTCTTCTTTTCGCCTGAATTACATCCGAAAAATAAAGAGAGGCTGAATACTATAAGTATTAATGCTGAAAACTTTTTTATGTTACAGAACATATTTCTGATTTTAACAAAGACGGTGCCAATTGGCAAGAACCTTATATTGTAGTATTCTTATAGTAATATACTGAGGATAATGGCGTCATTTTAAATTCGTGCCTTCAGTAAAAGGAGAAAGACTTAATGAAGAAACTGGAAGAAATGAATATAAAGGTTCCCGAGACAAGAACTTCCCTGAAGCAGATATTAATGCTTGCTGCAGGACTTATTCTTGTAATGGCAGGAATACTGCTTACAATAAGGAAAAATACTTCCGTAACAAAGGTTTTTGCATTGCGCCCCGTAATGTGCCTTTCTTTAAGTGCAGTATTTCTTTTCCTTGCATTTGCATTTATTAAGAACGGTTTATTTCTTTTCCTGGGTATCTTTTCGTTCCTGACAGGCATTGTTTTCCTTCTCGGTGACACTGAACTTGTTAACCCGACTATGCGTAACCTGTGGCCGCTTATTGTAGTTGCAAGCGGCATATCGCTGTTTCCGGCAGGTATCTATAAGTTGAAGAGAATACGTACCGTATATCTTTTCCCTGCAATTGCACTTGTAGGACTGGGACTGTTTTTCTTTCTCTTTTCAATGCATATCGTGAAGATTTCATTCGTTCAGTTCTTTTCCAAGTGGTGGCCGGCATTCCTTATAATTTTTGGAATTGCGCTTGTAGTAATATTCTTATGGCAGCAGTCGCATAAAAAAGAGTTTCCATATATGTCAGATGACTCAATTGGAACGCGTATTGATACGATAAATAAATAAAGGACAGCAGGAGCTTTTAATGGAAAAAAGGAACGCGGTAAAGCTTATTTCCGCATTCTTGCTTGTTACATTACTGTTTTTCTCATGCGAAAGTACTTCTAATAAGGAATATGTTAATTCCGGTACTAAGGAAGCAGAACAAATGTCCATTAATCTTGAATCTGCCGGTGTCGTAACAATTCCTGTCGATCCTCATCCTGCCTATACGTATTTTTCTGCGATAAAGCCGGAAATACTCGCGCTTGTAGAAAAAGGTTCTCCGGAAGCAATAAGGGAAGCTGTATCGCTCCTTCATAAGCCGAGTTCTGAAGAGTACACTGAAAGCGAAAAAGTCCTTCTCAACATATGTGCTGAAATCATGAAGATATGCTGGCCGTCACAGACTGTTTCATGGGACGTTCCTGCTGTTTCAGAATTGAATCCTTACCTTGGAGCCGTAAGCAGTGCCCGAAACGGTATTTACGATTCAAGTACCGGCAACAATGATTTCCTTACGATAGTACTTCCTTCACTTGTCCTGCTTACATCAGAGTCAAGAAACGATTATTACGTACAGTCAGAAGCAGCACTTATAGAAGCCCTTGCCCTCCGCAGTGATTCCGTTCTTGCAAATTACCTTATGTCTTTCCTTATGAGGCGCCTTCAGCAGACAAATGAATCACTTGATTACATCAACAAGTGTGCCCTCCTGTGCTCAAACTGCTTCGAAATCAAGATAAACCAGGCATACGCATATTACTACAACAATAATTACACTCAGGCATTTGAATACGCAACAAGCCTTCTGACAATGGCTCCTCAGAATGTACTTATCCTTCAGCTCTGTGCAGAATCAGCATATGCAATGAAGAGTTACGAAACAACTGAATATTACGTAAACCGCGTTCTTCAGCTTGAACCTGAAAACACAAAATATGTCCTGTTCAGGGCAAAACTGCTTATGAACAGGGGAGACTACATTAAGGCATCTTCCTTACTGGACGTATATTCGCGTACGAATCAGACTGACAAGGAATACCTTATGCTCCGTTCAAGGCTTCAGAAGGACTGGAACAAGAATACAACAGCTGCAGTTGATACCGTATCACAGGCACTTTCACTTTATCCGGATGATGAAGACGTAATTGCATACGCAGCACGCCTTTCCTCTGAAACAAACCAGCCTATCAATCAGAAAACGGCATTTGAACTTACTGAAAAGCTCCTTTCTTATGACGGAGAAAATGTCGAAGCTCAGGTAATAAGCCTTAACGAAATGATGAAGATGGCTGAATGGGAAAAGGCTTATGCCTTGAGCAGCAGTCTTCTTGGCAGACCTGACTGTCCGTTCCAGGTAAACAGCATGCATATTTCAATATGTCTTGCACTTGATAAGCGTACTGAAGCAAATGACCTTGCAACACGTCTTTACAGGGAAAATCCATCTGATGAAACGATTCAGGAACAGTATCTGCGCATTCTTGTTACATTCAACCGCAGGGCAGAAGGACTTGCCCTTATCGAAAGACTGCTCCCTTCTGCAAATTCGCGCATGAAAAGCTTCCTTCTTTATGAAAAAAGCTATTTCGAAAATACTGAAAATTCTTCCCTCAATGACCTTCGCTCAAGCCTTACGGCAAATCCACGCAATAAAGATGCACTTTTCCGCCTTTACGAGATATATTACAACCGCAGGGACTACAGAAAAGCCCAGTATTACCTTAAACAGGTAGTTGCCCTTAATCCTGCCGACAAGGAACTTCTCCGCCTTAATTCTGAACTGGAACAGCTTATTAAATAGGTAGAAAGCCTTATCTTTCCGCTAAATTCCAAAATTCCCTTGAAAACTGTACAAAATAATGATATTCTATCTAACCTATGAAAATTTAATTTTAGGAAGGAAGAAAAAATGTCTTATATTCCATTATTACTTCAGGCAGCAAATGACCCGGCTGCTATGGGCGGCGGATTAGGTATGCTTATTCCAATGCTTCTTATTATCGTTATCATGTATTTCCTTATGATTCGTCCACAGAACAAAAAACAGAAGGAAACAGAAAAAATGATAGCTGCCCTCAAAAAGGGTGACAAAATTGTAACAATCGGTGGTATTCACGGAACAGTTGCTCAGACAAAAGACAATACTATTGTTGTAAAAGTTGATGACGGCTGCAAGATTGAATTCAACCGTACAGCAATTGCTACAGTTATCGTAGACAAACCTGCTGCAGAAGAAAAAGCTGCTCCTGCAAAGAAAGGTTTGTTCGGTAAGAAAACAAAAGCTGACAAAATAACAGAAGAAATTAAAGATAAAGATGTTTCTGCTGAACCAACAGCAGAATCTGGAGCAAAAAAAGATGAGTAAGAAAAGCCGCCTTTTTATTATTCTGGCAGTCATTGCAATCTGTTTTGCTTTCCTCTGGCCGTCATTAAGCTGGTACGTACGTACACCAAAGGAAGTTCAGGCACTTGCATTAGGCTCACTGGAAAAAATCAAGGATTATTCTAGCGTACAGGCTGCAGCAGACGTAAAGGCACTGCTCGCAGATGTTAAGACAGCACCGGAAACAGCCCTTACAAAAGATCAGGACTTCCTTAAGAAAGCTGCCGTAAAGAACTACAAGATGATGGAACAGAAAGCTCCGTCTCCAATGACAGTAAAAGATGCTGTTACTTCTTTCGCTTCGAAAGAAGAATTGACTTCAGTTATTGAAGCTAATTACCGCGACAAGATTCTTAAAGCAAAGAATTACTATAAGAATTCAGTAAAGCTTGGTCTTGACTTAAGCGGCGGTATGAACGTAATCATCAAGGCTGACCTTGATGCTGTAGTTGAAAATCAGAAGGGTACTGAAACAGCTGCAGATCCGGAAACATTAAAGACAACTGCTATGGCACAGGCTATTGAAACTTTAACAAGCCGCATTGACCGCTTTGGTTTAAGTGAACCTGTAATCCGTCAGCAGGGTGAAGACCGTATCTACATTGAATTGCCTGGTGCTGCTGAAGCAGATCAGATTAACTCAATCATCATGGGACGTGGTATTCTTAACTTCCGTCTCGTAGATACAGAAGCTACAACTTCCTTCAATACATATTTTACACAGAATCCTGAAAGCACATTCGACTCTCAGGGCCGTTTAATTGATCCAACAATCATTCCAGAAGATACAGAAGTTCTTGGCTACTACACAAAAGATTCCTATGGCCTTGACCAGAGGGAAGGCTACATTGTAGTTAAGAAAGAAGTAGCAATGGATGGTAAATACATCAAGTCTGCAGAAGTTGGTCAGGAACAGATTACTAACCGTCCGCAGGTTAACTTTGTACTTGATTCAGAAGGTGCAGAAATCTTCGGTAAGTTTACAACAGATCACAATGGTGAAAACCTTGCTATTGTAAGCGACAATCAGGTTAAGTCTAACGCACGCATCAACGAACCTATTACAGGCGGTCAGGTTGCAATTACAGGCTTCTCTCTTGACGAAGCTCACAACCTCCAGAAAGTACTTCAGACAGCATGGCTCGACGTTCCGCTTTCAGTAGAAAGTCAGCAGGTTATCGGTGCTTCTCTTGGTAAGACAGCAATCCGCCAGGGTATGATGGCTCTTGCAATCGGTTTGCTTACAATCCTTATCTTTATGCTTATCTGGTACAAGGGTGCAGGATTCAATGCATGTGTTGCACAGATTCTTAATATTTACATCATGTTCAGTATTTTGAGTGCTTTCAACCTTACAATTACACTTCCTTCTATTGCCGGTATGATTCTTACAATCGGTATGGCTGTAGATGCAAACGTAATTATTTTTGAACGCATTAAGGAAGAACTTCGCCTTGGCAAAGACAGGGCTGCTGCAATCAATTCAGGCTTTGACAATGCATTCTGGGCAATTATGGACTCTAACATTACTACTTTCATTGCTGCTATCTTTATGTCACAGCTTGGAAGCGGTTCTATCCAGGGATTCGCAGTAAGCTTGGCAATCGGTGTATGTTCTTCAGTATTTACTGCTCTTGTTGTATCACGTCTTATGTTCGACTTCCAGACAGAAGTAATTCATAAGAAGAATATGAGCATCAGCTGGAGTATAAAATAATGAAAAAGATAATTAATTTTAGTAAAGCATTCCTTCCTTGCGTAATCGTAAGTGCAGCAATCATCGTATTTGGTGCAATCGGTCTTTTTACAAAAGGAATTAACTTAGGTATCGACTTTAAGCCTGGTCTTATTGAAGAAGTACGCATTTCTCCAGTAGCAATGGAACTTTCTTACAGCGGTTCTGCAACAGTTGAAGTAAACACTTCAAACACAGCACTTGAACTTGTTATCAGTGGTGTTGGTGCTGCAAACGAAACAAAGACATTTACTTACGGTCAGAATCCTACATTGAATGACATGGCAGCTGCCCTCAATTCAGTTGACGGTATTACTGCTAAGGTTCTTAAATACGGTGATTCAGATACATACGGTATTTATACAAACTCTGCTCTTTCAAATACACTTACTTCAACACTTTATCCTGTTTACATTTCAAACAGTGAAGAAAATGTTTCAATCGATGAAGTACGTGCAGCTGTAGCTTCATTTGAAGGCGTAGACGTTAAGGAACTTGGAGACATTACAGAAAGAAGTTTCCAGATTCGTCTTGGTATTACAGAATCAGATGAATCTAACAAGACTCTTCAGGACAACATTACTTCTGCATTACAGGCAAAGTTTGGAAAAGATGAAGTTGCAATCGTTAAGACAGACTTCGTTGGTTCACAGTTCTCAAAGACTCTCGTTGGAAAGTCAATCTGGCTTGTTGTAGCAACTATGGTTCTTATCTGGCTGTATGCAACAATCCGTTTCCACTGGGACTTCGCTCTCGGTTCAGTTATTGCCCTCATCCACGATATGGGCATTATGTTTACATTCATCATCTGGACAAGAATGGAATTTACAACAACAGTTCTTGCTTCTATCCTTACAATCGTTGGTTACTCAATCAACGCTACTGTAGTTATTCTTGACCGTATGCGTGAAAACATGAAGACTGTCAACACAAAGAAATTCAACGACATTATCAACAAGTCTCTTGGTGATACATTAAGCCGTTCAATCATTACAACTGTAACAACAATGTTCGCTTCTATTGCATTGTTCATCTTTACAAGCGGAACAATCAAGGACTTCGCTCTTGCACTTACAGTTGGTCTTGTTTCTGGTTGTTATTCTTCAATGTTCATCTCTGGTGGATTCATTTCTTTAATGAGAAAGCATTGGGAACCAGGTGAAAACGCAAACCGTGTTCGCCCACGCAAACAGACAGCTCATAACAACTAAAGTTGTAACAACTAAAGTTGTAACAACTAAAGTCTTAACAACGAACAGTTGTTTTTAGGCAATGAAATCCACTCGGTAACGGGTGGATTTTTTTTTGCTTTCGGGAAGATTTATGTCTGGAAAAGACAGTGTTTAAGAATGACTGTAATTGCGAAGGAAACTGTAGTTTACGGTTACTGGTAAACGGAGCTTTATTTATTGAGCATTGAAATAACTTCTTCAATAACGCTGTCAGGAGTAGAAGCACCTGCTGTAATTGCAACATTATTGAATGAGAAAATATTCTGGGGAATCTGGGAAGCATTTTCTATAAGGTAAGAATTGCTGCAGTAGGAGAGAGCCGTTTCGTAAAGCCTGCGTGTGTTTGCAGAAGATTTTCCGCCTATTACAATTATTGCATCTGCCTTAAGTGCAACTTCGCGCAAGGCATTCTGTCTCTGCATGGTAGCATTGCATATTGTATTGAATACTTGAAGCGTACTGTTTTTTTCAAGAAGTATTTTCTGTATTGCATCAAATTCTTTAGGACTGAACGTAGTCTGAGCAAGAAGGATTGCGTTCTGCGGTACTGTAATTTCCCTGGCTTCTTCTGCTGACTGAAGTACAATTACGTTGTTGTCTGCGTAACCGGAAATGCCTGTAACTTCGCCGTGATTTTTGTCACCTGCAATGATTACTGAATAGCCTTTTGAAGACCAGTTGTTGGCAAGAAGCTGGCTTGCATGTACACGCGGACATGTTGCATCAAGAATACGTATTTCCTTCTGTTTAAGTGAATTGATTATTTCCGGAGTAGTGCCATGTGCCCTTATTATTACAAGGGAATCTTTTGGAACTTCATTTATCCTGTCTGCAGAAAGGACATGTACACCTTTCTTTTCAAGGTCATCAAGAACTATAGGATTATGAATGAGTGGTCCCAGAGTAAATATCTTTTTGTTTACGTTTTCTTCCTGTTTACAGGCTTCTTCTGCTGCCTCTACGGCTCTTTTTACACCAAAACAAAAGCCTAAAACGGAAGCCTTTATTACGTTCATGGTAAGCTCCGTATATACTTTCCTGAATAGTATCAGAAAACATCAATAAAATAAACAAGTTTACTTGCCGTAACTTTATTGAATATAGACTGTTTTTAAAGTATACTTTAAGGAGAAACCTTTTATTTAAAAATTGTCTTTCATGTTGCTTATTATTGAAGGGGGTAATCTTCTTATGTTGAAAAAAATTCTTTTGGCTGCTGTATTTGTTTCAGCAGTATCTGTGCTTTTTGCATATAATCCGCCTTTTGGTGGAGAAAATGTAAACAGTCTTTGTGAACCAAACATGCTCTGCGGTTACGGTTCTGCAAGCGGTGGTCCTGATTTTACGGCTGTTCCTTCATCAATTACATTTAATCCTGCACTGATGGGATTCAATCAGAGAAACGTACTTGATTTAAGCGGTACATTCCTTATGGATACAGTCAATGAACTTGATCCTTCAAGCTCTTTTGATATGGGAGGAGCTTTTGGTGTAGGACTTTCAATTCCATCTAAATGGTGTGTTTCAACAGTTTACGTAAACGGTTCTTTTGTTCCTTTTGACAATATGAATCTTGGAAATGAAGTTACAGTTCATGGAGGAGTTTCAAAAGACCTTACTGAAAAACTTATTGTTGGTGCAAACATTTATTCCGGTTTCTACTTTGGTTCTGGTTTTGATTTTACAGTCGGAATGGATCTTGGTATGCTTTATAAGCTTGGCAAAAAGAGTTTTATCAAGGATGCAAGATTAGGCATTGCTCTCCTTAACCTTGGAAAGCCTGTAATCAAGAAGGCTGCCTATCCAAGCATTTTGACACCACGTGTTTCTTTTGCCGGAACATTGTTTGATGTAAAGAAAGCTGCCGGTTACTTCAGTACGGACTTGTCTTTCCCGTTCTTCCAGAATGCTGTATTTGATGTTGCAGTTGCATTCAAGTTCATTGATATGATTAAAATTACAACTTCATGGCAGGCAAACTTACGCGAACTTCTTAACGATGCTCCAGTCGATTTACCTTCAGTTGGCGTTTCATTCAACTTCACTCTTAATACAAGCAAGATTTCTGCTTCAAACGCTGACTGGGCAAAGAGTGAAATGGAAGGTACTGTATCATGGAAGCGCTTTAACAAAGACATTCATGCAATCAGTGCAGGCGCTCTTCTTAATCTTGGCATGCCTGATACATCAGCTCCGGAAATCATACTCTGGGACGGAGAGGAGTGAGGTAGAAAATGAGATTTATCGATATGCAGAAAAATAATTTTAGAAAATATATTCTTGCTGCAGTCCTTGCAGTAAGTTCAGCTGCAGTATTTGCAGAAAGGGCTCCTGTTTATATTTCGCCGAACAATGACGGTGTTCAGGATACTCTTGAAGTTCCTCTTCTTGTAAAGGAAAAACGCTACGTAAAGGAATGGAGCTTTATTATTTCTGATGAAAGCGGTTCTGTCGTAAGGACAATCGGCAATAAGGAAAAGCGTCCTGAAAAATTTACATTCAAATCTTTCTTCAAGTCACTTATTACTCCAAAACAGGGCGTAACAATTCCTCCAAGCGTAACATGGAACGGTATTCTTGATGACGGTTCCCTTGCAAAAGACGGTATTTACTATTATCAGTTCAGCGCAACAGATGACAACGGCAACTCTGCAACTACATCAAAGCTTCAGGTTATTGTTGATAATACTGATCCTGTTGTTGAATTAAAGAAGCTCAGCGAAGACGAAAAGAACTTTGGTGAAGGTGCAAAGTCAGTACTTAAGATTGTACAGGACGGTTCAGAAGAAGACTTATGGATTGCCCCAATCTACGATGCTGCAGGAAAAATTGTACGCACATTTAAGTTCACAAATTCATCTCCTCTTACAGTTACATGGGACGGTACGAATGATGCCGGTGCTCAGGTACCAGACGGTATCTATACATATAAGATCAGTGCTACTGACCGTGCAGGAAACGTTTCTGAACCAGCTTCAATTACAAATATCATTTATTCTGCAGAAAAGCCGGCAACAAACATTGCAATTACCGGCGGAAAATATTTCTCTCCAAACGGTGACAAAATCAAGGACATTATGGCTTTTGCCGTAACAATTCCTGTTCCTTCTTCAAGCGTTAATTCTCTTGTAAGCTGGAAGATTTCAATCATTGATGCAAAGGGAACCGTTTACAGAAACTATACAGGAACAACAACTGCTCCTTCTTCACTTGAATTTGACGGTTATACAGACAACGGTACATTGATTCCTGAAGGAGAATATCAGGCTCAGGTAACGGCTAAATACAGCAACGGTTACGAACCTCAGCCAATCAATTCACCTGTATTCATAATGGATATTACTGCTCCAACCGCAGTAGTCCGTGTTTCAGAAAAGACATTCTCTCCTGACGGTGACGGTAATCTTGATACAATTACAATCAGCCAGGACACATCTTCTGAAAAGGAATGGCTTGGAAAGATTCTTGATGAATCAGGTAAAACTGTAAAGACTTACGAAATGGGTGAAAATGCAGATGCTTCTGTCGTATGGAACGGTATTGATGACAACGGCAAGCTTACTGCAGACGGTATTTACTTCTATCAGATTTCTGCTACAGACCTTGCTGGAAACAGCACAGTTGCAGTAACAGATACATTTGTTCTTGATACAAGCAAGACGGAAATCATCCTTACGGCATCTCTTGGTGCATTCTCTCCAAACAACGACAAGATACTTGATACAATTACATTTACTCCTGTCGTAAAGACTCAGAGCGGTGTTCAGTCTTATTCACTCAACATCTGGTCTGCAGACGGAGATAACGTAAAGACTGTTGAAGCAAACAAATCACTTCCTGCTTCATTTACATGGAACGGCCTTTCTGATGACGGTACACGCTGTGCTGACGGTGAATATTATGCAACTCTGGAAACTGTTTCTAAAAACGGTTCTGAAGCAATGACTTCTACACAGCATTTCATACTTGATACTGCTGCTCCTCAGATTACAATGTCTGTTCCGTACAATATTTTCTCTCCTGACAAAGACGGTAACCGTGATGCTCTTCCTCTGACAATTACAAGTTCCAGTGAAGCAAAATGGACTGGAAGAATTTACGGTAAAGCTGGAGATGTAAGGACATTTACATGGCAGGGCACTGTTCCTTCATTTGACTGGGATGGTACAGATGAAAGCGGTAACCTTGTTGAAGACGGAAAATATTCTGTAGCAATTGAATGTACTGATGCAGCCGGAAATAAGGGCAGCACTAAAATCGAAGGCATCACACTTGATAAGAGGGAAGCAAAGGCTTACATAACAACTGAACTCGACGGTATTTCTCCAAACGGTGACGGTGTTCTTGATGAACAGAAATTCAATATTAAGGCAACCCTTACAGAAGGTATTTCTTCATGGACATTTGATATTGTTAACGCAGACGGTGCTTCCGTTAAGGGATGGTCAGAAAAAGACAGTGCAGATCTTCCTGCTGTATTTACCTGGGACGGCATTAAGAATGACGGTACTGCAGGTGAAGGTTCATTCAGTTCAAAGCTTCACATTGCTTATGAAAAGGGTAATGTAGTAGATGTATCTTCTTCTTCATTCATTTGTACTTCAACACCTCCTGCATTAAAGGTACGTACTGCTCCGGAATATTTCAGTCCTGATAACGATGATGAAAATGATGACCTGTTCATTCTTCTTAAGGGAGAAACACTTTGTAGCCTCAAGAACTGGTCTTTTACTGTTAACGATCCAAATAACGGTAAGCCGTTCTGGTCAACAAGCGGTAAGTCACAGATTACAGAAAGACTTATCTGGGATGGACGCGGTAACAATGGTGAACTTGTTCAGTCAGCAATGGATTATCCTTATGTATTTACTGCAACAGATGAACTTGGCATGACAAGTTCTGTAGAAGGTGCAATTCAGGTTGACGTTCTTGTCGTAAGGGCAGGAGACTACCTTAAGATGCAGGTTCCTTCAATCATCTTCCGTGGCAACAATGCAGACTTTAAGAATGCAGAAGAAGTTGCTGCAGGTCCAAAAGCTGACCGTGTTAACAAAGGTCTTGAACAGAGCGTAATTGACAACAACATCCGCGTACTTAAACGTATTGCAGAAATCCTCAACAAATTCCAGGATTATACTGTAACAATCGAAGGTCATGCAAACAACATAAGCGGTACTGAAGAAGAAGAAACTTCTACCGCAAACGGAAATATTCCTCTTGAACCACTGTCTCAGGAAAGAGCTGAATTTGTTAAGCAGAAGCTTATTGAATACGGTGTTGACGGTAATCGTCTTACAGCTGTTGGTAGAGGCGGTAGACAGCCTGTTGTAGCAAGAAGTGATAAGGATAACTGGTGGAAGAACCGCCGTGTTGAATTTATCCTTAACAAATAGGTTTTAATACCGGAGAAGAAATTATGAATTTACAAGGCAAACTGTTAAAGAATAAAAATCTGTCCATACAGAATTTCATTACTGTAATGTACATAATTCTATTTCTTGCATGGTTTGTTATTTTCTTTAAGTATCTTGGAATACAGAAGGTAAATATTAATGATTCTCCGGCTCAGAATTTTTCTGAAAACTGGTACTATATGGTAAAAGGTGAGCGTGTTGATGTAACGCTCCCTTTGATTGGAAAAACAAAAGCTCCTGTTGATAAAAAATCCCGTACAAGAATATATCATGATTTTGATGAAAATATTGATGGTGATTTTAACATCTCCTTTTTTTCAGAACGACAGTATGTAAGGGTATTTATTGACAATACAATGATTGATGTATTTCAAGGAGAAGGTTATCCAAAGTGGCTTCCTGTAGTTGGTCTTATGTATCATATTGTTAAGATTCCGGAGCCGCAGAACCTTAAGGGTAAGTCTTTGTGCATTGAACTGCAGTCAATTTATCCTGATACAGCCGGTATTCATACTGAAGTATATTGTGGTTCACACAGTTCCTTACGAACTTATCTTTTTTCAAGAAGTAAGGGAAAAATTATAGGCGGACTTCTTATTCTTCTTGTAGGTTTTTTCCTTTTAATACTTGCTTTCCTTTACAAAAAAGAATTTAAGGATGACCATACGCTTCGTGCTTTAGGATGGCTTTCAATACAGGTAAGCTGCTGGCTTCTTTCTGATTGTTGCTTTATTCAGTTTATATCAGCTAATCCTATATTCAACTGGCTTGTTAACTACCTTTACTTTATTTTCCTTCCGCTTACGTTCCTTTATTTTGTAGAAGAACTTACTGATCATAGAAATTCCGGTTTTATAAAGAATATGACTTATCTTTATGCTGGAGTTTGTTTCATAATGCTGTTACTGCAGATGCTTGGCGTTAAGTTATTCTATTATTCTATGTTCATTGCAATTTTCCTGATGTTCATAATTATTATTTTCCTTTGTGTTGAAATTGTTAAGGGAATAAGGGAAAAAAATAAAATATCAATGGGATGGGGCATTCCAATGTGTTTCCTTATAATTGGAGCACTTATTGAAATGGTTCACTTCTTTATCAACAGTTATGAAACAACTGGAGTTATTGTTTACGCATTCCTTATATTCTTTGTACTTCTTGGCATTAATGTTTACCGTTCTTCCGTTAAGAAAATGAACCGTATTGCTGAATCTGAAACCTACAGAAAACTTGCTTTTATAGATTTCCAGACTCAAGTGCTTAACAGAACTGCATACTATAATTTCGTTGAAAATTACAAAGGCTCAAGGGAACATTACTGCATTATTCTTTTCGATATGAATAACCTTAAGCAGATAAACGACAGTTATGGGCATTTATATGGTGACAGGATAATAAAGACATTCAGTGACTGTGCAATGGATGCTTTTAGGAAGTACGGAAAAATTTACAGAATTGGCGGAGATGAATTCATTACTTTAATAAAAGATCCTGACATGAGTCTTGTTAAAGAAGCCTGCCGTAAATTCGAAGAGAATGTATTTAATCAGAAAAAAGTGCAGTATCAGTTTACTGTTGCTTATGGTTTCAATGAATTTACCGCGGATAAGCCTGATGACTTCTATTTTGCCCAGAAGGAAGCTGATACAAAAATGTATGCAATGAAAGCTGACATGAAGGAAAGTAACGAATTCGTTTATCAGAAAATTACAGACAATAAATAAAACTATAAGGCTAATAAAAAAACGGCAGTCAAATGGCTGCCGTTTTTTTTTTAACAAATGCTATTTTGCTACGATGTTAACAAGCTTTTCTGGAACAACTACAGTCTTTACAATCTGCTTGCCCTCAAGGAATTTCTTTGCACCTTCAGTTTCAAGTGCTGTCTTTTCAAGTGTATCCTTGTCTGCATCAGGAGCTGCTTCAAACTTATCGCGTAACTTTCCGTTAATCATTACTACGATAGTTTTTGTGTCTTCCTTGCAGAATTCTTCGCTGAATGTTGGCCATGGTTCGTAAGTGATTGTGTCATTGTGTCCAAGCTTCTGCCATAATTCTTCGCCAAGGTGTGGTGCGTAACATGCGAGCATCTTAACAAATCCTTCCCAC
>JAZUKU010000151.1:0-3524 GCA_045643485.1 Treponema sp. | reverse complement strand
TGGTTCTGGGATTATGGCTTTGACCAGAAAAAGTTTGGTAACGAAGAGCTTATCCTTAATAAAGACGGAACATGCAGTATGTTTTCAATAGGTCCTGAATGGAGTGAATATGACGAGGGAAAATATTCTGTTATTAATGATGAAAAACACGGTGCATCTCTTGTAGTTAATCTTCTTAAGGCAAAGGAAAAGGCTGGAGATGAATGGCAGTCTGTTGATGTAAAATTATATTATGCACTTGAAAAAATAACTGATGAAGAAATAATAATGCACCGTTACAAACGTGATTTTTCAGCTATGAATAATGGAATTGAATATTCTGAACCTGCAATTTACCAGCATTACAGGAGAATAAAAGATGGAAGTGCAGCAAAATTTAATGGAACTTGGAAAATGAATTCAGCTTTATTTCCAGGTTTGCCTTTTGAAGTAAAATGGACTGTTAACGAAAACGGTTCTCTTAAAAATGAAAAAGTTTCTAAAGATGAAACTGTTGTAAGGGAAGGCGTCTGGGATGTTTCAGAAGGCAAGAACGGCAGCATTCTTCACGTAAAATATTCAGCAATCAATGGAGATTCTTATTCAGAAGAATACTGGTATGAATACTTCAATATTGGAAGCAATCTTAACAAGTTAATTGTGTTTAAACAGAATATTAACGGAAAAGAAGAAATGATTGATGCAAAAGAAGAAATGTTTTATTACCGTGACATTCCGCTTTTGACTTACACATATAATTTGAACAGTGCAACAAAAGGTTTTTCTTTCAAGGATTACAATCCGTCAAATGAAGCTTATGAGCTTGTTCAGACTAACAGACGTTATCTTTTTGAACAGGCATCAAATGTAGCTGACAGAATAGTAGTCGACTGGTACGATAATCCTGAATTCAGTGGTTCTCCTGTTACAGAAATTTCAGCTTCAGGCAATACTAAAGACCGTGAGTTCTGGGGAAAATGGGGATTTAAGTTCCACAGAAATGAATGGAATCCACAGGACATTAATTATGGTCATAACTATGCTGTTGATTACAATGTCCAGATGCTTTTCCCGAATATGAATGTTCCGGCCTCTGGTGATACTGTTAAAATTGCACTTTCAGCAACTGTTGATAAAAACCTCAAGGGATTGACTTTTGAAATTATTGATTACAGTGAAGGATGGAAAGCAATTGGTTCTAAGTATCTGAAGGTTACTCCTGTAGACGGTATAATTTCTATTTATGCAGAAATTCCAATCAAAACAAATCCAAAGGAACAAACGTTAGATAACTTAGGTTTCAATATGTATTACATGCATGATGAACTGGAAGATACTTGTTCATTCAGAGACGTAAAAATACAGCTTATTGATGAAAACGAATCTGCAAACATTATTGAATATACACTCAATTATTGTAACCAGTCATTTAAGGTAAAGAGTTTTGCAAATTTTAATTTTGTCCTGCCTTTCGAAGTAAGGGAACTTGAAGGACTAAGGGAACAGATGCAGTATTTTTCTGTTATTGATGGATGGTATGATAATCCGGAATTTACAGGAAATCCTGTAAGGGTAATCAGCGGAGAAAATAATACAAAACCAGGAACTTTTTATGGTAAATGCAGCTTAAAAAACGACTGGTATGAAAAAAGAGATGACGGAACTTTTTATAACAACATACAGATTCCTGTAACTTCTGTAATTCAAGATGCAAGAATTAATCCTAAGAAGGGAGATGTATTGAAAGTTGCTGTAACTGCAAATGTTTCAAAAGATTACGAAGGTCAGATGGGCCTTGATCTGTCTGCTTATAACAGAACAGATGGTTTTATAGGAAATGACTGGCATTATGTAAAGACAAAGAATAAGAAACTGCAGACTTGTTTTGAAGTAAAGATGTATAATGATGCAAATTTTGCGTCAATGGATGAAGCAGGTTTTCTGTTTGCATATAATCCTGTTTCTGAAAAAGATTTGCTTGTTTTATCTGATGTAAAATTCGAACTTGTAGATGAAGATCCGTTTATAACAGAAAGTGATGAAAACCGTCATGTTAAAGTTGAACCTTGTGCAGAGGGATTGAAATTTACTGTTGCAAAAATACCTTCAGACAAGCTCAAACTTAATGACAGTTTCAACATTTATATAAATGGAAACAAATATAACTTAGGTGCAAGTGTAGAACAGAAAGCCGTAGAGGAAAATGGTACCATTACATTTGTGTGGCCGTTCTGTGAAAAGGGTAAAGTATATTCATTTGAGTGTACATGGTCTGATGGAAACGGCAAATGGAATTCTGAAACGCTGAAAGTTCGTGCAAAAAACGGAAAGGGTGAATTGAATATGAAGGCACTTGATAAAGTTCAGATTTCCCTTGAATCTAATTCCAAAGAAGCTGATGTATGTGCCAGAAATCTTACGAAAGAAAGCATTTTGAATGTAGCAAAGGATTATGTCAATGAATTATTTTATTTAAGAATTCAAATTCCTTTTATTGCAGGAAAAAATGACTGGAGTGACACAGAATGGCTGTTTGGTCAAACGAGTACTATTTATCCGGAATTTGATGGCGAGTATTTCTATTCAGACTTAATGAATAAGGGAAAGGCTAATATATTTGGTGACTATGACTTCTGGTTTGGAGATAAGAAACAATTCATGAACGAGGAATTTACAAAATATAAGACTTTCTGGACGAGGCTTTCTTTATATTTCAAGATAAAAAGTAATCCGGATTATGTAGAATTTTATACAGAGTCTCACGTGACTGAAAATGTACCTTATACACCAGTAAAATTCTAAATTAGCGATTAATTGAAAGGCGCACTCTTATTACAGGGTGCGCTTTTTTTTTACTGAAGCTTTAACGGTGCCTTGAAACTTATTTTTCTTGGCGTAGGAATTGTGTCGAATTTGATTGTGTACGAATGTTTTGCTGTGTCGACTTCGATTATCTGACCTTTGCCTAAGATGCCGTGGATTATATTGTCGCCTTTGTTAAAGCCTGACGTGTTTGTTAAATTTGCAAGCAGTTCTTCGGAATCGCTTATGTAACGTTCTGCGTCTTTTGTTATGTTTTCGGGAAGTTCTACTAAATATTCAAGGTGGCGTTTGTCTATGTTGAAGATGAAGCGAGAAGGGAAGCGGAAACCAAAGCCCTGTGTGTTGCCTTCTGCTTCCGTTAAGTAAAGGACTTTCTGGGCTCTTGTTACTGCTACGAATGCAAGACGGCGTTCTTCTTCCATTGCGGCCTGACTGTCGATTTTTTTGCTTGGGAACATGTTTTCGTTCATGCCGCATAGTATTACTGCAGGGAATTCAAGGCCTTTTGCGGAATGGATTGTCATTAAGCGGACTGCGTTTTTTGTTGAGCCTAAATCTGTGTTTGTATAAAGTGCTGCATGTGCAAGGTAATTTTCGAGCGTACATTCTTCACCGCATGAAGTTTCGTATTCGTAGATTGACTGCTTTAATTCAGCTAAATTGTCCAGGCGTTCCTGTCCGCCTTCTATGCGGAGTGTTTTTTCGTATCCGCTTTCGTTCAT
>JAZUKU010000150.1:0-13487 GCA_045643485.1 Treponema sp. | reverse complement strand
TACGAAAGAAACGTACTTGGTCTTCCAAGCACAGCAGTTCTTCCATACTCACAGGCACTTTCACGCTTCCCTGCTCACTTACAGCAGCTTGATATGGAAAGCAACGGAAAGAGCGTTAACCGCTTTGGAAAGAAAATCTCTTACGTAACAGGACCAGTTATTTTTGGTGAACCTGGAACAAACGGACAGCACTCATTCTACCAGCTCCTTCACCAGGGAACAAACATAATTCCGTTACAGTTCATTGCATTCAAGCAGAACCAGACTGGAAAAGACGTAACAATAAAAGGTTCAACAAGCCAGAAAAAACTCTGCGCAAATGTTGTAGCACAGATTATGGCTTTTGCATGCGGTAAGAGCGATGAAAATCCAAACAAAAACTTTGCAGGCGAACGCCCATCTTCATTGATTTATGGAAAACAGCTTACACCAGAAGCTTTAGGTGCACTTCTTGCACACTTTGAAAACAAAGTAATGTTCCAGGGATTCGTATGGAACATCAACAGCTTTGACCAGGAAGGCGTACAGCTTGGCAAAAAGCTTGCAACAAAAGTTCTTGCAAAAGAATACGACGGAGCATTAAAAGCATATTCAGCATTACTTGGACTTTAATCAATAAAGACAATTAATCAGCAAGAGTAAAGAGGCGTCCTGTATAACCGATACACGGCGTCTCTTTTTTTTGCTCAACTTCAACGAATTCATAATCCCTAAGGACAGGAAGGCTTTGAACAACTTCATCGCTGAACAGTATCGGCTTACCGCATACTTTTTCGTAATTCTGAATTGCCATAACTTCTGAAACAACTGGTGAAACAATGATTTCATTTAAGCGGTTTTCAGTACCAAGCATTCCAAGAACAGCATTCCCCTTGTGTATGCCTATACCGATTTCTATTACAGGGAACTGTTCCTTATTAAGATAAGAATTCAACAGTGTCATAGAATCCCTTATTTCTATGGCACAATCAACAATTCCGGATGCATCTTTTGTAAACACGCAGAACATTCCGTCACCCATTACTTTTTCAACAAAGCCACCGTAATTCCTTACAATAGGTGCAATATATCCCATGTAAATATTAAGCATGTCGAATACTTTCTTTGCGCCAAGACCTTCTGAAATTGTCGTAAAGTTACGGATATCTATATTCATCATGATGATGTCTCGTGCTGTATAATCCTTTGGTTTTATTTCAGTAATGCTTGATTTGCCAAGAAGCTGAATTACAGAGTTAGGTACAAACCGGTAAGCTGCATTGTTAGAAGCTTCTATCTGTTTTGACATGAGCCTTATTTTTTCGCTGCTTCTATACTGAATCAATGCTGTATTAAGGGACTGAAGAATTACGAATACACTGAATGAATACATGAGAAGTTCAATGTCAGGAAGAGGAACCTTTATATTCTTCTGTACTGCAATATCATGATAAGCTGCAAACGTAAGAATTAAAAATCCAATGATATCAATCAGGTTTGTATTTCTTTCGCCTTCTTTGTTTTTACTGAAATTGAAACATAAACCAATAACAAAGGTTACGAACATATACACCTGGTAATAAGGAACAAAGTAATTCGTCAGACTAACAGGAAGGAAGAAATTCGTTGCAAAAAAGAAACCTGAAATTGAAATCATTATTACAGAAACAATATTGTCTTCCCTATATCCACTGTATGAAACCATATAAAGCAAATAAAACAATGAACAGCTGTATATTGGGAACAAATCAAACCGCAGGCTTATTGAATAAGGCAGGCTTGGTATGAACACCATCATTATTGAGAAGTTTGCAAACAAAAGCCTTATTGAAGCACAGATGGCAAACATTGCAAGGTAAAAATAAATCTTTTTTTCCTTATTGAAAATAAACAGAGCCATCTGATATATTGCAATAACAAAAAGTGCACCAACAAATATGATTCTTAAAATAAAAAATGTTGCAAACCATCTTTCTGCATAAGAAGCTTCTGCCAACTTAATATCAAAATATACTCCGCCAACCCTGTATATTTTGTTTGAACAGTGCATCGTTAAATCTATGACGCCGTTTTTGTCAGCTGTCATATATGCCAGATCCATGCTTCTTCCAGGAATCGTAACATCATATTTATCTGAACAGAATCCTGCCCTGTAGACACATTTTCCGTTTGCATACATATCGCCTGCAGTACAGAATCTGTCATACAGGAATGAAGCGTATTCTTCATTTGGAACAAGTCCCGTTATGCATATATGGTAAGTGGCAACATCCTGTCTTTTTTTCCAGGTATGCGGAATCTTAACAACTTTCTTTACACGTGGAAGATTTTCATCCGAAACAACACCATAGCTGTAAAACTGAGAAGCCGGTATGTATTTTCCTTCAAAATATTCCCATTCAGAAGAAATATCAAACCACTGGGACATAAGCATTGAATTATTATCGACCGTTATTCTCCTGTTACCGTTTTTCCTGACTGAAGAACGCGGTATTTCATTATTTCCACAGGAACATAATGTTGTCAGAAGCAGTAACGTCAATAAAATTAAAGGAGCTTTATTTTTCATCTTCTACTCCTTCAGGTACCTGCTGCTTAACCTTCTGACATGAATAAAGAAGAAGTGCCTTTCTTTTTCCCTTAACGGATATTTCACCAAGCTTTGTAAATTCTATATTTGAACCAAGACCGAGTATTCTGTGCACAATATTTGAAGAAGCTACAATTGAATATTTATTTTTTCTTGAATACTGCATTATTCTATAGCTTGAGTTTACAGTATCAGAAATAACAGTATCATCAAGACGTCCTTCTTCGCCGATTGCACCAAGAATCATCTTTCCGTAGTGAAGCCCAATTCCAATGTCGTCAATACCGCATTCTGTTGCAATTTCCTTTAGTTCAACGCAGCACTTTAATGCTTCAACAGGATCCCTGAACAGAATCATTATTCCGTTATCAATGAATTTGCTTATGAAGCCCCTGTAATGAGCAACCGGAGCAATGGCTTTTTCTGCAAGATTTGAAAATTTTTCGTAAGTTTTTTCCATAGTTTTTTCTGCCTGGAAAACAAGGAAGCAGATTGCAAGATCAGTTTCTATATGATCACCAAGTTTAATCTGAGTTACGTCAAACTTACCAAGATAATTGAAAAATTCATTCGGTACGAATTTATGATATACATCATTCAATATCTTCTGTTCGTTTGCAGTATCAACAATTTTCCGCAGAAGTTTTGTCTGTCGTGAACTTATTACAAGGAATTGAAGGACTGCAAATGCCATGAAGCATAAAGGCGCCGGACTGTATTTAATCGGAACATGCATCAGGAACATACTCCAGTCAAAGCTTACCCCAAAAATCAATAGTCCCATTCCTATAAAAAGTATGTTTGTATTCACAGAATACTTAGCCTTCATCGCCTTTCGCTTAAGAATGAGGTGCATTATGATTTCCGAAAGAACAAGAATCGAAAATACAATATAAGCTATTTCAAGAAAACTGCTTTTTGCAAATGGAATGAATACACCAACTGCTCCTGTAATCAACGAAAGAAATGATACAGAATAATTTTTTCTCGTAACGAAATTCTTTTCCGGATACAAAGTACCAATAAGCAGACAGTAAACAGGCGGACCTGCCCATATAAGCGAGTATTCAAGTTTTTTTGCAATAGCATAATTAAGGTTTGAAAACAGATAAAGAAGAACATCAAAATCTGCCGTCATTACCCTGAAAAACAAAAGAAGTGCAATAATGGAAAAGTAAAGGTTTTCGCGTTTCCTGCTGTTTATTATAAAAAGAAAAATACTTACGACAAACAGAAAGAAAAGCATTCCTGCTGCAATAGCAGAAGTTGCAGAACGCGTATAGAAAAGCTTCATCATCTTTTCGTATTTTCCAAAGAATACAGAACCCCACATTCCGCTTTTATAGTTAACCCAGTTTGAAACCTGAATTGCTATAGTTGCAGTTCCGTATTCATCAGTCTTAACTTCAAAAATCCATGGTTTTGAATTTGCCAGGCCTCTTGGAGTAATAGTAACAGTTCCACATGAAGAAACAAATTTTCCGTTAACAAAAGCAGCAGCATTGCAACCTGGACTTTCAAACATAAGCACAGCATATTTTGTATTAGGTTCCAGATAATATACGCGTCTTAAAAAAGTGCCGTATCCTTTTGAGTCTTTGTAAAAAATGTCAGGAACATTTACAGTTTCATTTTCTGCATAAAGATTGTAATTTGTTGTAAGCTTGCCGCGGTAAAAGGTCCAGTTTCCGTTTAGGTTTTCAGGCTCATGGTATTTCTGTGCAAATACACTTAGAGAAATCAATAATCCTGCTAAAATTACAACCAACTTTTTCATTTAAGATTATTTAGTATACCATAAAATAAAATTCAATGCATCAAATTTACGTACCTATAAATAGAATTATTTATTATATTCTTAAATATTACTTTACCTTGAATAAGTTTCTGCAGTTTTCGTCCACAATTGAACAAAGCTCTTCTGCAGAAATACCGAGTTTTTCGGCTGCAAAACGGTATGTATGTTCTACAAGAAGCGGATTATTAGGCTTACCGCGGCATGGAACCGGTGCAAGATAAGGCGCATCAGTTTCCATTAAAATCCTGTCCTTAGGCACATAATTCAAAAGAGCAGTCATTTCTTCCATCTTTGACTTTTTCGTGTAAGTAATGCTTCCGCTGAATGAAATGTAATATCCCAAATCAAGAAACTTTTTTGCTTCTTCAAGACCGTATGAATAGCAGTGAATTATTCCGTTATTGTAACCTGCTTCCCTGATGCAGTCATATGTTCCTTCGTAAGCATCACGGCTGTGTACAATTATCGGAAGATTCGTTTCTTTTGCAAGGGCAAGCTGCATTAAAAAAAGCTCACGTTCGCCGTCGAACATCTTCTGGTCAAAATCTGATTCACACCGTCCGTCTACACCAGTCGGATTCCAGTGGTGGTCAAGACCGCACTCACCTATTGCAACAAGGCTGTATTCATTCTGTTTTCTAAATTCAGCTGTATTTCTTTTTATTTCTTCAACATATGCTTCACGGTTTACAATTGACTCGGGACTTGGCCATAAGCCTGCACTGAAATGAAGGAGATTCTGAAGCTTAATCTTTTCGTCAGGTTCAAGGCTTTCTTCATTCTGCTTTACGAAAGAAAGTCGCTGCGGTAAATCATCGTGATCGGTGCCTATATCTAAACAAAAAAAACAGCCGTTTGCGCACAAGGTTTTAAAGAACTGAGTTACAGTAAAATCTTCTGCCCATTCGGCTGTCTTTGGTAAATGAAAGTGTGTATCGCTGAACATACACACAGTTTAGTTTATTTCTGCAATAATTTAAAGGTACCCTTGATTTCGTACTTTGTTCCAACCCATTCAGGCTTCATTCCTTCAGGATTTTCTGCATTGTATTCAACACCAAAGTCATCCTTTGCAGTAGGATAAATGCCCTTGATAAAGAATTTTTCGATAAGGGTTACGTAATATTTAGCAACATTGTCTGAAGGACGTGCAGCAGAAAGTTTCTTGAAAAGTTCGAGTGCCTTAGCATAATCACCTTTTTCAAATATCTTCATTGTCTGTTCCCAAGCGTCAACAAACTTTGTCATTTCTTCAGTAACATTTGTCTTTTCGTCAATAAGTTCATAAAGACGGATTGGAGTCGTAACGTTTACAACCTGTACGCGGTCAAGTGAACGTACAAGGAATCTGTCACCAAGCATGTCTCTTGTAGCTTCACTCATAAGGATACCGCCAGTTGAATACTGCTTGTTAACACCTTCAAGACGTGAAGCAAGGTTTACGTTGTTACCCATCATAGTGTAGTTCTTCTTGTTTTCAGAACCCATATAACCTGCTGTCATTTCACCTGAGTTAAGACCGATTCTTGTAAACAGGCGGCGGTTGTTCTTAACCATGATTGTAAATGCTTCGTAAAGTTCATCATCCATTCCGTCCGGCTTAGGAGCAGCTGCAATAAGTTCAATTTCCTTGTTCATTTCAACTTCAGCTTTCTTCATGTTGATTGCAGCAGCACAGGCACGTGCAGCATGGTCTTCCATCTTAACAGGCGCACCAACGAATGCAACAATAGCGTCTCCTTCGTATTTGTCTACAGTACCGCGTTCATCCATAATGATGTTTGACATGCGTGTAAGGTAATAGTTTAAGAGAGCAACAAGCTGACCAGCAGTTAACAGTTCACTGAAGCCAGAGAACTTCTGGATATCAGTAAATATAGCAGTCATGTCAACTTTCTGACCGCCAAGTTTGAATGAGTTTGGATTAGCAACAATGTCATCAACTACGTCTTTAGAAAGACACTGGCTGAATGCGTTTGTAATAAACTTCTTGTCGTGAGAAGTAGACAAAAGGTTATATACAGTCGTTATGATAAAGTCAGAAGTAATTGCTATAAGCGGAATTGCAACACCAATATAAGTCTTTGTCAAAAGGAAATAAGCAAGAAGAAGTCCAATTGTTACGATAATTGACGAAACACCAAAGATAATCTGTTTGCCTGTACTCTTGAAAGATTTTGCAATGAATGAATAAATCAGACAAAGTGCAATTGCAATAATGAAAGCAAGCCACCACGGTGCATCATCAAGGAATTCGCCTGTAAGGAACATATTTGCTGTACTGTAGTGAATACCTACGCGAGGATAATCTTCCTGGAATGTAATAATACCGTAATCTGAAGTACTTGTAGCAGATGTACCAATAATACACATTGCATTCTTAACAGATTTTTCTGTTTTTGTCCTGAATCGCATCAAGTCACTGTATCTTCTACGGCATTCATCGAACACTTCGTCAATCCAGTCAAGAAGTTCTATATCATCAATATCTACTTTAAGAACATTCTGGAAATTACCTCCAAGCATGCTCTTAACGGAAGCCAGGAATTCTTCTTTATACATTAAGTAATCATCAAATGTGAATTCCGTATTACCGTCAAAAAACTCATTTTTAATGTACTGGGCACTTTCAAACAAATCAACAGGAGTAAATTCTCCTTCCCAATTGTTAAAGAAACCGCCGTCATTCATATTACACAGAATTTCATACAATTCATTTTCAAGAAGATAAACAATATAAGCATCGTATAATGAAATATTGTTATATTCTTCAAATTCCTTATGCGGATAGTTTACAAGAATGGAACCGTCTTCACAGCGAGGAATTACAATGTCTTTTGTTTCAGTTTCAGAAATTTTTGCGTCTTTAAGAACAATCTGCTTATTGTCTACAATAATTTCCGGGTCACCAAGCCTGTTGAGCATAGGAGTAAATGTCAACTGACCGTAATAATTGTCCTGGTATTTTCTAAGAAGATATACCCTTCTTAAGTAACCGTCTACATCAGGATTGGCATTAACAAATCCTGCACGCTTTGCTTTCTTTAACAGAATGTCGATTGCAGGTGTAACAGATAATGGTTCAGGAGATTTAGTATCGCCATTATCAGTAATGTTTTTCAATGCAATTGAGGAAGCCAGATATTCATCATTATTATTTACGCCGACATTTTCTTCTTCGTTAAAAGTAAGTGTAAGGTATGCGTTTCCAATGAACTTAAGGCTGTCAGAAAGATAGTCGTCAATATCTTTTGTAACATTTCCAACTGCTACATTGATTGCATTTTTAGCTTCATCTGTAGCAGCAAGAATTACATCTCGAGCATCAGGAGCATCAGCAGAAGAAAGTTCCTCTGCTTCGTAATATTCCATTATTTCAGCAACAGTACTGTCAATGTACTCAAAGTTTTCATCGATTGTAGAAGGAAGTTCACTGTTAAGTACATCTGTATTTACGTTAACATTGCTTGGGTCAAGGAAGCTTAAATCGAATACAACAGATTCTGCACCAAGTTCCTTAAGGGCAATGATTGAATCTGCATAAACATCTCTTGTAAGAGGAAAAGTTCCAATTTTTTCAATTGCGTTATCATCTACATTTACAAGAAGAATACTGTCTGTCTCTTCTGGAGGTGTCATTGTTTTTTCAAAAATATTGAAAATCGACAGATCAAGTGATGTAAACTGAATGAAGAAACCAATAAAGATTGAAGCTAATGCAATAATGAAAGGCACAAACTTTTTCATACATACTCCTGAAATAATTATTTATTAAAGTTTATATTAAGTTAGTAATAAAGTCTATTATAAAAAAAAAAGCGGAAACGACTTATGAAGTTAACCCCTCATATATCATTTCCGCATTTTATTTGGTTTAATTCGTTAGATTATTCCCAGTCGTAATCTTCTTTTGCTTCAGAAGCACGTGAAGAAGCTGTCTGAACAGATTTCTTAGCTTTTGTAGCTGAAGTATCAACATCACTTGCTGTAACCTTTGAGCCAATCTTTACAGATCCCTTTGTGTTTGCAGCAGCAAGTTCCTGGATAAGACCTTTCTTCATTGGTTTAATGGTAATCTTTGAATTAGATCCGTTTGTTACAACCAGTGTTGAATTAAGGCCTGTGTTAATGTTAACGCCTTCAGAAAGTTCCATGCCTTCTGTTACATCTTCCCAAACGCCTGCAGTTGCTTCATAAGTAACCTTTCCTGTTACAGAAAGAACCTTGAATGTTTCTTTTGCAAATGCACCGGCAACCATTGTTACAGCTAATAATAATACTGCAATAATTTTTTTCATAACTTTTTTATCCTCTTAAAGTAAATTACTTACTACTCTTCTTCCCATTCAAGATCTTCTTTTGCTTCAGAAGCGCGAGAAGAAGCTGTCTGTACTGCTTTCTTTGAACCGTTTGTATCTTTGTCTACAGAACTCTTTGTAACTGCAGCACCTTTCTTGATTCCGTTCTTTCCAGCATTAGCTGAAGCAGCGAGCTTTTCTACAGTACCCTTCTGCATTGGCTTGAAAGTAACAGTTAAATCACCATTCTTAAGAACAAGCTTTGAATTAAGGCCTGTGTTGATAACAGTTGAACCAGAAAGTTCCATTCCAACAGTAACGTCTTTCCATGTATCTGGAGAAACTTCATACTGAACTTTTCCAGTAACAGATTCTACAACATATCCGCCTTCTGCGAATACAACTGCTGCAAAAAGAAGTGATAATGCAGCTAAAACAACAAGCTTTTTATTTTTCATAACGAACCTCCAAAAAGATTACTTTCATAATAAATATTATCACAAAAAGGCAAAAAAACCATAATTTCTAAAAAAAATCTAATATTTTTTTGCCTTTTTTGCAATTTCTATACTATTTTTGCTCAAATATCTCCATTTTCTCTACGTTTTTTACTCTGTTTTACAATTAATGTAATACCGAGTGCAAGCATAGCGATTCCAGCTGCAATCTTAAACCAGGCTGAAAGTTTACTGTTTCCAGAAGACTGTTCTGCCTGAGCAGATGCAATTACCGGTGTTTCCGGAACATTCAGAGCCTTGACTTCTACAGCTTCCTCTTCTTCATCGAAGAATGAGTTGTTCTGGATTGAAGTCATTGCATTTACTTCATTATCGGCTTCTTCTGCAAAATCCCTTAGATGAGATTGCTTTACAGTACCCTTTACTTTATGGCTTACGAATGGAGTAATTTCCTTTCTTCTGCCGTCAGCTGCTTTCTTTACAGGTACAACAGGTGCTATTGAAAGGAATGTGTCTGTAATTTCAGCCTTTTCAGCTTCACTCTTTTCCTGGACTGTTGTTTCAGGAATTACTTTCAATGACTGCTGAGGTACTTCTACAGGAGCAAATGCTGATGTAAATGCGGTTGTAATTTTTTCAATTACACTGCCTCCAGTACTTACGGCAATGAGTCTGCCGGCAGCTTTTCTTGAAGTCCTTGCAGAACCACTGCCCTGATTACCGGAAGAAGCTCCTATTGTATTGCCCATTATGTCTATAAGTTCAATTCTTGTTACAGGCTTGCTGCTTAAAGATTCATTCATTGTAATTGTCATTGTTGTAGTTGATGCAACAGCATAAGCTTTATTGAATGTGAATACACCGTTATTATAAGTATTACTGTCAGATTTATCTGCTTTCAAACCGCCTTTTAATTCTACTTTCTGAACTCTGTTGCCTTCATTCCCAAGTAACGAGTCTTCGTTATAGAATTTAATTGATTTAACAGGAGCTGAAACATTTAATCCTGTTACTGTTATTGTTTTTCCTGTTCCAATGTCAACAGTTGGATCAGATGTCTGAGGCTTGTAATGTGACCACCAGCCATAGCTTGAACTTTCAGTACTCTTAAGAACACCAGAAGATGAAATGTTTCCGACTTTATCTTTAACAAAAAGATACAAATCTGATGCATAAACAACTGGTGCATGTCCCATAGTTATTGTGATTGTACCATTGCTAACAGTACCGTCTGTATTCCATGTTAAATCTGTTGCGTTTTCAGTTACAGCGAATGCATATTCATTAGAAATACCAGCTCCACTATCTGTTACAGGAACTTTTAACTGAGCATCATCTGCAAAATAAGTTGTATTGTATCCGCTGGCTTCTGTTATTGATTCATCACATAATGCAAATTTATTTGCAGCTACCTGTGCATAATTATTACCTGAAGCAGAAATTGTCGGACCGGATTTATCTGCATTAAAGAAACTATTTGGTACATTAATTTTTTCAGACCAGCTATCTGTATTACCAATAGTAGAACCAAATGCATCTGTTATTATGAATTTAGCATTGTCTTCATATTTACTTGTAACAGTATATGGAGGTACGCCGCCTGTTATACCACCTGAACAGTTGAATGTTACAACAAGATTATTTTTTGAAATTCCTGTTCCGCTGTTTGTATTCAAGTAAACTTTTTTGTTTGCTGAATCATAATATACATACTGCATTGCATTTTCTACATTTATAGAAGCAATACCTGTTATGTTATTTGCAAAATTATTCTTATCAGCTACATTAAGAGGATCTGATGTTGTTGTCTGGACAATTTCGAGTACTGCATTAAATGAAGTCTTGTTTCCTACTTTATCCCAGATATAGACAATTTGCTGTGTTTCGGTAAGAGTAATTTCCGTTACACCAGTGTATGTTAAACCGCCTGATGAATAGCCGTACAAACCAGAACCTGTTTCTCCGTCAGAAGCTGCTTCTTCAATTGCCTTTAACGGAAGAGTAAGTTCTGAAATATTGTCTGAACTCTTTACTTTTACAGTTACTGTATTTGTAGAAGTATCCCAGCTTGAATCAGAAATAGCATATCTCTTTCCGTCTTCATTTGCATATACATTTTCTGCAAACGGACAAGCTGTAATTGAAGGAGCTGTTGTATCAACATTAACGTTTATGTTCAATGCAGCATACTGTCCAAGTTTATTGAATACAGTTACTGTGTTACCGGTTCCGCTTACTGAAACCGTACCATCAATTGGATTATATCCTGAAGTTGCAACTCCCTGTGAATATCCAAGCAATGTAATTGCAGATGATACGTTTCCACCTGTTGCTGCAGAAAGATCTTCAAGAGCAACATCTATTGCACTTCCTTCATTTGTATAAACAGTAACACTTGAATTTGTTCCGTTACCTGCAGTGTAATAATTACCGCCTTCTGCAACTGGATCTTTAGCGGCTACAATCGTTCCTGTAATTGACATGTCGCTTACAACATGGTTCTTTACAGTTACAGATGTACCGTTACCTACCATATCGAATATGTAAACAGTTTTTTCTGTATCAGAAGCAGTAAAGCTTACTGAAGAAATGCTTGTTGCAGAAGCATCAAATGCATTTGTTCCAAGAATCAATACGTCTGCATCATCTGAAGCCTTTGTTGAATTAAGTGGTATTAATGCATCTGCACTTGTTGTGTAAACATCGATAACGCTGTCTGAGATTACGCCTGTTGAGTAATATGTAACTGAAGCTGTTCCATTATATTCGTTTGCAGGAACGATTCCGTTACTTATAACCGGAGCTGCTGTATCATATATCCAGCTGCCGATTGCGAATGTACCTGTTTTGCCAAGAAGGTCTTCGTAGTGCAGGTAATATATACCGTCTGCCTGTGGAATACTCAAGCTGTTCGAAGCAGGTGCTGAGTATGATGAAGAATTACTTACTGCATATTTTACAAGTGCAAGATCCTTTACAGGAACAACATCTGCGGCAGCAAAATAAGTATTTCCGTTATTTTCATAATATTCTTTTCCTTCTGCCGTATTGCTGAAAGAAGCTCCTGTTACACCCTGATCCTGCTTTAACTTAACGGAGAATGTTGACTGGTTACCCAGCATGTCTTCTACAGTAACAAGTGTTACAGAAGATGCTGTTGCTGAGATTGTAATATCATCATCAAAATAATAACCGTTAACATAATAGTCTGTTTGTTTCTTTCCGCAAAGAGCATCATTGATTGTTGCATATACAGAAGCAACATCGTCATTTATTACAAACACATCTGTAGCTATGCCTTCTACTGTTGTCAAATCTGTGCCGCTTGTACCATCGTTAGTTTCAACTGTTACGGCGCTTACATCAGCTGCATTTGAATTTACGATTTTTCTTGTTAACCTTACGTTTGAAATTTCAGGGCCCGTTACGTCAGGAATAAGCTTAAAGTAATAGTCCTGCTGGTTAGTTAAATTATCTACAAGACGGAGTACAACAACAGATGCCTGTCCGTCTACACCGCTGTTTGGTAAATTAATAGAAGATGTTGCTAAATGCTGGAATTCACCTTCACCAACTTTATATTGCTTAGTCTTTATACCGGATGATGTATCTTCAGTTGCTATATTCAATGACAATGTGTTACTTGAGTCTGTTGACTTTATGTAGAATGTTGCAGCTGTATTTTCCGCTGTTCCCAATGTAACGCCGGAAGCATTTGCAGGATAGAATGATATGCTTGATGCTTGAGAAATACCAGACAAAGAAGCTGTTGGAGCGTCATTATCAACTTCTACATCAATTGTAATTGTTTTGTAATTTCCTGCTTTATCATAAAGGTAAAGTGTTTTATCTGAGTTTACTAAAATTGATGTAACTGGAGTTGCAGCATTCAATGCGTTAGAATTGGCAAATGTTGAAGTATAGAATCCCTTTATTCCAGAACCGGCATCACTTCCTGCAGATGCATCAAGTGTAACTGTTGCTGAAGAGCCCTTTACAAATACTTTCTGCGTACTTTCACCATAGTTGAAATAAACATGTGCCGTGTAGTACATATTTTCATCTGTTTTTCCGGCTGTTGTAACAAACTCGCTTGTAACAGATGGTGCTGTTGTATCAGGCATATAAGTAAGATAATAAGTTGTAAAGTTACCTACTTTATCTTTTATAGTTAAGTCATAGTTAATTTTAGCACTCAGGTAATCATCACCAATTGATACAGAGTCATCTGTTATTGAGAAATCCCAGTTACCAACAGTCAAGTTTGAAGAGGTTTGACCTTCTACTGTATAAGAACATGAACAATCCGCACTTGATATTCCAGAACCAGAATCAGTATCTTCTACATCAAATTTAACGAGTAT
>JAZUKU010000149.1:0-20433 GCA_045643485.1 Treponema sp. | reverse complement strand
AGTGCATGGCACAGACTGACTCCTTCAAAAAATAAAATAAAAGAAAAAATAAATTAGAACCAGAGAGAAGCCTGATCTTCCCAGTCAATGATTTCTTCCGGCTTAAAGAAAAGCTCTACTTCACGTTTAGCACTTTCTTCACAGTCACTTGCATGAATGATGTTGTGCTGTGTGTGTGAACAGAAATCACCACGGATTGTTCCAGGCTGTGCTTCTGCCGGGCTTGTTGAACCTGTAAGCTTTCTTACTAAAGTAATGCAGTCATCTCCCTGCCAAACCATTGCAACTACCGGACCGCTTGTAATGTAATCAACTAACGGGTCATAAAAAGGCTTGCCCTTGTGTTCTGCATAATGCTTAGCTGCAAGCTCCGGGGTAATCTGCATTAATTTTAATCCGACTAATTTTAATCCTTTCTTTTCCAGGCGACTGATAACTTCGCCAACAAGCCTGCGATTCAAAACACCAGGCTTTAACATTGTAAAACATCTTGTACTCATAGCGCACAAAATATCAAATTATGTCAAAAAATGCAATATTTTTTAATCTAATATACTAGTACGCAAGAAAATAGCTATATCTGCTTTTCTTCAATGTTTTAATATAAAGCATAGATTTACTTGCATTATTTCTTTAGTAGTGCTAAAATGAATTTAAAAATACTAAAGTGGAATTTTTCTATAAAATCAGTATAGAAATATAAGGAGCTTTACATGGCAACAACAAAAAAAGCAGCAGCTAAAACTGTAAAGGCTGTAAAGAAGCCTGCTGCAAAAAAAGCACCTGCTAAGAAAACAGGTAAAAAAATTGACTGGGCAAATCTTCCATTCGGCTACATGAAAACAGACAAACGTTTCGTAGCAAATTTCAAGAACGGAAAATGGGACAACGGAAAAATTACTACTGATGATAAAGTTGTAATTTCAGAATGTGCTGGTGTTCTTCAGTATGCACAGACATGTTTCGAAGGACTTAAAGCTTACAGAACAGAAGATGGAAAGATTGTTACATTCCGCCCTGACTTAAACGCAAAGCGTATGGCTGACAGCTGCAAGAGACTTGTTATGCCTGTATTTGATCAGGAAAAATTCATTAAGGCTGTAAACGATGTTGTTAAGGCAAATAAGGACTGGGTTCCTCCATACGGAAGCGGTGCTACACTTTACATCCGCCCATATATGTTCGGCTCAAACCCTGTTATTGGTGTAAAGCCGGCTGATGAATATCAGTTTAGAATTTTAGTAACACCTGTTGGACCTTACTTCAAGGGTGGTGTAAAACCAATTACTATCCGCTTGAGTGATCTTGACCGTGCAGCTCCAAAGGGTACTGGTAACATTAAGGCCGGCCTTAACTATGCAATGAGTCTTTACAACATCATGGACGCACACAAGAAAGGCTTTGCAGAAAACATGTACCTTGATCCTGCAACACATACTTACATTGAAGAAACTGGTGGTGCAAACATTATCTTCATTACAAAAGACGGAAAGCTTGTTACTCCAAAATCTGACAGTATCCTTCCTTCAATCACACGCCGCTCTATCCTTTACGTTGCAGAAAAATATCTTGGACTTAAAGTTGAAGAACGTCAGATAAGCAAGGATGAACTTTCTTCATTCGTTGAATGCGGTCTCTGCGGAACAGCTGCTGTTATTTCACCAGTTGGCTGCGTAGTTGATCACGGCAAGAAGATTGTATTCGAAGGCTGCAAAAAGGAAATGGGACCAACACTCCAGAAGCTTTATGATACACTTACCGGTATTCAGATGGGCCGCATTAAGGCACCAAAAGGCTGGATCTACGAAATCAAATAGTTCTTATTAAAAGAATTATTTTTATTTATTAAAAGAAAACGCTGTAATTTTGGAGATTTTTTTCCAGAGTGCAGCGTTTTTTTTGTGAAAAATATCTAAATTAAGGAAAAAAGATTTGCAATTTTTGTGATTATTTAGTATATTCAAATTGTATAGAATTATTTCTATATATAAACTCTCTCCTTTCCCCCTTCGGCAAAGAGCAGTAATGCTTCAAGTTGGAGGGGTTTTTATTTTAAAGGTGGAAATTATGGATTTAGCTTTTTCAATTATTGCCGGTATTCTTCTTGTTGTCGGATTTATTGGAACATTTGTTCCTGTGCTTCCCGGAGCTCCTCTTGCGTGGGTTGGAATACTGCTTGCATATTTTTCTTCTTACAATGAAATTTCATTGGCTGTACTTGTAATTACATTTGTTGTTGCAATTGCAGTTTCAATTCTTGACAATTTCCTTCCCGTGCTTATGACAAAAAAATTCGGTGGAAGCAAATCTGCAGTAACAGGTTCAACTGTCGGTTTGATAATCGGATTTTTTACGGGACCGTGGGGAATAATTCTTGGGCCATTTTTAGGAGCACTTGTTGGTGAACTGATTAATAAGAAGGGGAAGACTGACGGTGTTTTTAAAGCAGCGTGCGGGGCGTTTGTTGGGTTTATAACAGGCACTGGTTTAAAGATGATTGTGGTCCTTGCGTTCGTGTGGATTTATATAATTTCCTTCTGAATTAAATTCTTCTGATTAAAAATTAATAATTCTCAAGAGGAATTTTTCCCTGAGGTTCATATTCTCCGTTAAGTGCGCCGAACAAAGCAGCAAATGTGTACGAAGAATAACTGTAGCCGCAAAGGATAATGTCTGCCCAGTCGTTGTCCAGTTCAGGAACAGGTGACATTATCGAAAGAATAATTACTTTTTTTCCAAGATTCTTTAACCTGTTTGCAATTCGTGCTGAATGTGCATTGAATACGCAGCAGATTATCGTGTCATATTTCTGTGCTGCCGAAACAAGGTTTACTGCATTCCATTCATCTTCGTTGCTGCGGTTTGAAGCAAGTTCGTAACTGTAGTGGAAAATATCTGCATCAGAGTAGCGTTTTCTTCCTTCGTTGAATAAAGAAATGAACGGTCCTGCAATAAGAATTTTTTCATCAGCAGCAGGTTTGTATGGAAATGCATTTGCGCGGTAAAGTGTAATCGAACGGCATGCCTGATTCAGGAAGAATGACTGAGCTTCCCTGTCAGGAATAAAATCTGAAACTGTATCAGGATCTGGATAAAGAGGAGCATGATTTTCGTTTTTAAAATAATTCAGCTTTGAAAAGATAACCCGTCTTGCTGCTTTTTTTACGACTTCATGAAACTCGCTGTCTGTTTTCATAAGCTCAAGGTTTCTTGTCCATAGTGCATCGTTAAGGTTTGCTGTTGTTGAAGAAATGATTATGTCGTTGCCTGCCTGAATTGCAAGACGTACTGCTTTATGAAGTGAGCCTGCGTAAAGTGTAGCTCCGTTCATCATCATGTCATCTGTAATGATTAAGCCTTCGTAGCCGTACTGTTCACGCAAAAGTTCCGTAAGAAAATAATGCGAAAGGGAAGCTGGTTCTTTGTTTTCTGCAATTAGTGGAAAACTTAAGTGTCCGCTCATAACGGCAGGTATCTTTTCCTGAATAAGATATTTGAATGGAACAAGTTCCCTGTTTGTCAAAGTATCATAATCTATGTTGATTTCAGGAAGCCTTCCGTGACTGTCGAGGCTTGTGTCTCCGTGTCCCGGAAAATGCTTTGCTGTAGGAATTACGCCTGCTGCCATTGAACCTGCTGCAAATGCTGCTCCAAGTACGCCTGCATTTTCTGCATCTGAACCAAATGAACGTGGACCGATTACTGTTGAATCGAGGTTTGTGTATAAATCAACTGTCGGTGCAAAATTCATGTTTATTCCAAGAGCGCGAATTTCCCTGTTGATGTAAAAGCCTGAATAGTAAGCATCAATAGGATAACCGCCGGCTCCGATAGCCATATTGCCTGGAGTGTCGCTTGTATCTCCCTTAACATGACGGATCCAGCCGCCTTCCTGATCTGTTGCTACAAACAGCGGAATTTTAAAATTGCGTGCCTGCGATTTCTGCTGAAGGCTTCTTATGCTTTTTGCTACTAAAGTAATGTTGTCTGTGTTCCATCCGAAAACCTTTACGCTTCCAAGTCCCCTGTCAGAAACCCATTGGTTAAGAAGGTCACTCGGTTCCTGTCCAGCCCAACCGAACATAAGTATTTGCGAAAGAAGTTCTTCGTCCGTCATTCTGTTTACAAGAGTGTCTGCAAGAAGGTCGTTAGGGTAGTCGCTCCAGAAATCAATGTTGTCAGGAAGAACAGCGATTGAAGAAACACCGGAAGATGTAACTGAAATTGTCTTGCTGCCTGTGTTCTGGGCAAATAGAGTCTGTGTAAAGACAGCTGCTGTTAAAGCTAATGCTGTAATAATCAAAGCTTTTTTTGTGCTGAACAAAAGGCGCATTATCTGTACACCTCATTGTTTAATTCGCGGATATATTTTGCAGCTTCGTTTGCGGCAATTGCTCCGTCGGCACAAGCTGTAACAACCTGCCTGAAACTTTTTGAACGGACGTCACCTGCTGCATAGAGACCTGGAATTACTGTATGCATGTTTTCATCAGTCTTAATGTATCCGCCTTCATCTACAGGAAGTATTTCGAACAGTGAAGTTCTTGGCTGCATTCCTACAAAAATGAATACTGAATCTGTAGCGTATTCTGTTTCTGCACCTGTTTCTGTATTTGTAAGGATTACTGAAGTTACTTTATTATCGCCTTTAATTTCCTTGACTGTTGTGTTGAACATTACGCTTATGTTCTGGTTGTTGAGTACTCTTTGTGCAACAGCTTTCTGTGCACGGAACTGAGCCTTTCTGTGAACCATCGTTACCTGTGTGCTGAGTGTGGCTAAATAAGTTGCTTCGTCACACGCACTGTCACCGCCGCCAACTACAAGAATCTTTTTGTTGCGGAAGAAAGGACCGTCACATGTTGCGCAGTAAGAAACGCCTCTTCCTGAATATTCCTTTTCGCCTGGAACACCAAGCTTTCTGTGTTCAGCTCCAGTTGCAAGAAGAAGTGTCTGTGAAGTAAATGTTCCGCCTGAAGTTGTTACCGTAAAGTCATTTTTTACTTTATCAACGGAAGAAACTATTGTCTGGATTATTTCTGCACCAAAGGAAAGAGCCTGCTGTCTGGCATTTTCAATATACTGTGTACCGCTTACTGCAGGAAAAAGTCCGGGATAATTTTCAAGAGAAAAAATATTAAGTGCCTGTCCGCCCGGAATGCTCTGGTCAATAAGTAAAGTCTTTATGTTCGCACGTGAAGCATATTGTGCTGCGGCAAGACCAGCCGGTCCTGCTCCAATAATTATGAAATCGTAAGCTTTATTTTCCATACTTAGATTATAAAGAATAATTTGTTCTGTGGAAAGGCAGTTTTTAGAAAACCATGTTCCATGTAAATCCAAATTCAGGAACCTGCATTTCCTTTGGTTCGTAGGAAAGTGAAACTCCAAAATTAAAAAGACCAAGCTTATCAATAAAACTCAATACCTTTATGTTGAACATGAGTGTTAACTTGAATCCCGGAGAAAAAGTCATATCACTTGTATCTTTCAAATTGTCAAAGAAATGAACAATTTCCATACTGCCATTTTCGTGCTTTATGTTTGTATAGAAATCACCGTAGAAAATTACCCTGCGCACAAATAAAGGAAAATACTTTGGCTGAATCTGGAAGTCCCTTGAGAAAAAGATTACTTCAGCATTTGCGTTAAAGAATGTATTTTCATCTGGATACAATGAAGTATCTATCTGAGCCGGAAGATTATACGAATATTTCAGACCGCAGATAAAAGGTAAAATCTTTGGAATGGAAATTGAGAAGACAGGCGAAATGCCCTGATACAGTCTGCTCAAATCAAAAGGCTTTCCATAAGTGTCAATGTATTTGACGTCATAGTTAATGCCAGCATTGATTCCTTTCCGTTCAAAGTAACCTATACCTGCTGCTCGTCTTGTTGAATAAGATATACCCAGCGTGTTTTTTGCAATGAAAATGTTATCCTTTATTGGATCTGTAAAATAAAGCCATTTGTCTCCAAAATCAAATTTAAAGTGCGTAATTTCGTGACCGGCAAAAATATCGTTTTTTTCCTTAAGGACAATGTATCCTATGTCGCTTAAAATAAAGTTTGCAGAAATGGAAAAATTATTTACTGCATTAGCAAAACCGTCTTTGTCAAAAAAGAAATTGACGTTGTCTGAATAAGAACATTTGTTTGTTCCTGATCTTGAAGGAACGCCTTTTATGAATAAATTAAAGCCCGCTGTTTTTGTAAAGAAGTCATAGACTCCGGAAGAACCAAAAGAACGTGAATCCCATAAGTCGTAGAATGTATGCATGAATCCTGCCGTAGGAATCATTGGATACTTTTTGAATTCCATGCTTTGAGAATTAACGAATCCTGCAGGAATAAGGAAAGACTGTTTAAGGATGTTCTGTTTAAATCTGGTTGCATTCTGCAAAATCTGTTTTTCCTGAATGTCATTCTGTGTTTCCGGGAAACATTTTTTTGAAAAATCATCTATCTGAATGACTTCTGAATTGTAATCGTTGAAAGGAATCTTTGTACTGTCCATAATGTACAGATTGTCCCTGTTGTAAAGACGCGAATTGTAAACAACGTCAGGAAGTTCCTTGCTGCTGTTTGTAAATGCTGCAAGCTGGAATACGCCGCCGGAAATATCACAGTCCATTAATGAAATCTTTACTGAATCATCTTCTGCTTTAATAAAGCCAAGTCGCGGGAATGTATTTTCTGTTGCCCATGAGAATGTAAAGATCATATTGTCGTCTTCATCAGTAAGACTGTTAAGAAATTTTATGCGGATGTCTTCAAGCGGTATTTTTATTTCGTAACATTCTGTCTGTAATTCGGCTGATTCAAAATTTGTAAAATAACGGAACTGCCATGAAGGTTTGTCTGAATGAATGAATCCTTTCTGATAGATACATGCAAGTCTTCCGTTGCCTGCATCCGTAAGGGAATAGACTGAATCTCCTTTTGGAAAATCTATGTCTTTTACAAAATCAACTTTCTTTATGTTTTTTCTTTCATCAAGAATTATTCTGTAAATTGAAATTGAATTGTACTGTGAATTAAGTTTTACTGCTGCAAGATAATATTCTCCGTTAGATTCAATGATTGCAGCATCCCTCAGATTTTTTTCCTTAAGCGTAATACCTGTCAGACCAAGATTCGGTGCGTTTCGTATTGATATTTCATACTGCTTGTTGAAGTCTTTTATTCCAAGTGAACTTACAGCAAAATATTTTCCATCAGTTGAAAATTTCAGGTTAGTAACATTCTGTTTTGAAAATACAGATTTTGGTTTTTCCAGAGAACCGTCTGCTCTTTTTTTAGCAATGAAGTATTGGTTTGCAGAAATGTCATAATAGCCAATGCCGTCTTTTGTTGAAGAAAAGGAATTGTATGTTGAACCGTGCCTGTTCTGTGCGGAAAGTTTGTCTGTCTGCGAAAAGAAATCAGTAATGAAATCTTCTTCCAGCGGAATTTTCTTTACATTGGGTTTATCTATTGTTTCTGAAAATTCAGTCCATACGTCTTTAAAGTAAACCCCAAATGCCCTCTGGAAAGCAGAAGATGCAAGAAGGCTTCTGTTTATCATGTTGTAGTAAAATTCAGAATATTTTTCTATACCGAATTTTTTCTGAAGGAATTCAGCAAACGGTCCGCCAAAATAAAAAGCTTCTTCTCCGTCAGGATAAGTGTCTCTTGAGCCCTGTACGTCAGAAAAGCCCGGAAAGTTTTCTTCTACGGCTGCCTGTTTGTAGTGATGAAGGTAATATGGATCATGAAGTCTTCCTGTTCCGTCTTTGCTTTCATAAAGAATTGATGGTCCTTCTGACAAAAAAGCAGATGAACTAATCAAATAGAAATTAAATGAGTCACTCGTAAAATTGTCTACGGTTTTAACAAAATCACTTTTGTGGTTAGTAACAATAGACTGTGCCACCTGAAACTTAAAGTCACCAAGAATGGCATCTGAGTTTACAGAAGATATTTCATCAGGAGAAGAATCAATAAGAATGATTTTTGTTCGAGGATGAAGTTCCTTGTAAGATTTAAATTCTTTAGTTGCAGAAGAAAGAACAACGGGAATTCGTAAATCCGGCACTATATTGTAAAAATTACATACATCCTGATAAATGCTATCTGCATTTACCGAAATGTGTGCTGCTGTCTCCGAGCATTCTTCTGGAAAGATTATGTCGAAATAACATGTCTGAATGCATCTGATGTTTTTCTGATTATGCTTTAAACCAATGTCTGCAAAGAGAAAGGAACTGTAAATAAATATTATTATTAATAACAGAAAGCTTTTTTTCATTGCAGACTTCCGGAAGTATCAGTTCTTGCGCCTTACCTCAAACTGTTTTTTTGAAGAAGATTTTGAAGTGTCATTCTTTTTCTTGTATTTTCTGTAAAGAACATCCTGTACGCTGACCGGAAGTTCTTTCTTTTCAGGTACGTTTGGTTTCCATGTTGAATCTTTCTGAAGAGTGTAGCTGTGCGTGTTGTCCTGGAAGTAAAGCATTAATGTTTCCTTTACTGTCTTGAAAATATTCTTGTCGGTAACAGGGAACATCAATTCGATTCGCTTGTCCAGGTTGCGGTCCATCCAGTCTGCACTGCTTAAGTAAAGCTCTTCGGCTCCTCCGTTCTGGAAGTAGAAAATCCTGCTGTGTTCAAGATAGCGGTCAATAATGCTTACAACAGTTATGTTTTCGCTCATTCCCTTAACACCAGGAATAAGCATGCAGATTCCGCGTACGTTAAGCACAATCTTTACGCCTGCATTTGAAGCTCTGTACAAAGCATTGATTATTTCAGGGTGGGCAAGGCTGTTCATCTTTGCAACAATAAGTCCCGGATTTGACTTTGTGCTTAATTTAATTTCGCGTTCAATCATTTCAAGAAGGCGGCTCTTAAGCGTAACTGGTGCCATGTAAATATGCTGCATGTTCTGCAAAGTGCTGTAGCCTGAGATTGTATTGAAGAATAAAGTTGCGTCTGTTGCAATTTCGTAGTTTGACGTAAACAGTGAAAGGTCCTGGTAAAGTTTTGCCGTCTTTGGATTATAGTTGCCTGTGCTCAGGTGAACGTATCTTCTTAAGCCGTCGCTTTCCTTTCTTACTACAAGACATATTTTTGCGTGAACCTTAAGGTTTACGATTCCATATACAACTATGGCTCCTGCTTTTTCAAGCCTGTTTGCCCAGGAGATGTTTCTTTCTTCGTCAAAGCGTGCCTTGAGTTCTACAAACACTGTAACCTGCTTACCGTTGCGTGCTGCAGTTTCAAGCGCTTCGATTATAGGACTGTCGCTTCCTGTCCTGTACAATGTCATTTTGATTGCAAGAACGCGCGGGTCTTCTGCGGCATCCCTTATGAATTTAACTACAGGTTCGTAACTTTCATACGGTACGTTTAAGAGTACATCCCTCTGGCGGAATGTGTCCCAGTATGTACCTTCCTGCGGTAAGTCTGCAGGATAAAAATGCTGCCAGTCAGGATACAGAAGCTTTTGTGCTTCTTCGATTTGTGTAAGGCTTGTAAGTGTAGTAGGGTCAAGCAAACCGTTTACTTCATATATGTCGTCTTTTTCAAGTTCAAGTTTCTGCTTGAGGATTGAAAGAATTTTCTGACTGGAATTGTTGCATACCATTCTTACTGCAAATGAAGACTGTCTCTTGTCAAGAACGTCTGCCATTGCCTGAATGTAGTTTGAAGTTTCGCTTTCATCTACTGAAAAATCTGCGTCTCTTGTTACCTTAAAGAGCATGCTTTCCTTAATCCTGAAGCCAGGAAAAAGATTGTTTGCAAAAAGAGTGATGATGTCGTCGAGTACAGTAAAATGCTTTACACCGTCATCAGAAGGAAGCCACACTACACGAGGAATGCTTGAAGGAATCTGCACTACTGCAAGAATATTGCTTTTTTCCTTAACAGAAAGCGGGTTTTCCTTTTCGTCGAGTCCCTGTATTTTGTCCAGAAGATATGCGCCGTGTAATTTAAGGTTGCCTATGTGAGGAAATTCCTTTGAGTCTGTGCGCAGTGGTGTAAGCAAAGGAAATACATCGTTAGTAAAGAATTTTTCTGCGTAAGTTTTTTGCGAAGCAGTGTACCGTTCAGGACTTACGTAAGCGATTCCTTCTTTTGCAAGCAGCGGAAGAATTCCGTTCGTAAGGATTTCATATTCGAGCTTAGTAAGTTCGTGACATCTTGCGGAAATTTTCTTTAACAATGCGGCTGGTGTAAGTCCGGAAGAATCTGCTTTATGCGGAGAAGTTTTGTGTGCCCTTTTGATTGCTGCAACCCTTACCTGAAAGAATTCGTCAAAGTTACTTGCTGTAATCGTAAGGAACTTAAGGCGTTCCATAAGCGGCAGTTCCTTGCGGCTTGTTTCGTGAAGAACGCGTGCATTGAATTCAATTGAGCTTAATTCCCTGTTTATGTATTTGTATGCCGGCATGATTTTTTCCTCTTTTAAACAAGAACTACTTTATAACCGAATACGTTCTGGAACAAATCTGCTTTTTCTGAAAGAGCAATTTTTTCCAGAAGGACATTGTTGTAACCGTTAACACGGAGCGTCATGCTTTCTGCGGAAAAACTTATGTTGAAGTCGTCAACTTTCTGCTGATGTCCGCGGTCGAGTGCGTCTGCTACGCGAAGTATTGCCGTAAGCTTGAGCACGAGCATTCTGTCGCTTCTTGAAAGAAGATGAAATTCATTGTCTTCCTGCGGCATTTTGCTTCCCTTGTGAAAGCTTACAATCAGCGCAATAAGTGAACGTTCGTCACGCGTTACGCCGAATATTTCGCTGTTAAGGATTATGTATTTGCTGTGAAGATTGTGATTGTTTGCACCAATGAACATTCCTATGTCGTGAAGGATTGCGCTCTGTTCAAGAATCATTCTTGCTTTTGGTTCAAGGTAAAGTTCATCGTAAAGTTTGTCAAAGATTTTAAGGCTTGTCTTGCGTACGTATTCTGCATGGTCTTCGTCACCGTTGTATCTTCGCAGAAGATTTTTTGCGCTTGCAGAAATCTGCATGTTGAATTCCTGGATAAGGTTTTCGTTAGCCTGTTCGTATTTTGTAATCAGAAGGCCTTCACGGATTGTCGTCTGCGGAATAAGTATTTTCTGAACTTTTGTAAGCTTGATGAAAAGACTGTAAATTAAAAGCGAAAGGTTCATTGTCTTTGCATCGTTGTAGCTGAGCTTGAACCGTGCAACTATTTCGTCAACTGTAAGGCGCTGTACTTCTGCACAGAATTTTTCAAAGTTAGTGCGTGAAATTTCCATGAATGAAGAATTAATCTGCTTTCCGGCTGTCATTGCGGCAAGCTTCATGTCTCCGCCAAGCGCTACGAATGTCTTTACGTTTTTAAGATTAAGTTCCTTGTTGAGAGTGTTGCTTGTTGTGTTTATGAATTCTTCAAGATACTGCTTTAATTCATTGAATGAACCCTGCATTCCAAGAAACTGCTGTTCTATAAGTACTGTTCCAATGCGGATTGTGTGCGCACCTGTAACCCTTCCTTTATCAAGAAGCATTATGTCTGTAGCACCACCGGAAACTTCAAGGATGATTGAGTCTGTTTCCTGCAAGTCAATTTCTGCTTTTTTAAGACAGTCATTTACGGCAATGTACATAAGGCGTGTTTCTTCAATGCCGTCGATAACTTTTACTGTAAAGCCTGTTTTAACTTTTATCTGGTCAACAACAGGGTCTCTGTTTGCTGCTTCACGGATTGCGCTTGTTGCAAGTACTGTTGTTTCCTTTCGTGTAATTCCCCAGCCTTCAAGCTGTTCTGCAAAACGGTTTAAAATGTGGATGCATTCAATGAGAGTTTCCCTGCTTACTGAACCTGATGTAAACACATCACGACCCAATGCTACCGGCTGTTCGCTTTTGTCGAGTACGCGGTGTTTTTTGTCATCAGAGTCGGCTACAAGAAGACGTATTCCCGTAGAGCCGATTTCAATTACTGCCTGCGGGGCTGCCATTAAATCTTCTCCGTATTGAATTACAGTTTATCAATAAGCATTGAACATTTGCCCGAAGGTATAGGCAATGTCTTTTTCTTCTGGTCGAGTATGTTGATTGTAAAGTAATAGAGTTTTTCGCTTTCCATCTGGATTTCCCAGCCGCGGTTGCTCTTGTTGCTTAAGATTGTAATGAGGTTGCGCTTGAGCGAAAGGTTTTCTATACCCATTATTTCGAGGTTAGGAATTACCCAGTCTACGGTTTTTCTTGGTAAGCTTATGTTAAGGCCGATTACGTTTTCAATCATGAGTGCGATTGTAGAAAGACCAACTGAATGCAGGTAGCGTTTCTTAGGGAAGTCTGCGTGATGTCCGTAAGAAGCAGGTCCTTCCTTGCAAGGCATATATGCTTCGTACAAATCGCCTTTCTGCTTTGCGTCTGCAGGAACAAGTCCTTCAAGAACAAAGTAAAGGTGACGGATGGCACATTCGCGTGCAAGGTCATAGCGCTGGTATTTTTCAAGGCCCTTGATGATCATGAAGTTAGCCCAAGGATATACTGAACCAAGGAATCCTTCTCCCTTTTCCTTAAAGTCAGGACTGTCTGCACTTAAAGTAGGGAACGGATGTTCTGTACCGAAAGTTTTTGGATTGCTTAAGTGAGCAATTAATGTTTCAGCCTTGTCTGCGTTAGGAAGTTCTGCTAAAAGTGACCAGAATCCTGCAACAGTTTTTTGAGGAAGGCGCTGTTCGTTCTTATCAAGGTCATGGTAGAAACCGGTAGAATTGTCCCACATGAGCGAATTGATTCTTGTCTTTAAGCTGAAGTACATTTTCTTGTACTGGAAGCTTAATTCCTTGTCGTTAAGGATATCGCCGAGTGCTGACATATGAGCTGCATTGATTGCGAGCGCACTGTTGAAGTCTACAGGATAATAGCATCCCTTGCGCGGAGAATTGAACATTGTAGAAGCTGCTGCCGGTACTGCATAAAGTCCGTTCGGCTGCTTGAACTTCTTGTCAATCCAGTCCATGTATTTTTGAAGGACAGGCATTACTTCCTTAATGCGTCTTTTGTTTGCACTTTTGTGGTAAAGATTGAATTCAGCCCATGCGAAAAGAGGAAGACCTACACCTTCAGGATTTGTGCGGTCAACTACAGGCTGGTTGTTCTTTGCATTGTACTTCCATCTGATTGCACCGCTATCTTCTTGTCTTGCATAGAAATAATCAATATTCTTGCTTGCCGGGTAATTACGGTTTGAGTAAACCAGGAAGAATGATGAAAAAATTGTTTCAAGCTGATCAAGGACGTTTTCTTCTTTTGTAGGGTAGATGAAGTATCCTTCTGGATCAGGCGTACCTTTCTTTGGATTAATCCAGTAATCGGAAAGCCAGTTCCATGTCTTATCGTATATGTCTACAAAATCCTGATCATAAAAATGGATTTTTGGAAAATCGTGCTTGTTCACAACTGCTCCTGCAAGTAATTATTCACTTTTTTACTAATTACTTTAAAAAATTTTGCCTATTCGAACTTTCATTATATCATAAAATACTTAAAAACGATATAATTTTTGAAAAATTTTGCAAATTTTGCGGGAAAATGAAAAATGTACCAGTCATTCGTTTATCTTGATGTCAGGGTTCTACTTTCTGCTGTTCCTGGCGTTTTTATTGAAGATTCCTCTGTTTCCGAAAAAAAGGACATTCTTACGGCCAAAAAGACTTTTCTGGAAAGAAATAACCATAAGAAAGTGCCTTCTTCGGTAATGATTCAGACTCGTGCCTTGCATAAAGTGTCTGCTTTTGTTCAGGCAACGGGCGGTTCTATTCTGGAAGAAGCTGTTCTTGAAAAGCTGACGGGTAACATTCAGGAGCCGCCGGATGACAAGAACTTTACAGGCTTTTCCGTTAAGGTTGCGGAAGGCGGTTCTTTAAACATTGGTTTCCATCAGAAATCAAAATCAATTAAGATAGAAGAAATTCGCATTGAAGAAGACTGCGGTCATCTTACAAGAGCGGGCGGTAAGGCAAAGATGGACTGGACTTATGCCGGATGCCCGGTAATGCGCTTAAAAACAAGTGCTTCTTTTGAACTTGGCGAAGAAGCAGAACTTTTCCTTGATGAATTATATTCACTTCTTTCGTATTTAAATCTTATCGTAAACGAAAATGACGAAAACTGTATCCGCAGCAACGCATACGTTTCGCTTGCAGAATATCCTGATGTTCCGGATTATTCCGTTAAGCTTCGTAATTTGAATTCTTCTAACTTTGTACGCAAGGCAATCAACAATGAACTTTCGCGTCAGGAAGCAATTCTTTCGGGTGGCGGTAAAATCGTAAGCGAAAGCCGTCTGTGGATGGAAGAACAGAATGCAACTCAGCTTTTCCATTCGCGTGTAGACAATGTTGTTCAGTTTGAAAAAATTACGCCTGAAGTAAAAATTGATATTGCTAAGTTTGCAGGTCCTTCTGCAATAGATGTTGAACTTCCTGCACAGAGAAGAATCCGTCTTCAGAAGCAGTACGGTATTACGCAGCGCAATTCAACATTCATCTGCTCACGAAAAGATTTTGCAGACTATTTTGAATTTGCAGTTAAAGCAGGTGCAAAGAGCATACTTACAGCCCACTGGATGGAAAGCGAACTTGTTCATCTTCTTGAGCGGGAAAATAAAACTCTTTTGAGCAGCAGCCTTACTCCGCAGAAGTTTGCAGACGTAATGAAGCTTCTGGACAGCGGTGCAATAAATTCTTCAATTGCAAAATTCCTTATGGAACAGGTGCTTAATTCAGAAAAGGAAGTTGATGAACTTGTTAAGGAAAGCGGTAAGGTTCTTATTACAAGCGAAGAAGAACTTCTGCCTTACGTTAAGCAGGTTCTGGACGAAAATGCTGACAGCATAAAGCTTTTGCAGAAGGGTGAACTTGCTCCTCTTGAATATCTTACCGGATGCGTAATGAAGATGACTGACGGTTGTGCTTCTCCGCTTACTGTTAAGGCTCTTATCAAGAATGAACTTAAGATAAGCATCGTTTACATTCTTACGATGGGCGGCGGTATTACTGGTGAACGCAAGGCTGACGGTAACGTTCGTGCCGGTGAAGCTCTTGCAATAAAAAAACTTCTTGGCAAAACTGCTTCTGAATTTCCGCTGCAGGTAATTCCTGTACGCAGCATGTTGAGCGAAGAAATTGAACCTAACGACTGGGCGCATTTAATAAGTGAAGTCGCATCAAAAATAGAAAGCGGTACTGCAAACGGTATTGTAATTACTCACGGAACAGACACTCTTCCTTACACTGCAGCGCTTTTGTTCTGGCTGTTCAATTCATCGAATGTGCCGATTGTTTTAACTTCATCTTCTTCTCTTCCTTCAGAAAGTGATGAGGCCGAAAAGAATCTGAATCTTGCCGTTAAGACTGCCCGCGAAAAGAAAAAGGGTGTTTATGTTGCGTTCGGCGGAAAAGTTCTTTCTGCACTAAATTTAAAATTCATGTCGTTTACAAAAGACGGTTTTGAAAACTGGAATCTTAAGGCTCCGGAAACTTTGTCTGAACATTTCATAAGCCGCCAGTTCCTTTCAATGCCTGCTCCTGAAACAGAAGTTCTTGAAAGTCTTTTGAATGAAGCTGCAAGACATTTTGCTGTTGTAAAAATTATGCCTGGTCTTCTTGGCTCACGTCTTGCTCATCTTATTGATGCTGAAAATGATGTTCATACTGTAATCGCAGAACTTTATGCGTGCGGTACGGGCAACATGCGTAATTCTGATTATTCACTTAAGCCTCTTCTTAGTGCGGGGCATAAAACTGACTGCAAATTCTACTGTACTTCGCAGCAGAAATGTTCTGTTGATTTTTCACGGTATTCTACAAGCGTGCGAATGTGGCGCGAAGGTGTTGTGCCAATGGGAATGCTTACTACTGAATCTGTTGTTGCACTTTACTTTGCTGCTTACCTTATTGCTGACAATGACGAAGAGCTTGCTGACCTTATGGAAACTACAGCAGAGGCGTGCGTTCTGTTCAACTGAGTTAACTGAGCGGGCGGTTTGCGGAAAGATTTACTGTTTGCGTAACTGACGCTGTTTGCGGCGCAGAAATTATTTTGCTGGAATAAAGCTTGTTTCCGGATCGCAGAACAGGCGTATCAATTCAATCTGAGACTTATGGCGGCTCTTGATGAACAGAGTCTGTGTGTCTGCCTGGTAAACGTAACCTGAAGAATTGTATGTTTCAAAGCGAGGGTCTGTCCTGAACTTCTGCTTCTGAATTTCAATGTTTGCGTGGAATGTAGGAACTCCGTTAAAGATTACGTAATGAGTCTTTGTGTGAGTAAAGTCAATGTTGATGTCGATTATGCCGTCTTCAGCTTTTTCGTAAGTAATGCTGTCTGCACAAGTCCATGCCCATACAGGCTTTTCTCCGTAGTAACCAAGAATCTGTGTATGCGGATAGAATCTGTTGTCCGTAACAAGAAGCGCATAAAGTGAAGCAGCTGCGTTAAGGTCAAGGGAAGCAACATCTGTAAGGACAGAGTTAACAATAAGATATCCACCCTTAGCAAGAGAATCATCCTGCCTGAAGTTACCGTAAGCAGCAAGCGCTTTACCAACCTGTGCTGACTGCTGAGTATTAAGCTGTGTGTCATTGTATGAAACAATGAGCTTATCGTTATCAACAGAACAGCTGTCTGTAATTACTGCAACACACTGTTCAAGAACAGGCTCAAGCAGCTGACAGAGATTGATGTTCTTTTGTGCAAGAACTGTATAAATATTGAGTATGCCGGCAGCCTGAGTAACTGACGGTTCAAATGTTTCAATTTCATTTGGCATTGAAAGAAGCTTCTGTATTTTAGAAGTCATCCTTTCGCGCAGAATGTAATCTGTAATTCCGTCTACAAGGAAAATATCAAGGTCTTTTGAAGCAGTAGAACTTGTTACCATTGAAGCATATTTTTCTGTCTGCATTACAAGGCTGTTGTTCATTACGACAAGATTGTCAAAGTAAGGAGAAGAAATATATGTCCTCTTGTTTCCTTTCTTGAATGATTCTGGTACAGCATCAATAGCTTCATTGTATTTGTTCTGGGAAGCCATTTCTGCAACATAAGCTACTACAGTCTGTTCCGTGAGGGAAGAAATTGTGGCGCTTGTAAGAATCTGGTTGAATTTATTTACAACTTCACTGCGGATTTTAGAAACTGTTGAATCATAAACTTTGCTGTCTGCAAGTGCGTATTCAACAATTGAATCGAATGTAAAATGCTGAGTCGGATCATATGCTGCAAATGAAGCCGTATATTCCTTACCGCTGAATTTAATTGTGTTGTCTGTAAGGAGCGGAGCGGAAAGTGCAAAGAGGCTGTTCCTTGAAGCAAGAAGAAGTCTTGTTTCCTGCTTTTCAGTAACTGTATATCCGCCTGTTGTCTGGTACGGAATTGTAATGCTGCTGTTTTTATCTGAAGGCTTAACTTCTATAGAAAGAACTGCATTTTCAGTGTTGTCAGAAACCTTGAAAAGAATTGTGCTGCCGTCAGTAAATGTGTAAAGTGCAGAAAGTTCATCCGGCATTGTAAATTCACAAAGAACGAGCGGATCTTCAGTACCTTTTTTCGAATTTGAAATTATTGCAGGGCGATTGTCATTTGCAATAAAGGAAATGCCCTGGAAAGAAGCCTGCAGTTGATTTCTAAGCGAGATTGTATTATTCTCATTTTCAGTCTGTGCAAGAGAAATCTTAAGCTGACCTAAATTATATGAAACTACTGATTCAGTCTTAAATTGAAGTATAAAAACGCCGATAATCAAAACGGCATAGAGGACTGTCAGTCCTATAAACTTTCTAATTGGATGTTTACGCATTTTAATTATTTTATCTGTTAAGAATATAAAATGCAATACAATATAAAAACGGGTGGATTTTTATGTTAATTTGTTTGAAAAAGTACAAAATAAGCTTTTTTTCTTTTATTTTAGTTTTATTATGTATAGTGTCATGTGTTTCAAATAAGGAATTACCGGAAGAAACTCCTGTTCAGGAAGAAAAACCTGCTGTAACAGCTCCAGTTGCTGAATCAATTCCAGAACCAGAGCCTGAGCCGGAACCAGAACCTGAACCAGTCTGGACAAAACAGCTTTTCGTAACACAGCTTCAGGAAATACTGAAAAAATCAACTGTAGATGAAGCAATTGAATGGTATTCTACACTGCCTGAAGAATATGCAGATGATTTTGACCTTCTTCTCATAAAGGCATCACTTTATTTAAGCGCTCAGAAATATGACGATGCAAAAGCTTTATGCGCCCAGCTTGCCGAACGCGAACCGGAAAATACTGACGTTATGGAACTTGCAGCCGTTATTGCAAAGGCAACTGGTGACAAGGCAGCAAAAGACGCTCAGATAAAGGCTCTTCTTGCAAAAGACAAGTATAATCCTGCCGCAAACATTGAAATGGCAGAAGAAGTGCTCTTAAAAAGAAATTACGATGGTGCACAGAAATATTACCTTAAGGCACTTGCACGCGAACCTGAAAACGAAACAGCTCTTTTGGGTTACGGTCAGACAGATTACTTTCTTGAAAACGATGACCGTGCATACAAAACATTCAGCAAGGTTATTGCAAAGAATCCGGAATGTGACAGGGCATATTACTATCTTGGCAAACTTGATGCCGCAGCCCAGAAGTACACTTCAGCAAAAGAACATATCGATGAAGCAATCAGAATAGAACCTGACGTTTTTGATTATCATATTGATGCCGGAATGTACAACCGCTATCTTGGCAAAAATGCAGAAGCAGAAGCATCATGGTCTAAGGCAATTGAACTTCAGCCTGAATATTTCCTTGGTTATGTTTACCGTGCAGGCATTTACGATGAAGAAGAAAAGTTTGAAGAAGCACTTTCTGACTACTACAAGATAATTGAACTTAACCCGGAATATTTTTACGCTTACGAAAGCATAGGCGTTCTTGCATTCCACAACAAGGACTGGACTAAAGCAAGAAAGGCTTTTGAAATCTGTCACGAAAAGAATCCTGAAAACATTTCATATTCGCTTTTAACAACTTACTGCTATTACAAGGAAGGCGACAAGCTTACCGCAAAGAATTTCAGTAACCAGGTGTTAAGAAGAATGGACCGTGAGTCAACGGAATATTTTTTACTGCGTTCATTCCACGATGAAACAGACAAGTTCCCGTTAGACCAGAGGATTGGTGCCATCGACAATTCAAATACACGCGGAAAATATTATTTCTACATGGGACTTCTTTACGATCTCGTAAGGGGTAACGGTATTTCCAAAACATATTACGCAAAAGTCATTGACCTTAACTGCCCGATGTTCTTTGAATACAGGTTATGCGAATGGCTTATGCTTGATTTTAAGAATGACGAAGAATCATTCTGATAACAAAAAAAATTTTAAGGAAAAACAATGTCAGATACACAGATTAAATTAAAATTCGGTGACCGCGAAATTATTCTTGTAGGAACAGCTCACGTTTCCGCAGAAAGCATAAATGAAGTAACACAGACAATCGAAGCAGAAAAGCCTGATGCCGTAGCAATTGAACTCGATGAAAAAAGATATGCTAATTTAATGGATCCGGAAAGCTGGCGCAAAATGGATATCATAAAAGTTCTTAAAAACAAACAGGGCTTTTTGATGATGGCAAACATAGTGCTTGCTTCCTACCAGAAAAAAATGGGTCTTGAAACAGGCGTTAAACCTGGTGACGAAATGCTCGCTGCAATCCATAAGGCAGAAGAAATGGGCATTCCAAAATATATGGTTGACCGTGAAATTTCCGTAACACTTCGCCGCGCCTGGTCAGAAAATTCCTTGTGGGGAAAATGCAAACTGTTAGCCGCACTTATTGCAACAGCTTTTGACAACGAAGAAGTTGATGCTTCTAAAATAGAAGAATTAAAAAACAAAAGCGAAATGGACAGCATGATGAACGAACTTGCTGACTACATGCCTACAGTTAAGCGCGTTTTGATTGACGAACGGAATAAATATCTTGCTGCAAATATTTTCAACTGTAAGGAAAAGAAAGTTCTTGCCGTACTTGGTGCAGGTCATCTTGAAGGCGTAAAGGAATATCTTGAACAGATGAATGAAGGAAAGGAAACAACTGACTGTTCTGACATTCAGAATGTTCCTCCAAAAACTGCCGGTCAGAAAATTGCTGGCTGGATTATTCCGGTAATCATTGTTGCTTTAATTGCACTTGGATTTGTTTACGGCGGAAAGACTAAAGGCTTTGACATGCTGAGCTCATGGGTTTTGTGGAACGGTATACTTGCTGCAATCGGTGCTGCAATAGCTGGTGCTCATCCGCTTACGATTATTGTTTCATTTGCAGGAGCTCCGATTACTTCGCTTTGTCCGCTTATCGGTGTAGGAATTGTTGCCGGTATAGTTCAGGCAGCTTTGTGCAAGCCAAAAGTTTCTGA
>JAZUKU010000148.1:0-3363 GCA_045643485.1 Treponema sp. | reverse complement strand
GTAAATTTTACGCACTGATATTCGGCACCTTCTTTTGCAGCTGTAAGTGTCCTGTAAAGTCTGTAGAACTGTTCGCGTAATATTCTTGAACTGTACATTACGAGTGAAGCAAATCCAAACCACAATGTTGAATCCATAAGTTCCTTGTTGAACCAGCGTATTCCGTTGTAATCATTTGCACCAGTAAGGAAGTAAGACTTGTCGCTTTCTACAAGAAGCTTTGCTGTTTCGTATGTAGATTTTGCCTGTCCGTTTGTACCAAAGTTAAAGTCGCGTATGTGCATTGTAATGAACAGTCTCTTGAAGATATTCTTCATGTCAGGATTATGAAGTCCTGCTTCGTAAAGAATTTCTGCAAGTTTTCTGTAGTAGCCCCACTTAATGCAGTAAGTTTTTCCTGCAGAAGAAACCATTGCGAATGCACAAAGAATTTCCGGTGCGTCTTCGTTAGCAAGAAGTCCTTCGTAAATTACTGTATCTAATGTACGCTTTGAAGATTTTTTGCTGCTCTGTGCAGACTCTGCTGTTTCTGCAAGGAATTCAATCTGCTTGACAAATGATGCATAGCGTTCTTCCGGTGTAGCAGACATTGCCTTTCTGTTGTGGCGCATTTCCTTTTGTGAAGCAGCAGCTTTTTTCTGTGTTTTCTTTACTGCGTGAGATTTAGTTTTGTTCTGTTCAATAAGTTCGTCTTCAATTACAGAAACTTCTGTGAGTGCTTCCTGTTCAGCAAACAGTTCTTCTGCACGGTAATATTCCATTGCGCTCTGTTTTACTGAATCAATTATTTCTTTAACTGTAGGTTTTGTAATGTTCTGTTCGGCAAGCTGTGCTACCGGTTTGAACAGGTAATGTATTTTCTTAAAGAATTCAGGGTTTGCGAATGCACGAAGTTTTTCGTAAAGCTCACGGTAAACATATTCTTCGTAAGCTTCTTCAAGATTTGGAACGCCTCTTCCGTTAAGCATTTCGCAAAGCTTAGCATATTTGTTTTCTGCGTTGTCTTCTACCTGTCTTATGTCTAAATAAATTTGTGCTTCGAAGCCGTTTAACGAAACGTACATTCCGTGTTCAAACAAATCGTCTGTCTTGCGTACAAACCATAAGTTGCTTTTGTGTTCGCGGAAAATACAGTAGTGCTTGTCACCGCGCGTAAGGTTCAGTCCTTCTGCTATGTTCCTGCGGTACATCGTAATGTCACTTTCATCACTGCCTGTTTTTACTGCATACTCACATGAATGTAAAATCCAGCCGCATGCCTGTTCGTATTTGTTGTTGTAGAAAACAAGTGCGCGTTCGTTGCCGACTCCGTTTGAGTAAGCAAAAATATTTTCGTTAACTACATTATTGTTCCATACGTCATAGAACAGGAAATTTTCTACTTCAGCAAACAGGTAGCGTTTCTTGAGCAGCGGGAATATGTCGCTTCTGTGGCGTTCCATAAGCTGTTCGTCAGGAGTTTCATTCTTGTAAGCCTTTGTGTATTCCATTCCGTATTTTTCTTCAAAGCCTTCAAGCTGTCCGTGACCGAACATTGGTAAGCCAGGCATTGTTGACATCAACGTACATACACCAAAATATTTGTCGCCTTTGCCAAACTGTGCAACTGCTGTTTCTTCATCAGGGTTGTTCATGAAGTTAACAAAACGCTTTAATACCTGCGGGTCAAATTTTATTGTATTCTTTACTGTATCACGGTACTTCTGGTTTTCTTCTTTCTTAAGCATGTTCATGAATGCTGAATTGTAAACGCGGTGCATTCCAAGTGTTCTTGTAAAGTAGCCTTCCATCATCCAGAATGCTTCGGCCAGCAGAAGTGTATCAGGCATTTCCTGTGCACAACGGTCAACAACTTCGCGCCAGAATTCATTTGGTATTGCGTCTTCAAACTGCTGGGTGCTCATTGAATACTGACTGCGTGTTGCAATATCACCGCCGTGTCCTGGCTCCGGGTACCACAATCGCCTTATGTGTTTTTTTGCAAGAACCATTGCTGCGTCAAAGCGGATAATCGGGAAGTTGCGCGCAACATGCAGAATCTTCTGCATGACAGCTTCGCGTGCTTCCGGGTTAAGGAAATCAATCTGGGCTGTATCATTCCACGGTAAGCCTGTTCCGTCGTTGCCGTGGTAAATGTATGTTACGTCACCTGTAGCATTGTCTACGCGCTTAAAGCAGACAGCACAGTCGTTCTTGCTATAGTAGTGGTCTTCAAGATAAAGCGACACTCTGGAATCTGTGCTTAAGTTTTCGCCGTTGAATGTATACTGAGGGAACGGGTTGTCCTTTCTCTGAATAAAATACTGCGGGTGTTCAATTACCCAGTTACCGTCAATGCCTGTGTGGTTAGGAACCATGTCGCTTGCAAGACGAATGCCTCTTTGCCAGCAGCGTGCACGTAAATTTTCAAGCGCAGACCATCCGCCAAGATTCCATGCTATTTCGTAATCAAGCAGACTGTATGCCGAAGCAGCAGCTTCCGGGTTTCCGCACATCTGTTTGATTCGTTTAGAAGAGCGGCTTCGTTCCCACAGGCCAATAAGCCATAATCCGGTAAAGCCTTCGTCGCGCAAAGCATCAAGTTCTTCGTCAGGAATTTCGTCGAGTCTGTTTATTGTACGTCTGTATTTTTTGGAAAGCTGATCCATCCATACAAGTACTGTCTTAGCCATGAGTACAACTTTAGGCATCCAGTCGCGGTCCGGAGAAAAGCGTTCATATTCTTTCATTAAGTTTTCGTAAGAATAAGGAGCCATTTCTACTTCACCGCCAGCTGATGGCGCCCATGAAGCTTTTTCTTCTTCACTGATTGTATCAATTCCTTCAAGAAGCCGTGCTATCCATTCACCAACAAATTTTGTCCAGTAAGTGCGAATGTAGTCGAGCTGTCCCTTTAAAGAAGTAGGCGATTCTACAACCGGTTCCTTTAACAGCGTAATAAGGTCATTGTTCTTGGTACCAAATACAGGCTGTGTTTTAAAATAAGCCTTTATCTGAATCCATGTTTTTGTGTAGTTTGAATTAAGCGAAAGTTTTTTGTCATCAAATAAAATTGCAAACGGATGGAATGCAGGATTTTCGTTTGCCAGGTGAAGAAGAATCATTTCTTCAAGAGTCTGTTCCCTGTTGCTGCGTTCTTTTTCCGTGTAAGAATCAAATGCGTTTTGCGAAAGATATTCTTCTGCGGAAAGTTTTTTCTGGTAAACTTCTACCGGCGGAAATTCAGTAAGGAATTCCGTGTAGAGTTTTGTCATTTCGTCTTTACCAAAAGCAGTGTCTAAATCCTTAACAAGATTTGCAAAACTTAACGGAGCTTTTCGTTTACGGAACATTGCACAAACTAAGTGGAATATTTCGTCAATC
>JAZUKU010000147.1:0-4190 GCA_045643485.1 Treponema sp. | reverse complement strand
GCAGGGGTTCTAGCCCAAAACCGATTTCCGGCCTTTTTGCCCGCCTGCCCCGCGAGGACCCTAGGATTTTGGGCTAGGTTCGCTGCGGGAGCATATTTTTTATTTCTTAAGTGTAAACAACTTTATTTTACCGACTGCGCTGCCTCAAGTACCGCATAAAACGCCGGTTTACAGAAAACATTTCCCGTAAACAAAAGCGGACTCTGGTGAAGGTTAACCCCGTCACCGTTCTTGTAAATCCATGAGCGCTCATCGTTGACACCCCAGAGAGTTACGCCGCGGATACCGTTCTTGCCTTCAGTCTTTCTGTTGCGGATGAACATTTCAAAATAACGCCTGTAAGCATCTGCAATTTTTTCAGAAGAAAGCTGCTTGCCGCCCGAAGCAATGTCGAGTTCAGTAACATGAACGTCTACACCTTTTTCGATGAACTGCTTTACTGCCTTTTCGTAAGCTTCTACACCAGGGTAAGCAAGACTTATGTGTGACTGCATTCCGATAACATCAATACGAGCATCAGGTGTAGCCTTTATTAAATCAACAAGCTTGAGCATAGCCCTTGTCTTGTTTGTTGAATATTCGTTGTAATCGTTGTAAGCAAGAAGAACGTCTGCAGGAGCATATTTGTTTGCATAACGGAAAGCATTGATGATGAACGATTCGTCCTTGTAAACGGAATACCATTTGCTTCCTGAATTACGCAGCCAGTTAGTATTGTTTGCGCTGTCAGAAATTGCTTCGTTGACAACATCCCACGCAATTACAATATGTTCGCCGTTATTGTTCTTTGCTTCCCAGTCCTTGATGTATTCAAGAATAGTCTTGATGTACCATTCCATGCGCGCATTCATAGTGTCCTTGTCAACAAGAGCATTTTTCGTATTGTAATCTTCATAGAAGAACCAGTCCGGTGTCTGCGAATGCCATACAAGAACGTGTCCCCTCATCTTAAGACCGTTCTTCTTTGCAATGCCAAGAATTGTGTTTACGTTATCAAGAGGCGGTGTGTTGACAGGAACTTTAATTACGTTGCCTGCTTCACCTGTAAAATCCTTGTAACCATTAGGCTTGTTCCATGCAAACATAAAGTCAGGCTTGAATTCGTTTTCCATAGTAATACAGCCTGCCTGGTAAGCAAGACCTTTCTGAATGTTTGAGTTAGAAAGGAATCCGTTTAAAGGTGTAGCAAAACCAATGTAATCAAAAATGCCTTTGTATGCTTCGTTAAGTGAAGGTTCATCGAGCCAGCTTACTCTCTTAACTTCAACGCCAACCATGTCACCAGTTACTTTTACAGTAAAGTTCCTTAGGTAGAACGTAATGTTGTCCTTGTTGATTCCGGCCGGTGAAATATAAAGCTTCTTGTTGTCGCCGACATGGAACATTTTCTTTCCCTGAACTTTAGTCCATGTATTGTTAGTATACTTTCCGCGTGAAAGTTCCGGTAATTTTGCTTCAAAATCATTTACAATCCAGCCAATGACATTGTCACTGCCTGTTTTGTCAACAATTTTAATGTCTCCCGAAATTTCAATTGAAATATCAGTGTCGCTGAATTCCGAAAGGTCAAATGCTGCAATTGAAGTTTTTTCTGCCTTAGAACCGTCAATGACAATTACATCTTTGCTTCCATCTACTTTCTGATTAAGCTTTACGCTTGAATCAGCTGTAATTGCAATGATTTTTTCTCCACAGAATGCAGCTGCTGCAGTCATAAGGATAACTGCCGCTGTCAGTAATTTTTTCATTTCTTCCTCCATATTAGAAAATGAATATACTAATTTACCATATAAATACTTAAAAAAATATAATTTTTTAAGTTAATAATAGTATTTGTCTATACAGCAGGCACCATTAAAGCGGTACTGTTATTGTTACAACCGTCAAATTTCGCTAAAATTACAATATGGTAATAGCTTCAATAGATTTAAAAGGCGGACACGTAGTTCAGCTTAAGAATGGAAAAGATTTAGTTTTACAGCGCGACGATGCAGACAATCTTATCAATGATTTCAATAAATATGGTGAAGTAGCAATAATCGACCTCGATCAGGCTCTTCGCAACACAGATGAAAAGGGCAATACACCTAACACAGAGCTTTTAAAGTCTCTGCTAAGAAAAGGCAACGTTCGTGTAGGCGGCGGAATCCGTGACGTTAAGAAAGCACGCGAACTGATTTCCCTTGGCGCAGAAAAAGTAATCGTAGGTTCAGCAGCATGGAACGCAGACCGCAAGTCAAAGGATGACCCTATCCTCAACACTGAATTCCTCGAAGAACTTACAGCTGCAGTCGGCAAACAGCGCGTAATTATTTCAGTAGACGCAATAAACGGTAAGATAGCACTTAAAGGCTGGACAGAAACAGCAGACATCTCTTTAGTAGAAGGTGCAAAGGAAGCAGAAAAATACGCAAGTGAATTACTGTTTACGTGTGTAGAAAAAGAAGGCTGCATGCAGGGAACAGACATGGACCTTGTAAAACAGCTGCGTGATGCCGTAAGCTGCCGCGTTGTTGCTGCAGGCGGAATCAATTCCCTTGAACAGATTGTTGCCCTTGAAAAAATGGGCTGCGACGTTCAGCTTGGAATGGCTTTGTATACAGGTGTCGTAAGCTTAAAAGATGCATTCATCGGATGCCTCGATTTTGAAAAGACAGACGGAATGATTCCTGTAATTGCTCAGAGCGAACACGGTGAAGTTTTAATGATGGGCTATTCCAACAAGGAAGCTTTCGAAAAGTCATTCGAAACAGGAAAGCTTACATTCTTCAGCCGCACAAGAAATACTTTGTGGACAAAAGGCGAAACTTCAGGACATTTCCTTGAGTTAAAGAAAGTTCGTGCAGACTGTGACCGCGATACAGTTCTTGCAACAGTAAACAATATCGGCGGTGCATGTCACACAGGAAGCTATACTTGTTTTGGAAGCGACCCTGACGAAAGAAGCAGCATGGAACGCCTTTATTCAACAATCGCAGAACGTTTTGCAAACCCGCGTCCGGGAAGCTACACTGCAACACTTAACGACAAGCGTGTACGCGAAAAGGTAATGGAAGAAGCAGAAGAACTTTGCGACGAAGCAGAAACAAAGGAAGACGTAATCTGGGAAGCGGCAGACCTTCTTTATTTCGTAAGTGTTCTTCTTTACAAGGAAGGCGTTGACTGGAAAGACGTTTACGATGAACTCGACAAGCGTCACAAGGCAAAATAAATTGAGGCAGATAAATGATTAAGATTCAAAATGCAAGCGAAGTAGAAGAAAGCTTTTTTACAGGACGTGATTTTGGTGATTCAATTGATGTAGTCCGTGACGTTTTAAAAGACGTGCAGACACGCAAAGACACTGCAGTCCGTGAATATTCAGAAAAGTTTGACGTTTCTTCTCCATCACAGTTTGAAATTCCAATGAGTGAATTAAAAGCTGCAGCAGAAAAAATGGAAAAAGAAAATCCAGAACTTTACAAGTCACTCTGCTTTTCACACGAAATGGCACTTAAGTTTGCAAAAAAACAGCGTGAATGTTTTACAGATTTTGAAACTGAATTGGAACCAGGCCTTATTACGGGACAGAAAAATATTGCAGTAGACAAAGCCGGTGTATATGTTCCTGCAGGAAGATTCCCGCTCGTATCAACAGTAGTAATGACAGTTACTCCGGCAGTAGCAGCTGGCGTTCAGGAAATAATTCTCTGTACACCACCGCGCGTACACCCGTCAGAAAAAGATGATGCTCAGGCAAAAGGTCTTGGCGTTCCTGGAAAAGCATACAAAAACGGAAAACCTTATGCAGACGAAAACATTATGGCTGCAGCATACATCTGCGGTGTAACAAAAGCGTATGCATGCGGCGGCAGTCAGGCTATAGCAGCACTTGCTTTTGGAACAGAAAGCATTCCTCGAGTAGACGTAATTGTTGGACCGGGAAATAAATTCGTAGCAGAAGCAAAAAAGCTTGTTTACGGAACATGCGGCATCGACATGATTGCAGGCCCTACAGAAGTATTTGTTATTGCAGACGACAGCGCAAATCCGGAATGGGTAGCAGCAGACTTGCTTGCTCAGGCAGAACATGATGTTGTAGCTCAGCCGGTAATGGCAACACCTTCCCGCGAACTTGCACAGAAAGTTGCAGAAGAAATTGAAAAACAGCTTGCAGTACTCGAAACAAAATCAACTGCAGAACAGAGCAT
>JAZUKU010000146.1:0-1789 GCA_045643485.1 Treponema sp. | reverse complement strand
TTTTTCCAGAACTGATTTTAATTCAGTGTCACGCGTAATAATTGGAACTGAACCGTTGTCAAGCAAGTCACGGATTACCTGCTGCTGAGGGAGAATAAGCCTTCCTTTTGGCGCTGCCTTGTCTATTGGAGTTACAAGAATTACATAGCTTCCCGGTTTTACAATGTCACTTGTGAGGGGTTTGTTATGCAGCTTTTTTTCTTCTTCAATAAGAACTGCTGCTATCTTCTGCTTAAGTTCATTTATTCTGATGTTTGCTTTTGCACTTACACTTATTGTTTTTTCTTGTGAAATGCCGTTTGCCTCAAGAAATGATTCTGAATCTTTCTGCAAAGAGGACAGTCCGTTTTCGCATTTATTGAATGCAATTATGAACGTAATGTTTTTTTTCCTGACGGTAGAAAGAAATTCTTTGTCGTAAGAAGAAAGTCCCTGTGCAGAGTCAATCACGATAACCGCAAGATTTGTCTTGTTAAGTATTTCGTATGTTCTCTTAACACGTTCTTCCCCAAGAGTACCTTCGTCATCAAGACCTGGTGTGTCTATGAAAACAACAGGACCAGCCGGAAGAAGTTCCATTGTTTTGTAAACAGGATCAGTTGTTGTTCCCTTAACATCAGAGACAATGGAAATGTGCTGATTTGTTACTGCATTGATTAAGCTTGATTTGCCCGCGTTCCTGCAGCCGAAAAACGCAATGTGCTTTCGTTCGGATAATGGAGTTTCGTTTAATGTCATAAATACCTCTTTCACTTTAATGCAATATTTCAGTGTCAGATTTATTTAAATTTACTTCAAAAAAATGTTTGTGGCAATAAGAAAAGCTTTCTGTCTGTAAATGAAGGACAGTTTTCCTGAAAAACACATGTACCGGTTGCTTCAAAAATACTGAAGTAATTGTAAATATAATAAATATTTGCTAAAGTATCCGCATTATGATAGTAATGAAATTTGGCGGAAGTTCAGTTGCAAACGCTGACCGCATTAAGCATGTAGCCCAGATTATTCAGGCTTACAAGGACGAAAAACCTGTTGTAGTTTTAAGCGCAATGGGTGACACTACAGATGATTTGCTTGAAGCAGCAGATAATGCTCTTGAAGGAAAAGTTGATATTTCCAAAGTAGAGCAGCTTCACTTTGACACAGCAAAAGAGCTTGGTGTTGAAGTTCCGGCAATCAAAGAACTGCTTGATGAACTTAAGACTCTGCTTACAGGAATAAGCATGCTCCGTGAACTTACAAAACGTACACGCGATTACCTTGTTTCTTTTGGTGAAAGAATGAGCGTACGCATGATGGCAGCTTATCTTAATAAGGAAAATACTTCTGCTAAATTCTATGATGCCTGGGATGTAGGTATGGTTTCTGACAGCAACTTCATGTCGGCAGAACTGCTTGATGAAGTATGGCAGACAATTCCTGAAAAACTCGGCGGATATAAAACTGGTGAAATTAAGGAAATCCCGATTGTTACAGGCTTTATTGCAAAAGACAAGAAGGGAACAATAACTACATTGGGACGCGGCGGAAGTGACCTTTCTGCAACAATGATTGGTGCTGCTTTAGGTGCAGACGAAATTCAGACATGGAAAGACGTTGACGGTATTATGACAACAGATCCTCGTGTCGTTAAGGAAGCACGTCCTGTTCCTGAAGTAACTTATGAAGAAGCACAGGAACTTGCAATGTTCGGCGCACAGGTACTTCACCCAAGAAGCATGATTCCTTGCCGCAAGACAGGTACTCCGGTTCGCGTAAAGAATTCATACAACATCAAGAGCCCTGGTTC
>JAZUKU010000145.1:0-3090 GCA_045643485.1 Treponema sp. | reverse complement strand
TTTTTTCTGTGCCTTGTAAAGATATTTCTTTGCTTCAGAATCAATGCCCATTTTGTAATAAACCCAGCCAAGACTGTCCAGACACGCCGGACTGTCAGGAGCCATTGATAAAGCTTTCTTGCAGTATGAAAGTGCCTTTGTCAAATCATGGCCTTCGCAAGCAAGAACATATCCCATTCCGTTCAATGCAGTTGCATTGTTTTCGTTAAGCGCAAGTGCTTCTGCATAATAATCAATGCACCTTTCTGCTTCGCCCTGCTGCCATGCAATGTAAGCCAGAGCAGCATTTACCTGAGAGCGGTTGTATCCGATTTCAAGAAGCTTGTTCAATTCAAAGTCAGCAAGTTTTTTTCTGCCCGAAAGACAGTATATTACGGCAAGAAGGAAACGGCACTGAAGTACACGCTTTGCTTCGGAAGCAGTCATTTCTTCTGAGGCAGAAGTAACTACCTGTTCAAGATAAAGAAGCGCATCGTCATAGCGCTTGAGCTTTGCGTATGTAAGACCAAGATAATATGCAAGTTCAGCGGAATCAGCATCGCTTTCCTGCGGAAGTGAAAGAAAATATGCAAGAGCGGCAGAATAATTTTCCCTTTCGTAAAGAGAAATGCCTTCTTCAAGAATATCTGATGCCATTGAGTTCCCCCTCTCAACCCTTATTTAAGATAAACCCTTCTGTGTCAAAAGAAACTTCTGTTTCACACCTTGGATTAGTATACCATAAAGTTAAAGTTAAATAACCCTTATTTACAAGATTATACTCATTTTCTTCTTCGCCAAGAGTCTGTGAAGTTCCGTATACAAATCTGCTGAAAAGAGAACCGTTTTCATCTTTTTCAACAGAAACCCTGTCTCCGTAATCCCTGTAAGAATATGAGCCAAGCTTTACGCCCTTATACTGCGTAACTTCAGAAGCATTTACGCTTACGTAATATTTTCTGCTTCCGTCAGGCAGCTTTTCATTGCCGCACAGCCCCATAAGTTTTGCAATGTTTGCTGCAACAAATTCTGCAATTGTCGTATAGTTATGCTCTTTCCTGCTCCAGTCACAGTTAAGGCTTACCGCAACAGACGGTATTCCGTAAAGAGCACCCTGTCTTGCAGCCCCGCACGTTCCTGAATAAATTACGTCGGTTCCAAGATTGGCTCCATTGTTTATTCCGGAAACAATTACGTCCGGTGTCCACGGAAGAAGCTTACTCCTTACGCCTGTTATTACACAGTCAGCAGGAAATCCATCGTGGGCATATTCAGTTTCGCTTATTCTGTGAAGCGGAACAGGTCTTGCCATAATTACATGATGGGAAACTGCAGAACGGTTTTCTGAAGGTGCAAGAACAAATACTTCATTGTCTTTTGAAAGTATTTTCTGTAAAGTCTTTATCCCCTCTGCGTTAATTCCGTCATCATTGGTAAGCAGAATTTTCATACCAGCTGAACACCCTTTGCCGGCTTTACAATATGGAATTCCGGTTTAAAGCCGAATATCCTTTCGTAATCTTCAAGCTTTTCCTGATACTTTTCTATGTCTGAAGTACGCAGGAATGTATATGTACAGCGGCCAAATCCCTTACCAGTAATACGTCCGCAGCTTACCGGATTTCGCAAGTCATCCGGATTTTCATCAAGCTTCTGAACGCGTTTCAAAAGCCAGTCAATTTCCGGACAAGAAATGTCGTAAAGGTCACGCATGCTTTCGTGGCTTCTGTTAACGGCCCTTGCAAATGAAGCAAAATCATTTTTGCGTAGTGCTGTTTCTGCATCAAGCACGCACTTGTGTTCGTTCATGATGCACTGGAGTCTTCTGTGAGTATCTTCATTCGTTACCGAAAGAACTTCATTTATTTCCGAACCGTTTTCTTCATAGCGCCATCCGCCGTAGACATTGCTTCTTCTTTCCCTGAGTTCGCCAAGAAGCAGTACGTTTTCCGGCTGCTGCAGAACTTCTTCATTCCATGTAGTAATGCGCGGAACTCGTGCGTCTGTAAGGATTATTGATTTGTCTTCGAAATTAACAGGTATTACGTCGTATGTATTTTTCGTGTAGTCAGTAAGTACAAGTGAATCTTCTTCAGAATGAACTACAGTAAAATTGTCTGACTTATAGTTTTCATTGCCAAGGAATATCTTGTTTGCCCTTTCAAGAACCTGCATCAGCTCATCGTCAGAAAGCTTGAGCTTTAATTCTTCACGGATAGCCCATGCTGCAGCAACCTTAATTGCAGTAGTAATTCCAAAACCGGCAGAAGGAAGCGTATCTGAATATACAGTAAAGTTCATTCCCTTACATGCAAAACCGCCGCTTGTAAAACCGTAAACTACAGACTTTATTGCGTTAGCCCATTTGTCTTCTTTCTTGAATTTAAGTGAAGATACAGTTGCTTTTTTTCTCTCATCAAGCTGCTGGAAGTAAAAACGAAGGTTCATGTCGTCTCTTTTTGAAACAGCTACATAAACAGGCAGATTTACAGCCATTGAAAGTGTCTTGTCTTTAAAAAACCACGAGTGTTCGCCTATCAGATGAAAGCGTCCCGGTGCCATTGCTACAACACTAGGTCTTTTTTCGTATTCCATCTTGTGGGCATTTCTTACTTTGTCCATTTCCCATCCCATCCGTTATTTTTTTAGATGTTGCACTTTTTAATGTTGTTATATAGAATGATAATATAATGATTCGCCTTATTTTACAAGTTTTTTGTGCAATTTTTTCAGGAGCGCTGGAAGCACTGTCAATTTCCAACGAAATAATGCATTCCGGTTCACCTTTACTGGCATTATTCTGTTTAGTTCCTCTTTACATTGCAATATACAGGTCAAAAAGCTACAGGGAAACTTTCCTCATAATGTTTCTCCAGACGATTACAGTTCATCTGATTTCCAGTTCATGGCTTGCCAATTTCCATGACTACGCAATATTTACGCTTGGCGCAAGTGCACTTGGTACAGGGCTTATGGGAGGCTGCTGCGGTGTAGTAATGTACATCCTGCCTTCTACAATAAAGCCTTCCCAGAAACTTGAAGAAACAGGCGGAAGGAATCTTTTTGCTTCTCCTTTAAGAATGATATGGTTTACATGCGCATTTCTTTTCT
>JAZUKU010000144.1:0-7680 GCA_045643485.1 Treponema sp. | reverse complement strand
TGCAAGACAGCGTGCTATTCTTACTTTTTGATATTCTCCGCCAGAAAGTGAATATACGCTGCGGTCTTTAAGAGAGTCAAGTTTTAAAAGAGAAATTACTTCTTTAACAACAGCGTAATCGCTCTGCGAATAAATGCCTGTACTGTTTGTGTGGCAGTATCTTCCGCTCAGGATAATATCTTTCACAGTGTAGTTCCATGCACTTGATTCAGACTGCGTAAGATAAGCAATATGTTTTGCGGCTTCCTTGCGTTTGTATGAAGAAAGAGGCTTGCTGTTTAAGAGAATGGTGTTGCTAACAGAAGCGGTTTTGCCGACAGATACCGTGTTTGCGGAAGAAATATTATTTCTGCTGACTGAAGATTGTGCCGCCTGAACAGTTAATCCGTTCACATCAATGCCTGAAAGAACTGTAAGCAGCGTAGACTTACCGCAGCCGTTTGCACCGCTCAGGCAGATGAACTCGCCTTGTTTAACACAAAGCGAAATATCGTTAAGAACTTTTGTTTTGTTCCAGAAAGCGTTTATGTTGTTTGCACAAAGCGTATTTTCAAAAGAAACATTCTGTTCACACATTTTTTGCACCTCTTTTTGAAAACAGCAGTGAAATAAAGAACGGCGCTCCAATCAAAGCAGTAATTGTTCCTACAGGCAATTCTGAAGGAGCAGCAACAGTTCGTGCAACAGTATCGGAAAGTAAAAGCAAAGCAGCTCCAGTAATCATAGAAAGCGGAAGAAGCGTCTTTCCCTTAGCACCAAAAATTTTCCGTACAATATGAGGCGCAATTAATCCAACAAAGCCTATTGTTCCGCCTGCACATACAGCAGCACTTGTTGCAAGAGAGCCTGCAATAATTACTCCAAGACGCAGTCTCTTTACATTGACACCCAAAGAAGAAGCTGCAGTTTCCCCACCGTTAAGTAAATCGAGTGGCCGTATAACTATTGCGAAAAGCGCAACCGCAAGCACAGACGGAAGAAGAATGAACTTTACTTCGCTCCAGCCGCGTCCGTTAAATGTGCCCAGCATCCAAACGTAAAGCGAACGAAGCGTTGAGTCATCAGAATAAACCAATATTGAAGTAATTGCTGAATACAGTGAGCCAAGTGCAGTTCCGCAAAGCAAAAGCGCAACAGTTCCAGACGCGCCGCCTTTTGATGAAGCAATTATCGTAACAAGTACGCCAGCAATTAAAGCTCCTGCAAATGCTCCTGTAGAAATTGAAATGCCTGCGGTGACACCGGCTAAAGAGACACTTACTGAGGCACCTAAAGTGGCACCCGCCGAAATTCCCATGATTCCCGGTTCTGCAAGTGGATTACGAAAATACATCTGGAAAACAGCGCCTGAGCCAGAAAGCAGCAGTCCCGCAATAAGTGCAAGAAGCGTACGCGGTAAACGAATCTGCATGAATATTAAATTTGAAAAAGTTCCGTGTGAAATAATTTCGCTAAGATTGATTTTCTGTGCGCCAAAAAGCAGTGAGGCAAATATTGATGCTATGAATATGAGCAAAAGAATGAATAATTTGAGAGTATACTTTTTGCATACACAGTTATTTGATTTCATGAATTTAGTGTAGCATATTTTTTAATAAAAATAAGCAGACTTATGTTTATTGAATATTATTGATAATCTTATAAAAAAGCTCAGATGCCTGCTTAATTCGTGGACCAGGACGGCTTATTGGATCTGACGGAATTATGTAGATTCTATCATTTTTAACAGCCGGAATGTTCTGCCAGCCGCTGCGGTTTTTAATATCTTCTTTTGTATAACCGTTTTCTTCTGGAACAATAATTACTTCAGGATTGCGTGCAATTATCATTTCTTCACTGATTATTGGATATTCTTCGTTAACATCGTCAAATATGTTCTTACCGCCGTTAGCTTCAATTATTTCCGTAATGAATACTGATTTTCCAGTCGTTAACAGAGGCTTGTTCCATACTTCGTAATAAACAGCTGTTTTGGGTATGGATTCTGCTTTTTTGCGAGCTTCTTCAAACAAAGCTCTTATTTGATTTGCTGTATCTGTACCCATTTTTTCGTGGCCAGTTACTTTTCCGATATACTCAATTTCATTGCAAATATCATTTATTGTGGCTGCTTCAGAAAAGTAAATCTGTACCCCTGAATTTTTCAATGGTTCAAGAAGCTGAGAATGAGCTGCTTTTTGTGCATAGATAAAGTCAGGATTAAAAGAAAGGATTGTTTCCAGACTTATTGCTTCACCGGAAAAGCCGCCTGTACTTGGAATAGAACTTACTTCCGGCGGATAATTACAAAAATCAGTTCTTGCAACAATCTGGTTAATTGCTCCAACTTCACACAAAATTTCTGTACCCGCTGGAACTAAAGAAACTATTCTTTTAGGGAAATTCTGCTGTTTTGCGGTAACAGATTTTTCTGCTGAATCTGTACCCGTTTCTGCTGATATACCGCTTTTTATGGTTACAGATGCTTTGGACTGGCTGAGAGTAGTTTTTCTTGAGCATCCGCTGAAAAAGGTTGCTGACAGGAAAAATATGACTGTACCCAAAATAAAATGTCTGCTAAATGAAGTCCTGCACATAAAAGTCTTCCGCAATCTGTACCCAAACTGTTACCTTAAAAAAGGGTACAGTTTACTTGCAGCCCCATTCGCTGTAGTAAGCGTCAAGCTGAGCCTTAATTTCGTCAGTAATAACTGATTTGTCACCTTCTGTGTAAAGGGCAGTAATTACGTCGTTCATGTCAACAATTGCGCATGTAGGGAATCCGTATGTTTCAGAAATTACTTCAAGAGCCGATTTTGTTGAATCAGGAGCTTTTTCCAGACGGTTTAAGCTTACGATTTCACCAACAATTTTAATGCTTCCTGGAACAGTTTCCTGAGAGCGGATTTTTGGATAAACTTCTTCAATTGATTTTCCGGAAGTTGTTACGTCTTCAATAATAACTACGCGGTCACCGTCTGTAATGTTGTAGCCAAGAATATTTCCTTTGTCTGCACCGTGATCCTTTGCTTCTTTTCTGTCGCAGCAGTATTTGATTTCCTTACCGTAAAGTTCGCTGTAAGCAATTGATGTTGTAACTGCAAGAGGAATACCTTTGTAAGCCGGACCAAAAAATGCATCAATTTCATCGCCAAAATTTTCGTGAATTGCCTGTGCGTAATAACGGCCTAATCTCTGAAGCTGGCTGCCTGTAATGTAAGCACCGGCATTCATAAAGAAAGGAGACTGTCTTCCGCTTTTTAAAGTGAATGAACCAAACTTGAGAACCTTGCTCTCGACCATAAAATCAATAAATTCTTTCTTGTACTGTTCCATAATGCATTAAGTGTAATGAAATTATTTTAAAAAATCTATGTCAGTAAAAATAAAAATCCTAACAGTTGTTAGAGAGGATATTTACTTATGAATTGTTTAGTTCAGGAAGAATTATTTTTCCTGTTTACACTGTGGAAGAAGACCTGCGTTAAAGTCCTGAACAAACTGAAGGAATTCTTTTTCCGGAACAGGACATGAGAAGTAGAAGCCCTGAATGTAATCAATGTTGCGTCCGGCAATTACACGCTTCTGTTCTGCAGTCTGTACGCCTTCAACAATAACTTTTAAATTCATCTGGCGGATCATTTCGATTGTATTGTTGAGAACAACTCTTGCTGAAGCCTTTTCATCTGCACTCCACAAAATGCTCTTGTCAATTTTGATAAAGTCAAAGTCGAGGTTAAAGATGTACGAAGCATTTGAGTAACCTGTTCCGTAATCATCAAGAGAGAACTTAAAGCGCATGTTGCGTAATTCTGTAATTGTTCTGTTAAATGTTTCAGGACTGTTGATTGCAGCAGTTTCCGTTATTTCAAGATTAATGCGTTCTGCACTTATACCGTATTTCTGAAGCACTTCACCAAATTCTTTTGCAAGATCCTTATGCATGCACTGAACAGGCGAAAGGTTTACTTCAAGGAAATCAATGCCTTTTGAATGAAGCATTTCGCGTGAATAGAAATGACATGCTTTTTCAAAAACAATCTGTCCTATCTGAATTATTGTGCCGTTCTTTTCTGCAATAGGAATGAATTCTTCCGGTGTAATGAATCCAAGCTTTTCATCATAAAGACGCAGCAATGCTTCTGCAGAATGAATCTTGTTTGCCTTGCGGTCCCAGATAGGCTGGTAGTAAATCTGGAAGCTTTTTGTTTCAAGTGCATTTGATATTGCTTTTTCAACAGCATTACGTCTTTTTATCAAAAGAATTTCTTTGTCGGTAAGCATTGAAATACGAATGTCAGTCTTTTGTATTTCTGAATTAACGATTGAAAGAATTGTATCAACGGAATTAACCATCTTAGGAACATCAAGTACGCAAAGCTTAACGTTGATAGACAAATCAATTTTGTCATAAACAAGATTTGTTGAAAACTTATTGTAGATTGCTTTTTCTATATCCTGAACTTTTTCAACATCTTTACCATAGAGAATGATTGAAAAATTACCGCCATCACAATCGTAAACAGATTCCTTGCCAACAGTTAAAATAAGCCAGTTTGCAATATCAAGAAGCATTCTGTTTACAAATTCCGTACCAAGAATTGAATTGTAATAACTGAGGTTTAATATCTTGATTACAACAATCCTGAAGTTTGCCTGAGCTTCAATTGATGTTTTTGTTTTGCTCATGAAGAAGTTCTTGTTGTAAACCTTTGTTACAGGATTATATATTTCGTTTTCGTTTTCAATGTTAACAAGAAGGCACAGTAAGCCAAATGACTGGATAAGCATTTCAAGGAGGAAATAAGGAAGTAAAAACTGAATGATGATGCTCATGATTGTAAGGAACATGCAGAACATGATTCCGGCAAACTTAGCAATAGGAATGCCTTTCTTGAAAGAGAAAAGGTAGAACGTTGAAGCAAAAAGATAGATAAAGCTGCAGACATAAAGCAGATTCATTAACGATCCGCGGTGGTAAACAAGTCCATCTGAAAAAGAAAATGCTGCATGCGAAATAGGGTTAATTACAAGGATTGTCAAAAGAATCAGTAATGCAGGAATGCTTGCGATTGAATAAAATAATTTCGAGTTCTTAAAACTTATTCCCGTAATTTCTGTTATGTAAAGGAAGAAGAAGAAAGGCAGAATGTTATGAGGAAGCATGTAAAGGTAAATCGTTACATTAAGCCATAATTTTTTAGTACCCGGAGCCATTAAGGAGAATATTCTCTGAGTATCATTTTGTGTTATGAGATTAAGGAAGTGCGCATTTAAAACGTCTGCAATATTTGCTACTAATGCAAGGACTACAAGAATTAAGAATATTACGTTCTGTCTCTGATTAGGAGACTTTTTTGTAATGAGCTGATATCCGATGAACAGATAAATGAATAATGCACATAAATCAAAATTTAAATTATAAATCAAAATAAACCCTCAGACATTTAAGATTATTATTCATTTCCATTTTAACACAATTTTATGTAAGTGTAAAATTTTAAGCATTTTTTATTCCTTAATATTTTACTTTATATATAAATACATATCTTTATTGACCTTATGGGCTAAAAAACTGTAACATAAGTAAATAAAGTTAAGTAAAATTAAATTTTTCAGAGGCTGAACAAATGGCAGAAAAAGTAACAAATATCATGATTGTTGGCGTTGGCGGACAGGGAGCTCTTCTTGCTTCAAAAACTTTGGGACAGGTTCTTCTTGATGCTGGTTATGATGTTAAGGTAAGTGAAGTTCACGGTATGAGCCAGAGAGGCGGCAGTGTAGTAACTTACGTTCGTTACGGTGAAAAAGTTTATTCTCCAATAGTAGATAAAGGCGAAGCAGATTACATTGTTTCTTTTGAATTGCTTGAAGCTGCACGCTATACAGAATATTTAAAAGCAGACGGACAGATTGTTGTTAACACACAGACTATTGATCCAATGCCTGTAATTACAGGAGCTGCTTCTTATCCGGAAAATCTTGTAGAAAAAATGACTTCTCAGGGAATCAAGGTTGATGCTTTGGACTGTCTTTCTCTTGCAGAACAGGCTGGTACTTCTAAAGCAGTTAACATTGTTCTTATGGGACGCCTTTCCAAATATATGAACTTCTCTGAAGAAGCATGGCTTAAGGCTATTGAAAAGCTTGTTAAGCCACAGTTCCTTGAGATGAACAAAAAAGCTTTCATGCTTGGCAGGGCTTAACTTAATCCAGCATTCCGCTGACTTTCAGCAGAAATAAATTTTTAATTCAGTAAGAGGAATAAGAGAAAAAAATGTACAGTTTGATTCTATTATTAGTATTCTTAGCAGTAATGATTTGCGTTGGTATTTGGGGTATGAGAAAGACTTCTACCCTAAACGATTTCTTTCTTGGCGGACGTTCGGTTGGTCCTTGGATGAGCGCTTTTGCTTACGGTACAACTTATTTCTCTGCTTCTGTATTCATTGGCTTTGCCGGTAAGCAGGGATGGGGCTTTGGTCCTTCTGCATTACTGATTGGTGTTGGCAATGCAATTGTCGGTGCTCTTGCAGCATGGCTTATTCTTGCAAAAAGAACACGCCGTATGACACAGAATCTTGATACTATGACAATGCCTGAATTCCTTGAGGCTCGTTACGAAAGTGAACATATCAAGATGATTGCAGCTGTCCTTATCTTTATATTCCTTCTTCCTTATTCAGCTGGTATCTTTAAGGGACTTGGTCATCTTTTTGAAAGCACATTCCACATCAGCTTTGACTTTGCTCTGATTACTCTTGTTGCAATTACTGCAATTTATCTTGTTCTTGGCGGATATTCTGCTGTTACTGTTACTTCTTTCATTCAGGGAATCATCATGCTGATTGGTGCTGCAATTATGCTTGGCGTTTTGATTTTCAAGGCCGGCGGTTTATCAGAAGCTGTTCGTTCAGTAAGCGCTAATTACGAAATGCATGTTCCGGTTGAACAGAGACCTTCTTGGCTTACAGTTGCTTCCTTGATTTTCATGACTAGCGTTGGTTCATGGGGCTTACCTCAGATGGTTCAGAAATTCTATGCTATCAAGAATGTTAAGGTTATTCCAAAGGCTGCAATCATTACAACAATATTCTCGCTTGTAATTGGCGTTACAGCTTACGGTTCTGGTATTTTGAGCCACGTATTTATGGATCTTGATACTGTTCCACGCATGGCAAACGGCGGCATCAACTACGACCAGATTATGCCTAATCTTCTTGCAGACAAGCTTCCGGAAGTTCTTCTTGCTGTCATAATGCTTCTTATTCTTTCTGCTTCAATGTCTTCTTTAGCAAGTCTTGTTCTTGTAAGCGCAAGTTCTATTTCGGTTGACTTGTACAAGGGTTATTTACACCGCGACATCAGTGAAAAGAATTCTGTTATCCTTATGCGTGTATTCAGTGTAATTTTCATTATTGCAACTTACCTTATTTCTAAACTTCAGATTGGTTTTATTGTTACTCTGCAGTCGCTTTCATGGGGTGTTCTTTCGGGCGCATTCCTTGCTCCTTACATGCTTGGCATTTACAGCAAAAAGGTAACTAAGGCTGGTGCTTATGCCGGTGTTTATTCTGGTGCAGGTTCGGGAATCATTTTAACAATGGCTCTTGGTTCTGCTAACTCTGCACTTGCTGCTTCTATTGCTATTATTGTTCCGTTCATTGTTGTTCCAATTGTTTCTGCATTTACTCCTAAGGT
>JAZUKU010000143.1:0-10776 GCA_045643485.1 Treponema sp. | reverse complement strand
GCTCCAAGAATGTCTGCAGAAAGGCCGTACTGATAATCTGTTCCAGGCTCAAACACAACTGGAATTGCTGCAAGACGCTTAGCAACATCCATTGTTGTAATTTTGTTCTTACCGTTGTCGCCTTCATCATAATTAAGTTCGTCTATCAAATCAGCAACAAGATTTTCGCCTACACAGAAACTGCTTCCGTGACCGCCGTAACCGTAACCGCTTGTCATGTTGAGCAGATCCTGAATAATGATATTTTTCTGTGACTTATGATATTTTCCGTCAGGACCAAAGCCTTCACTTACCTGAAGATTCCAGAATTCCGGTATGTAAAAACCCAATTCTTCTGCCAAATCAAGTTTACCTTCTTCAACAAGTGTCATTGCAGCTACGCTTGTAACTGTTTTTGTCATTGAAAACATTCTGCTTATTGTACTGCGACTGAACGGAACATTGTTTTCTACATCAGCAAAACCCGACTGCCAGTAACCAATTTCCTTTCCATCTTTGTAAACAAGTGCGTTTACTCCGGCAAGATATTTTTCCTTAACGGCTTTATCCAAAACAGACTGAATGTTCATTAATTGAGAAAGATTCATTTTTATTTCCTCTTATGTTTCTTTAGTAAATAATACATTCAAAATTCAGAGGCGTAAAGTTTCGTTTACTTAAATAACTTTTGACAAAAAAAACTGTACCATTTAAAATTAAAGTATGACTCATACAATCAAAAAAACACTGATATATGTGCTTGTTCTCATTCTTCTTTCATCACTTATACCTTTGTTTTTAATAAGAAATTCACGCAATAATTCCTCAAAAAAGACTGACCAGAAGGAAGAAACAGCTAAGGAAAAACTCATTCTGGGATTTTCACAGATTGGCAACGAAAGTGCATGGCGTACACGAAACACTCAGTCAATTCAGGAAGCAGCTGCTGCAAACAACATTCAGCTGCTTTATGACGATGCACAGCAGAAACAGGAAAACCAGCTTAAGGCAATACGTTCATTTATTGTACAGCAGGTAGATGTAATTGCATTTGTTCCGATTGTAAACGACGGATGGGACAATGTACTTCAGGAAGCAAAAGAAGCGAACATTCCTGTAATTATTGTAGACAGACAGATTAATACATCTCCTGATTTATATGCAGGCTTTCTTGGAGAAAACGGGTTTGAAGAAGGTCTTGTTGCAGCTAACTTTCTGTTGAAAAAATGCAGGAATATAAAAAAAGATAAAATCAATATCGTAGAATTTGCAGGAACAGAAGGCTCGTCTGTTGCAACAGAACGTGCAGAAGGATTCAGAAGCGTCATTTCAAAAGACAGCCGCTTAAGAATAATTCATTCAGAAGACGGAGACTTTTTGCGTTCACGCGGAAAGGAAATGATGGACAAAATCTTAGCTGCAAACCACGGAATGCATCTTGGCAACGAACCGATTGATGTTATTTATTCACACAACGATTCGATGACACTGGGACTTCTTGATTCACTTGAAGAAAACAACATTACTTCACGCAACACAATAATTATTTCGATTGACGCTGAACAGAAATCAATTGATGCACTTACCCAGGGAAAGCTTAACTGTGTTGTAGAATGCAACCCTAATCTTGGACCGCAGCTTATGAAACTTGTAAAAGACATTGCTGACGGAAAAGAGATACCGCGAATTTCGTATACACATGAAACTGTTTTTCTTGAAACAGATGATTTTTCTACTTATGAGCCAAGAGGTTATTAATTTAAGATGATCTTCTTTTCGAAAAAACAGAGCTTAAAAAAGATTCTCCAGATTTCGTATGTATTCCTCATTGCGATAATGATTATTCCAACAGTTTATTCAATTGTTGTATCGCAGATTCATACAAAACAGTATGACGACATAATCACAAACGTTAATAAGGCAAACAGAATAAATCAGATTGCAAAGACAGACGTTCCTTACGAACTGTGGAACATTGTCTGCGGTAAAACATATTTTGCTGACGGTAAGCCTTATGAAATGCTTAACGAAATTCGTGACGGCATTACGGACATGCAGCAGCATACAAAAAGCAGCGAAAACAAAACAAAACTTGAAGTTGCGTTAAGAACTTACACTACTCTTTCACGCAACATAACAATGCTTGAGCGCCAGATGAACGAAGGCAGCTCCGTAACTGCAAACGAAACTTCACTTGATGAAATACGTACAATCACTGCTTTGTTTTCTGATATCATGCAGGACTTTATTCTTTCGGAAATTGAATCTGCTAACCAGACGAATGCTTCCATTAAGGTTTCTTCGATTACGCTTACAATCCTTCAGGTAATACTCCTTTTGTTTTCACTTGTTGTTGCTGTTTACGGTTACCTTTCGCTTTCAAATTCGATTAACGAACCGCTTTCTGACATGCAGAAATTTTCTACTGATATCGCCATGGGTAAGCTTGAATCAAGAACAACTGTTCCTAATGTAGAAGAGCTTATTCCTCTTGCAAACAACATGAACCTTATGGCAGAACAGATTGATCTTCTTATCAAGAAAAACATTGAAGAACAGAAGAATTTCCAGAAGGCAGAAATGAAGGCTTTACAGGCTCAGATTACACCTCACTTCTTGTACAACACGTTTGACACAATCATCTGGCTGGCAGAAGAAGAAAAAACAGATAAAGTCGTTGCAATTACAAAAGCATTCTCTGACTTCCTGCGCATTTCATTAAGCCGCGGACACGAATGGATTACAATTCAGCAGGAACTTGACCACATCAGGAATTACCTTACGATTCAGAAAATACGTTATGCAGATATTTTGAATTACGAAATAAATGCCAACCCTGAACTCAATGAATTTAAAATCATTAAGATTGTACTGCAGCCTCTTGTTGAAAACGCAATTTACCACGGTATTAAAAACAAACGCGGACGCGGTCATCTTAGCGTAACAGTTGATTTTACTGACGACAAAAAGCAGTTCATAAAATTCTGTGTTAAAGATGACGGTGCAGGCTTTACGGAAGAAAGGCTTGCTCAGGTTAAGGAAGAACTTAACAGCGGCAATGAAGATACTGAAAAGCTTGCATCTGTTTACGGATTGTATAATGTTAACAAAAAACTTAAACTCTATTATGGTGACAAAACAGAAGGTCTTGTTATAGAAAGCGAGCATGGAAAGGGAAGTAACATTTACTTTGTCATTCCGTGTATTTCAGAAAATCAGCCGGGAGTTAATTAATGTACAGTGTATTTTTAGTTGATGATGAACCTATTGTTCTTGAAGGCATACGCTCAACGATTGACTGGGACAGTTCCGGTTTTTCGTTTGCAGGAGAAGCTACTGACGGTGAAATTGCGCTTTCAATGATTCATGAACTTAAGCCGGACATTGTTATTACTGACATTAAAATGCCATTCATGGACGGTCTTGAACTTTCTGCAGCAATTAAAAAGACTCAGCCTTGGATAAAAATAATAATTCTTTCAGGACATGATGAATTTGAATATGCAAAGAAAGCAATTTCCATTGGCATTGAAGATTATTTATTAAAACCGTTTACAGCAGAAGATATTCTTTCGAGCTTAAAGAAAGTTTCTGCACAAATTGATAAGGAACGCACACAGGTTTCAGACATTAACAGACTCAAGGAAGAACTAAAATCACACGACAAACTTTTGCAGAAGGAATTCCTTGGTAATCTTGTACACGGTTCAGCAGACATGACTAACATTGTGCAGAAGTGTCAGGAACTTGGATTAAATTTGATTTCTCGCTATTACAAAGTGCTTATCAGTAAAATAGAAAGTGCAAAGAATCATGTCCAGAATCTTGAAGAAGCATGTTCACGACTCAACTCATATTCTTCTTCATGGGAACAGACAATTTCTTTCTTCCAGCATTCAAACAGTTTTGTCTGTATTGTTAAAGGTTCATCCCAGCAGGAACTTGAAGAAAACGTTTACCGCATAGCAGAAAACATTGAGCACATTGTTACACAGGACAATGAGTGTACTGTTCTTACATCAATCGGAAAAACTGTAGAACACCTTTCGCTTATTCCTGAATCTTATGATGACGCAAAAAAAATTATTGAAATAAGCAACTTTAAGGAACAGAGCAGAATCATAAGTTCAGACGACATTCAGATGAACAGCAGTGATCTTCTTGAACTTAAGGAAAATGATCCTCTTGTTGACAGACTCAAGTACGCAAGCAAAAATGATATTTCTTCCATCATTGATGAATCGATGACACTTATAAACAACAACCGCGGACAGTTCAAGGTATTTGCTTCCTATCTTCTTGTTGACCTTATATTTGATGTTTCCAAACTTGTAGAAAGTTTAGGCGGAGACATAAAAGACTTAAAGCCTGAGATTTTAAAAAGCAATTACATAGACAATGCCGTTCTTGATGAAAAAAGCTTTGTTGAAAAACTGACAGACATACTTAACTTTACGCTTGAATATCGTGACTCAAAAATGACCGGACGTTATGCAGACATTATCCTTAAGGCAAAAAAATTCATTGCGGAAAATTATGCTGACCAGAACACGACGCTTACTACTGTTGCAGAAGCCGTATGCTTAAGTCCTAATCACTTCAGCACAATCTTTTCGCAGGAATGTAAAACTACTTTCATTGAGTATCTAACTAATGTGCGTCTTGATAATGCAAAGCGTCTTATGCGCGAAACAGATATGAAGGGTTACGATATTGCGTATGAATGCGGATTCAGTGATCCTCATTATTTCAGCTTTATCTTCAAAAAAAACACGGGGCTTTCACCCCGTGAATATAAAGCGTCAATTTAAGCGTTATTGCTTTATCAGCCTGCCATATTTCCAAGCTTCTTCTTGCGTGCAGAAAGAATTACACTCTGAAGAAGGATGAAGAAACAAAGCATTAAGCCCGTAGTAATACTCTGCCAGTATGGTTCCCTTAAGCCTGAAGCTACAACGATGTTATTGATTGTCTTAAGCGACATAACACCAAACAGTGTACCGATTATGTTTCCTACACCGCCAGACAAAAGCGTTCCTCCGATAATTGAAGAAGCAATTGCCTGCATTTCGGCACCGGAAGCATTTGCTGCGTTACCGGCACCAGTATGCAGAAGGTAAACAAAACCAGCAATACCTGCTAGGAATCCACATAACAGATAAGCAAAGAACGTAGTTTTTTGAACATTGATGCCGAGCATCAGCGCACTTTCGCTGTTTCCACCTACAGCATAAAGGTTGCGTCCAAAGCGTGTCCATTTAAGTGCAGCCCAAAGTACAAGAACTACAACTAATGCTATGATGACACCGACTTCAATATAGGAAGGAATAAATGTTCCGTTCTTTGCGTATTTTCCAATGAATGGAATTTCCAGATAAAATTCCTTGAGTCTTACGAAAGCTTCGTTTGTTGCTGTACGTGGCACTTTACTTACGATTGTAGTCATACCGCGTGTAAAGAACATACCTGCAAGTGTTACAATAAACGGCTGAATCTTGAGGTAAGAAATGAGGTAACCCTGAACAGCACCAATTGCAAGACCAATGCCCAATGCGATAAGCAGAGAAGTTCCAATGTTACCGCCGTGATCTTCCATTGCAACAACAGAAGCCATTGTTATTAAAGCAACTGAACCGCCTACAGAAATATCAATTCCACCTGTAATCATTACGATTGTTAAACCGCATGAAATTACGATAAGGTAAGCGTTGTTGTTGAACAAATCCAGGAACTGCTGCGGGTTAAGGAAACCGCCGCCCCATATAACCATTGCAAGCAGGTACATTGCAAAGAATATACAGATTGTAATAGTCATAAGAAGAGCTGTATTTGAAAGAGGCTGCTTAACTTTTTCTTTTCCGGCTATAGCGTTTACTTTTTTTCCGAATGTCATAATTACTTAGCCTCCACTTTCTGAGCTTTAGCAGCAAGTCTTTTTGCTGCAATATTATTGCGAAGATCACCAAGAGCCTTCTTAACTACAGGAGAACCAAGTACAACTATTGCAATAATTACAACTGCTTTGTAAGCCTTTACTGCTGTAGAAGAAACCTTCATTGCGTAAAGCGTAATTGTCAAAGCCTGAATAATATAAGCACCGATTATAGAACCAGAAAGCTTGAACTTACCGCCGCCAAGTGAGTTACCACCGATTGCTACGGCAAGAATTGCATCCATTTCTATATCGATAAGAATTGTTTCGTGATTGATAAGTCCGATTCTGCAGACATTCATTGAACCGGCAAGTGTTACACATACGCCAAGAATAATGAATACAACCATCTTCATAAGAACAGGATTAATACCGTTAAGCTTTGCAGCCTTTTCGTTAATACCAACAGACTGAATGTAAAGACTTAAGTTTGTAAACTTAAGCAGAAGATTAATAAGAATGATGAACACAATTACAATCAGGATAGGACTTGGTATTGGAATACCCGGAATAAATCCGCCAAGACAGCTTAACAAATTGCTTTCTACGTTTGGAGTAGCACCACCGTTAATCCAGTAAGCAATAGGACGTCCTGCAGTATACAGAATAAGAGAAGCAATCATTGGCTGAATGTTGAACTTTGCAATAAGCAGACCGTTGAACAGACAGAAGATAATTGCAACAAAGCATGCCAATAACAATGCAAGGAGGATGACTGGCATTGTTATTGTATTAGCACGCAAAATCTTGACAAAAACACTGCCGGCTATAGCTGCTGCAGCACCGATGGAAATATCCTGACCCTTAGTTGCGGAAGTAATTAATGTCATTCCTATAGAAAGAATAACAAGTTCAGAAGCACCGTTCAGGATACTGACCAGGTTTCCTGTGAGTACAACGTTGCCCAAATTGTTTCTCTTTATAGCGATTGAAAAGAAGCTTGGATCACGGATAAGGTTGAACACTACAAGCAAAAGAAGTGCAAACAACGGAATCGCAAGCTGTGATGAAGTCAGTTTTTTTAACTGTTCAGAAATAGTTTTTTTATTAATCATTTTTTGAACTACCTCCTGCTATTGTTTTCATAATGTTGTCCTGTGAAAGTTCATCATCTTTCAATTCACCGACAATATTACGATCGCGCATAACAATGAGTCTTGAGCAGACTGTAAGCATTTCCTGGATTTCAGAAGAAATGAATGTTACGCTTACTCCCTGTTCTGCGAGTTTAAGTACCTGCTTCTGGATTTCAACTTTTGTTCCTACATCAATACCGCGTGTAGGTTCATCAAGAATAAGGTACTGCGGATTTGTCAAAAGCCATCTTGCTAAAATAACTTTCTGCTGGTTACCGCCTGAAAGTGATTTAATAGGCGTATCCTGAGAAGCTGTTTTAATCTGAAGGGCCTTAATATATTCATCTGCAAACTGTTCTGCTTCTGCCCTTGTAAACGGTTTCCAGAATCCCTTCATTACCTGAAGCGCAAGAATTATGTTTTCGCGTACAGACAGGTCTGGAATAATACCGTCTCCCTTTCTGTCTTCAGGAAGATAGCCTATACCGTTCTTCATGGCATCAATTGGTTTTGTAATCTTTACGTCCTTACCGTTAACTTTTACTGTTCCGCCTGTTACACGGTCAGCAGCAAATATTGCACGAACGCTTTCACTTCTTCCTGAACCAAGAAGTCCAGTAAAGCCGTTTACTTCACCTTTGTTTATCTTAAAGTCGTAAGGCTTAACACCTTCTGCACTTGAAAGGTCATGTGCTTCGTAAACAGTTTCATCTTTTCCAGCAAATTCTTTTTTCTCGTCCTTAAGCTTTGAAATATCTTCAAGGTCTTTACCAAGCATGGCTGAAATCAAATCAACCTTTGGCATGTCCTTGATAAGATATTCGCCAACAAGTTCACCGTTGCGCAAAACTGTAATCTTGTCGCAAACTTCGTAAACCTGTTCAAGGAAGTGTGTGATAAAGATAATACCTACGCCGCGAGACTTAAGGTCACGCATAAGTGTGAACAAAAGTTCAACTTCCCTTTCGTCAAGAGATGAAGTAGGTTCATCAAGAATCAATACTTTGCAGTCCATATCAACTGCACGAGCTATAGCAACCATCTGCTGAACGGCAAGCGAGCAGGTACCAAGCTGCTGTGTTGCCTTAGCAGGGATATTTAACTTAGTTAAGATTTCATCTGCTCTTTTATTCTGTTCCTTCCAGTTAATAAAATGATATTTACCGCGTCCAATAAACATGTTTTCTGCAACAGTTAAATTCGGACAAAGCGTAATTTCCTGGTAAACAGTACTGATGCCTAAGTTCTGGGCATCCTGAGGCGAGCGGATGTTAGCCTCGTTTTCAAGTCCGGCAATTCTTATTTCTCCGGAATCCTTTATGTATACACCTGTCAAACATTTTACAAGAGTAGATTTTCCGGCTCCGTTTTCACCCATCAAGGCGTGGATTTCACCTTTGCAGAGTGTAAAGTCTACATCGTGAAGAGCCCTTACTCCCGGGAATTCCTTACAGATTCCACGCATGGTTAAAACAACATTTTCATTCATTGATAACAAACCACCTTTTTTATCTGTATCTTCTGCAAAAAAAATACGGCGTAAAACATGCAGGTTTACACATTCTACGCCGCAATATCCAATCTAAATTACAAAGAGCTTAGAATGACAGATTTGTATTAGTCACCGAGACCATACTTGTCTACATCAGCCTGTGTAAGAGTCTTAGCATCGAAACCTTTTTCTTCAGAGATAACTTTCTTTGATGGAACGTTACCTGTCTTGATCATGTTTTCGATTACAGCAGCCTGGAATGGTGAGCACTGACCATCATAGTTCCAGTTGCCAGCGAGAAGTTCGCGGAGAGCCCATTTGTTGCAGTCAAAGCCCATGATTACAACGTCGCCGTTTACACCGTGTGTAATACCAGCTTCGTCAAGAGCAGCAACAGCACCCTTAGCCATACCGTCGTTTTCTGCATAGATTACGTTGAATGCTTCACCAGAGTTGATTACTGATTCAACAATCTTCTTTGCTTCAGCTTCGTCCCATGTAGCTGTCTGCTGAACAACTTTCTTCATTGTGCCTTTCTTGAACTCTGCTTCGAGAGCGTTTGTACGACCAATCTGAGCATCTGAACCCATAGCACCCTGAATGTGGATTACATTGTATTCTGGGAGGTTGAGTGACTTAAGCCATGCAACACCTGTGTCACCTTCTTTTGCCATGTCTGATATTACAGCAGCTTAATAAAGATCTTCACTTGTGTTAATCATACGGTCAAAGAGGAATACTTTGATTCCAGCTTTCTTTGCATTCTTGAGAACTGAGTCCCATCCGTCTGTAGCAGCAGCTGAAAGAAGAAGGTAATCTACACCGTCTGTGATCATCTGAGCAGCAGCATTGAGCTGTTCATCATTCTTAAGGCTGTAGTATGTTGTTACTTTGTAGCCTTTTTCTGCTGTAAATACTGATTCGAAGTCTTTTACGTTAGCAGCACGATAGCCTGATTCTGAAGGTGGGTTGTTAACAATACCGATTTTAATTGCACCTGAATCTTTTTTTCCACCAGCAAAAACTGCTGAAGTTAAGAGCATTAAAGCACTTACAACTAATAAAAATTTTTTCATAATATCCTCCTTTTAGGATAATTAAAATAATTACGGATGAACACAATGGTTCCATCTCATTATGAGTTGAGTTTACGGTCAAACCGGTTATAAGTACATGGACATATTTATTAATTTAGTTTCAAATTTATTGGAATATTTAGGGAAATTTTCCTACGTTTGAGAAAAAAGTTAGATTTTTTTTGAAATTAGTTAGAAATTATACGAAACAACAGTTTTTTTGGATTATCTTCCGTTATCGCGTATCTGACCCGGAACATATTCAGGATCTTTTGCACGGAGAAGAGCACCTTCTGTTACAGGAAGCTTTGTGTAAAGAACACAAGGATGTCCGTTGCAGACCCAGTTGTATACTTCGCCTGTTTCAGGGTTTACGTAAAGATATTCTTCTTCGAACTTCATCTTCTGACCTACAATGTCAGGAGTTACAAGTTCAAGGTCGCTGTCTTTGTTAAGCAGATTGAGCGGATTTATTTCAAACATTTTCCAGCCGTCTTTTCTTTCGATACCAGGCAATGCTTTGTCAGGATGTTCCTTTGCGCTTAAGTCCCATGCTTTTTTTGCTTCGTCACACATTGCGTCGTATTTTTCCTTACGGCTCTTGTTACGGAATTCACCGCAGCCAATTACTTTGTTCTTTTCTTTATCTGTAAGTTCGTGGCCTACAGTTGCGGCTAACTCAAACGGACTGTCAGAAGCGCCTGTTACGGTAACGTCAGCACTTTCCTTGTCGTAGTAAAAGCCTGTTCCGAATGCACGGTGACTTGCCTTGTACAATTCGTCTACAAAAGGCTTTGCTTCTTCTGCAGAAATTTTTCCGTCAAGAACATCGAGAGCCTTACGGTAAGCGCGAGTAATCATTGCTACGTAGTAAACACTTTTCATGCGGCCTTCAATCTTGAGTGAATCAACGCCTGCTTTTTTAAAGTCTGCAAGATGGTCTATCATGCACAAATCTTTTGACGAAAGGACTGCTGTAAAATCATCGCCTTCGTATACAGGAAAATATTCGTCAGGACGCTTGTGTTCGCGGAGATACAAGTCTCCACTCTGCGCAAGAAGTTTTGCTTCATCAGAATAGCTGCGTCCGTTTTCCTGCAGACCGTGTACATTCTTTGCAAGAAGATCGTAATCCCAGCGGCATGTATGCGAACAGAATCCGCTCTGGGCAGAACGTCCGTTAAGGTAAGCACTCATAAGACAGCGGCCACTGTATGCAAT
>JAZUKU010000142.1:0-7719 GCA_045643485.1 Treponema sp. | reverse complement strand
TACCAGTAGTTTCCGTTTCCGTCAGTAAACAGGCCTATGAAGCCGTATTCCTTAGAAGCAGATTTGGCAATCGTTACGCGCATTACGCAGTCGAGTGAATTGACAAGCTTTTTAAGACCGTCTGTTTCATTTATATTTACGTTGAATCTTCTGTTCCATTTGTTCTCTGAAAGCGGCTCCAGGTTAAGGTATCTTGCTATCTTGATGATTATTTCCATCTTCTCGCCGTCAAACAGCTTGAATCCGCCTGACATTAAAATCTTTCCGCGAAGACCGCCAATCTGTGCAATAAGGTTTTCGTCTTTTTCTATGCGTACTGCTTCACGGAATTCCTTCCACGGAAGAATCATTACTTTCTTGCCTTTCTGTTTTTCGAGGGCAAAAGGCATGCTTCCAAAGTAAACTGTATCTTCGTCCTTCTTTCTGCTGTCTTTCTTAAACAAACCTTCGTCGCCGATAAATTTGTTTCTTGCAAAACGTGAATCGCTTTTTCCAAGACGCTGTTTTGAATCGCGGAAGTTTGTTCCCCTGTATTCAAGATTTCCTGTTAAAGAACGACCTCTTTGTCCCCTAAGTTTAAGAAGCGCTGATTCTAGTTCAGGATCAATGTTTTTAAGAAGTGCTTTTGTCAAAGGACTTACGCTCATTGCAAACATTCTGCTTGTGCGTACAATTTCTCCTGCTACAATATAAAGCGGATCGTTCCTGAACATTGATGAGCCCGGGTGAATTGAAATATGGTCTGCTGTTAGCGAACGGTATATTTCCTTTCCTTCACGGATGCATACAAACTGAATCATACCTGATGCAATACAGCAAAGGTAATTGTCCATACTGCCGCCGCCTGTTACGGGTAGCTTCATTCTGTCACCAACTATCTGCTCAAGCTGTTCCTTTATGTTCTGTATTTCAGACATTACGCGTGCATCAAGGTAATTGTTTTCGCAGAATCGTTCCTTGTTTGACATTGAAGTATATGTGCGGAACATTTTTACGTAGCTTACGAAATCGCCCTGCATGTCACGGAATGCGTGGTGTGCCTTGCGTGCATCCATTTCTTCTCCTGGAGGAAGTACAAACGGTGATTGTGCGCTGAGAAAACTTGCTGCTATAAGAACTTCTTCAAGTACGTCTGGGTATCGCATTATGCTTTCTACAATGATTCTGCTTATTCTTGGTTCAAGCGGAAACTCTACCATCATTTTGCCGATCGGGCTTAAAGTTCCGTCGTTGTTCAATGCCTTGAGAAGCCTTAATGTTTCTACTGCACCTACAATTCCTTCGTGTCCAGGTGGTGAAATAAAGTCGAATTTTTCAAAGTCAGTAATTCCAAGCTCAGACATACGGAGAATTACTTCGCTCAAGTCAGTGCGGTATATTTCTTCTGTAGTGTAGTCATCGCGGCTTTCAAAATCCTTTCTTGAATAAAGCCTGTAGCATGTACCTTCGCGTGTACGGCCGGCTCTACCGCGCCTCTGGTTGCAGCTTGCCTTGCTTACAGGAGTTTCATTGAGGCTTGAAGTAAATGTATGCGGATTATAAAAGTTAAGCTTTGCAAGTCCGGAATCAATTACTGTAGAAATGCCGTTTATGGTAACTGAAGTTTCTGCAATGTTCGTGCTTACTACGACTTTCTTTTTTCCAAAAGGTGCATTGTCAAAAACGCGTTCCTGTTCATCCTTTGAAAGACGTCCGTAAAGGGGAACAAGATGAATCTTATTGCGGAACTGTGCATTGCTTAAGCGAATTACGCAGTCCTTGATTATTTTTTCTCCCGGCAAGAATACAAGAATGTCACCGTCATCGTGATTGTCCAAAACACGGTCAATCGTTGATTCAATTTTGGAAAGAAGTGCTTCACTTGCAGAATCTGTCAAAGTGCTTGCTGTAATTGCAGGAGGATCATAAACCATTGTAACAGGATAAATCTGTGTATCGATTGTTACGATAGGGCAGCCGTCAAAATAATTGCTGAAGGCTTCTGCATTCATTGTTGCTGAACTTACTATTACTTTAAAATCTTTTCTTTCGTTAAGAATACGTTTTAAAAGTCCAAGAACGAAATCTATGTTAAGGCTTCTTTCGTGAGCTTCATCTACCATAACGACAGAATATCTGCTCATCCACGGGTCAAGCTTCATTTCCTGGAGAAGTATTCCGTCTGTCATGATTTTGATTTTTGTGCTCGGGTCAGTCTTGTCTTCAAAGCGCATTTTGTAGCCGACAAGACCCGGATATTTTGTCTTAAGCTGTTTTGCTATGTATTCGCTTACACTTAAAGCTGCAATTCTTCTTGGCTGTGTAACTGCAATTACACCTGTATTTGAATAGCCTGCTTCATGAAGGATTACTGGAAGCTGTGTCGTTTTTCCTGAGCCAGTAGGACTCTGAACAACAATTACCTGGTTTTCTTCAAGTGCCTTAAGAATGCGTTCCTTCTGTTCGTAAACAGGTAAGCTTTTATAATCTATTGCCATGTTTCTATACCTTTAACTTTGTCCATGAGCTTTTTTCGTTCCCTTAAATACTTTGCCCATGTTGTTCGTTTTTCGTTATCAAGTGTATCTGTAAAATCATCATTGAGCTGTTTTATTACGTAAGTCCATGATGGTGTAATATATGTTGTTATAAGATAAGGTTCAACATTTTGTATGCTGATTCCGTCGTTTTTATCAAATGTTACCTTAATCATATAACCGTCACCTGTATAATCACGTTCTGTTTCAGGTGCCTTAAACTGAGGGTCCCAGCGCTGTCCGCTTATAGTATTACCCATTGCATTAAAAATTATCTTATTCTGAATTCCTGTTTCCCTGCTTCCGAATATTTCCCAGTCTTTTGCAACATGCGGATGGTTTGCCCATACTACATCAACTCCGTTTTCAAGAAGCTTTCTGTAAAAAACATTCTGCACTTTATTGACTGTACGTATGTATTCAGGTTCACAGCAATGAATGCTAAGTATAAAGAGATCACATGGATTGTCTTTTCTTAATTCAACAAGACGTTCTATGAAAATGTCACGTGTTTCATCGGACGGATTAAGATAATCTATGTATTTTTTGTAGGAAGGTGCATTGAGTATTTCAGTTACAGCTACAAAAAGAATTTTCCATCCCTTTACTTCAATTAATTCATAAGTAAGGTCAGGTTCTTTTTCTGCTTTCTTGATTCCGCATGCATAAACGGGACGTTCTGTTCCTGCAGTTTCTTTTTCCTTGTTTTCAAAATAATCATATGTCGCAAGAATACCTTCCAGTCCCTGGTCATTGGTGTGATTGTTTGCAAGACTGAATACATTGAATCCTGCATCAATTGCTGCCTGTACGTAAGTGTTTTTCATGTTGAAAGTAGGGTATGTTGAAAAAGGTCTTGAATCATCTACAGGAGCTTCAATATTGGCAAGAGAAAGGTCTGCACTGCTTACAATTGTCTTTATGTCTGCATAAATATCATTGAAATCATCCATATTGTAATTAGGCTTGTGGTCCATGATGTCACCTGCAAAAAGAATTGTGACAGGTTCTGATTTTATGACTTGCGGTTCTTCAATTTCTGGTACAGGTTCTGTAAGGAAAGGTTCTTCTGATTCATCAATTGTATATGTAATTTCTTCAGATGTAATTTCCTGAGAAATGTCCGTCGTTTCTTCCGGCTGTTCCGGTATGTTCTTAACTGTTCCGCATGAAAAAAGTGTGAATGCAAGGAAAACAGATAAAACTGCATATTTTAAGGAATAATTTTTCTTCATAAAGTGGATAATATTTACTGATAAACTCATATCTTTATTCTATAACAAAATAAAGACTCTAACAAGAAGCATTGACCGAAGTTCTTTTACAGATTATTATACAATATATGTTTGAAGAGAAAAAAGCACAGATTTTTGATTACGAAGAAGATGATTTTGATACTGTAATGGCTGATGACATTACATTCAGTGGCAGTATAAAATTCGAAAAGCCTTTCATGATTAAGGGAAGGGTTAACGGAAATATTGACGCAACAAGCGATCTTTTAATCGATACGTCGGCAGAAGTAAATGCAGATATCATTGCTGAACGTGTTCTTGTAAAGGGAAAAGTTACCGGAAACATTAACGGTAAAAGAATGATATTCGTAACATCAACTGGCTCTGTAACCGGAGATCTTACATCTGCTCAGGTTGTACTTGAACCGGGTTCAAAGTTTACCGGAAAATGTACAATGACTTCTTCCAATTAAGGAAAAAAGAAATGTTTAACAAAAAATTATTTATAACAGTTATTGCTTTAACAGCTGCTGCATCATTATTTGCACAGACAAAACCTGATGCCCTTAAGGTTTACAATGAAGGTAAATATAAGGAAGCAATTCAGATATGTGAAGATGAATTAAAGGAATCTCCAAACAATATAGAATCTTATGTAGTAATGTGCTGGGCACTTGTTTCAAACAGACAGTACAGTGAAGCAGAACAGTGTGCAATGTCAGCAAGAAAAATAAATCCTTATGACGTTCGTGTTATGGAAGTTCTTGGTGAAGCACAGTATTTTCTTGGAAAAAACAATGAAGCTCTTGCAATGTTCCAGAGTTATATTGGAAATGTAGCAGAAAACGGAAGCCGTGTTGGAAGAAGTTATTATTATATGGGCGAAATATATATCCGTCAGGCACGTTATGAACATGCAGACATAGCTTTGACTACAGCTGTAAGAATGGAACCTCTTCTTGATTACTGGTGGACCCGTCTTGGATATGCACGTGAAATGACAAAAGACTACAAGAATGCAATTGTAGCTTATGAAAAAGCACTTTCACTTAATTCAGAACAGAAAGAGGCTTCTGCAGGAAAATCACGTTGTCAGAGCAAGCTGTAATTCATTTTGAAACTTTAGGCTGCCGTCTTAATCAGGATGAAAGTGAAGGGGCTGCCAGTTTTTTTCTGAAGAATAATTTTAAGTGTGATTACGAATCAGTCTCTTCAAAAACAGCAGTAAATAATTCTGTAATTATAAGCATCATTAATACTTGTACTGTTACTTCAAAAGCTGAACAGAAGGCAAGAAGAATAATAAGGCTTTTAATTGATAAATATCCATCAGCAGTAATAGTAGTTACAGGATGTTATGCAGCTGTTTCGGAATCAGAAATAAAACAGATTAATCCTGAACGTATTGCAGTTCTTTCAGGACAGAAAAAATATCTTCTTGCTGCCATTGCAGATTATGCAGGAAGAAAAGTCAGTTCCGGCAGTAAAATCACTGTAAGAGAAATAGAAAAACTTATTTCATCTGATACTGATGATAATTTTTCAATCAACAGAAATATTTCCTGTACGAAAAAAGAATTTGAAATACCGAATGCTTTTACTTTATTTACACCTTCTTTTCAAAAACACAGCAGGTCTTCCCTCAAGATTCAGGATGGATGCAATAACTCCTGTGCTTTCTGTAAAATTCATTTTGCACGGGGTAAGTCAGTTTCTTTACCTGTTGAAGAAGCTTTAGAAAGGGCAGTGCTTCTTGAAAAGAGTGGTGCAGAAGAAATTGTCCTTACTGGTGTAAATTTAAGCCAGTACAGCGGAAAGATATATTCATGTAAGAATGAAAATGCTGATTTTGCGGCGCTTTTAAATCTGCTTCTTGAAAAGACAGAAAAAGTTAATTACAGGATATCAAGTTTTTATCCGCAGAGCATAACTGAAGAATTATGTGATGTTCTGAAAAATGAGCGTGTAGTTCCGTTTTTTCACTTAAGCATTCAGTCGGGAAGCAATGAAATACTAAAGAAAATGAACAGGCCTTATGAATGTGAAACTGTAATGAACGCAGTAAATCTTCTTAGAAAGGCAAAGGAAAATCCGTTCATTTCATGCGATATAATTGCAGGTTTTCCAGGTGAAACAGAAGCTGATTTTGAACAGACGGAAAATCTTTGCAATGAATGTAATTTTGCATGGATACACGCATTTCCATTTTCACCACGGCCGGGAACTGCTGCTCAGTCAATGAAGCCTCAGATTCCGGAAAGAATTAAAGACGAAAGGGTAGAATGGCTTACTAAAAAAGCCGTAGAAGGAAAATTAAAATATATTGATTACTGGAAGAATAAAAAGCTTTCAGCAGTAGTAGAAAATCCAAGAAGTGAACGTCTGGCAAAATATAATGATAGCAAACAGACTCAATACAAACTTCACTGCGTAACAGACAATTTCATTCATGTTGAATTTATTGCAGATAAGATTATTCCTTCTGGAACAAGAATTAATGTTGAAATAACTTCAGAATGCAAAGAAAGCATAATTAAGGGAAAAGAAACAGAAGCTTTTGGAAAAATATTGATTTAATGATAGAATATAATTAATCTTTCTAACGGAGTATGAAAATGGAAAAAGAAAAAGAATTAAAAGTAAGTAAATGCCTTGCCTTCATAAGCATAGCAATCGATGCAGTTGCTGTCATATCATTTTTTATTATGGCAGAACTTGGTAATATTCTTGGCGGAATGCTTGCACCAATGATATTTGGAATTATGGCACTTGTAACAGGTATTATTTCATCAGTCTATAAAAATAAGAATAAGGTGCTTGCAATAGCTTCAATTTGTCTTTCTGTACTGGTTGTAGTTGCATCTTTTGCATTTACTCTGTTGATGCTGTTTGCTGCTGTAGAAAATTAAATGTAAATTACAATAAAAAAAAGACTCGCAACCGCGAGTCTTTTTTTTTACTAAAGCATAAGCTTATTTCTTAAGTCCTTCTGCAACTGCTACTGCACATGCTACTGTACAGTACAAAGCCTTCGGCTTTGTTATCAGTTTGCCGGTTCCCGTCAAACTGACCGGCTCACGGCAAAACTGAAAATGCAATGCTTATTTCTTAAGTCCTTCTGCAACTGCTACTGCACATGCTACTGTACAGCCTACCATTGGGTTGTTACCCATACCCATGAAGCCCATCATTTCTACGTGTGCTGGTACTGAAGAAGAACCTGCAAACTGAGCGTCTGAGTGCATGCGGCCGAGAGTATCTGTAAAGCCGTAAGAAGCTGGACCTGCAGCCATGTTATCAGGGTGAAGTGTACGACCTGTACCACCACCTGAAGCTACAGAGAAGTATTTCTTTCCGTTAAGAAGTCTTTCTTTCTTGTATGTACCAGCTACTGGGTGCTGGAAACGTGTTGGGTTTGTTGAGTTACCAGTGATAGAAACATCTACGCCTTCGTGCCACATGATTGCAACACCTTCGCGTACATCGTCTGCACCGTAACACTTAACGCAGAGACGTTTTGGATCGTTTCCGTATGGAACTTCTTCTACAACTGTGAGGGCCTTGTCTGTACCTTCACCGTTGAAGTAGTCAAACTTTGTCTGAACGTATGTGAATCCGTTGATACGGCTGATGATCTTTGCAGCATCCTTTCCGAGACCGTTGAGGATAACGCGGAGCTTGTTCTTGCGAACGTTGTTTGCCTTTGCAGCGATCTTGATAGCACCTTCAGCTGCAGCGAATGATTCGTGACCAGCCAAGAATGCGAAACACTGTGTTTCTTCTGAAAGGAGGCGAGCACCGAGGTTTCCGTGTCCGAGACCTACCTTGCGGTCATCAGCTACTGAACCAGGGAGACAGAATGCCTGAAGTCCCTTACCGATGTTTGCAGCAGCAGTAGAAGCTGTCTTGTCGCCAGTCTTTTCTGCTTCCTTGATAGCGATTGCTGAACCAAGAACGTATGCCCACTT
>JAZUKU010000141.1:0-14483 GCA_045643485.1 Treponema sp. | reverse complement strand
TGCAGTCTGTCTGTTTGCTTCGAGTATACCTTCGCGCTTACCTTCGAGTATACCTTCGCGCTTACCTTCGAGTATGCCTTCAGCCTTTGCCTTTTTTGTTAAGTCATAGTCATGCAGGTTCATGCTAAAATAACTGCTCCTTTTCTTGAATTATACACTATTTTTTAAGAATTTTTCAGAATTTGTGGTCATTTTTAAAATCCAGTGCAATCTCTTATGTATACCCGCCTGAGTGTATAAGGAGTTAGCATGGGAAAGAGAAAATCAAATAAAAGCAAAGAAGACAGCTGGGAAACAATAACGCTTGCAAACAGATTCATGTTCTACAAAATATTTACAAGTTATCCCGATATGTGCAAGCATCTTCTGGAAATATTGCTTCACATGGAAATAGAACGTATTGAACCGCCCAACGGTGAACAGACATTCGATGTAGACAGCGAATCAAAATCGATAAGACTGGATGTTTACGTCAAGAATGAAACAACTGCATTCGATCTTGAGATGCAGGCAGTAGATACAAAGGAACTTCCAAAGCGAGCCCGCTTTTACCAGGGACTTATGGATGTAGACCTTCTTAAGCCTGGAGAACATTACGTAAAACTAAAGGACAATTACGTAATCTTTTTATGCCTCGAAGATATATTCAGGAAAGGACTTCCTGTATATTCATTTGAAAACCTGTGCCTTGAAGACAAAGAAATCAAATTAAATGACGGAACAAAAAAATTCTTTTTCAATGCGTCAAAATATGATAAAATGCCAAGTGAAGAAGAGCGGAACTTTTTTACATACCTTGTAAACGGTAGGGCAGAAAACGAGTTTACGACAAAACTTAACGGGCTTGTAGAACAGGCACGGCACAATACTGAATGGAGGCGCAAGTATATGACATGGGAACAGGAAGTCGCATTAAGTTATGAAAACGGCGTTGAAGACGGCATTGCGCGCGGTATTGAACAAGGTATTAAACAGGGAATTGAACAAGGAATTGTCGCAACAGCAAAAAAAATGCTTTCTTCAGGAATGCCTTTAGAGAAAATAATAGAAATTACAGACTTAACAAAAGAACAGCTTGAAGAGTTGGTTCTGAATAAATAATTACAAAAGCGCTGCTAGTTCTTCCCAGCGGGCGTATGCTTTTTCAAGTTCGTCACTTACTTCCTTATACTTAATGCCGGCAGCATTTGCTTCTGCATAATCTGAAGAAGACATCTGTGCTTCAAGTGCAGACTGCTGTTCTTCAAGTTCAGCAATGTGCGGCTCAAGCGCTTCAAATTCCTTCTGTTCGCGGAATGAGAGCTTTCGTTTTTTAACAGGAACATTTTCATCTGCAGAACCGTTTGTAATGTTGGCAGAACCGCCTGCATTCTTTGCAGAAGAAGCTTCCCGTGCCTTAGCGTCAGCTTCTTCACGCAGCATTTTGCGGTATTCAATATATTCAGAACATTTTCCGACATAACCGGAAACGCTTCCGTCATCTTCAAGAATGAAAAGCGTATCGCAGATCTTATCCATGAAGTAGCGGTCATGGCTTACGACAAGAAGGCATCCCTTAAAGCCTGTAAGGAACTGCTCAAGGATATTCATCGTAAAGATATCAAAGTCGTTTGTAGGTTCATCAAGAATGATAAAGTTAGGATTGCTAAGCAGAAGACGTACTAAGAAAAGACGCTTGCGTTCACCGCCGCTTAATGAACTTAACGGAGAATGCTGTATTCTTCCTGTAAAGCCGAACTGTTCAAGAAAGAGAGTTGCGCTTAATTCAGTGCCGTCATTCATTACCATAACTTCTGCTGCTTCCTTGATGTATTCAAGAACGCTCATGTCAGTATCCTTGAATACAGGATTCTGCTGGTAATATGCAAAGGATGTATTTATTCCCTTAACAACGTTTCCTTCATCCGGATTAACTGCTCCTGTAATTATGTTTAGCAGTGTACTTTTTCCAGTGCCGTTGTCACCAAATACGCCAATCTTTTCGCCTTTGTTGAATGTGTAGTTGAAGTTTTTGATGACAGGAGTGTCTTTTGTCTTTTCGGAATTTCCCTTGCAATAGTTTTTTGTTATGTGGTGAAGTTCAAGAATCTTACCGCCAAGACGGCGTCCCTTCACTTCAAGCGTAAACCCTTTGTCTTCAGTAAATTTTTCACGGTTGATCAAAGCTTCGTCATGCTGCTTACGGGCTTTTGCTTTTGTTCCTCGTGCACAAGGTCCGCGTAAAAGCCAGTCTCGCTCAAAACGCAATACGCTTTCGATTCGGCGTTCAGTGTTTGCTTCAATTTCTGCTTCAGTTGCTTTCTTTTCAAGATAAGTTGAATAGTTTCCTACATAAAGCTTAACGCGGTTGCGGTCAAGCTCGTAAATGTGATTGCAGACTGCGTCAAGGAAATAGCGGTCATGCGTAACCATAAGGACGCTTCGCTTGGTTTCTGCAAGATATTCCTGAAGCCAGCTGATTGTGGTTATATCAAGATGGTTTGTAGGTTCGTCCAGTAATAGCAGCTTAGTGTCTTCAACAAGTACCTGCGCAAGTGCAACCTTCTTTACCATACCGCCGGAAAGTTCGCACATCTTTCTGCTAAGGTCAGCAATTCCAAGCGTAGAAAGAATTGACCGTACCTGCGACTCGTAATTCCACAAGTCATCATTTTCTATCTTAACAGTAAGCTCATTAAACCTGTTCTGCAAAGAAGCAGCCAGCGCCGGCTCCGCTTCATTGGAAACATGTGCCATCTGCGCACAAACGTCTTCATATTCGCGTATAACTTCGAGCTTAGGAGACTTGCTTTTGAAAATGTGTTCGCGTATAGTATCTTCTTTTTCGTAAGACGGATTCTGCGGCAAGTAAGAAACGCCGGCGCTTTTGTTGATGACAACAGTGCCTTCATCCGGTTCCAGAACACCAGCAATTGTTGCAAGAAGAGTGCTTTTACCGGTACCGTTTTTGCCGATGAGTGCTGCCTTGTGTCCTTCATCAAGTCCAAATGTTACTCCGGTAAAAAGAGGCTGCTCGCGTCCGATTTTTGCTACATTGTTAATGGAAAGAAGATTCATGCAGAAATATTATCATAAATCGGTAACAAAAAGAATACTTCTGCGTGTTGAATAAATGAGGCAGTTTAGTTTATATTCAATCTGAGGAGATTTTGATGAAAAAGAGATTAGTTTTGGTTTTAGTTGCAGTAGCAGCTGTTATTCTTGCTGTTTCATGCGCAACTTCAGTTTCTGTAAGAGTAACACGTCCGGCAGAACTTGATATGCACGGTGCAAATTCAATTGCCGTACTTCCGTTCCAGCCGTCAAGAATAAAGCTGTTCAGGGGAAGAGGCTCAAGAAAAGCTTTCCTTGGACTTTTTGTTGATTTCTTTGGTGCCGGTAATCCTGAAGAAAACCGCACAATTGACCTTCTTACAAGGGAATTAAGCAAGACATTTGCTACTTCAGAAGACCTTGCACTTATTGATGCCAATGTAGTTAAGAGAGCACTCGAATATAATGAAGAACCGCCGTGTGATGCCTACTTAACAGGTCAGGTTACATTCTTTGACTATAGAATCAAGGATCGTGATGTTAAGAGAAAGAATGAAGACGGTGATGTTTATTACGAAACAGTATACGAAGCAAAAGCAAAGATTGATATCCTTTACCAGGTAGTTGATGCACGTACTGAAGAAGTTATTGCCTACAGGGAAGCATCTTATGAAAACAGTTCAAGTGAATATGATAGAAGACGTGACTGTCCTGATGCATACGATTTGTTAAAGAGCAGCATGGTTGACCTTGCAAGAACAATTGCAAGACAGGTACAGCCGTATGATGTTTACGTAACACTTTCTCTCCTTGATGACAAGGAAAAGAATCCTGAAAACAAAATTGCAAACGAACTTGCTGACAACGGTCTTATTGAAGAAAGTCTTGAAAAATACCAGGCATTCTATGACAAGACAGGCAACTGGGTTGCAGGTTACAACGCAGCACTTCTTCTTCAGGCAAAGGGTGAACTTTATGAAGCAGAAGAACTCATGTCAGAAGTTGTAGAAGCTACAGCAGAAAAGAAAGCAATTTCTGCCCTCCGCAACATTCAGTATGAAATTGCTCAGGCAGAAAAGCTTCAGGCTCAGAGAGATGCTCAGAACGCTGAGTAAAACTGAATTATAAAAAGATAAACACAAAGGTTGTTGCAAGTCCCATACAGCCAATTGCAATGGAAGACATAGCTCCTTCCGTTTCACCCATCTGTATGGCAGTGCTTGTACCTACAGCATGACTGCAGCAGCCTATCGCAACACCTGCCGCAACCGGGTCCTTTATTCTGAAAAGCTTTACCAGCTGCGGCGCAAACATTCCCCCGAATATTCCTGTAATAAGCAATCCGCACATTGTAATAGCCTGAATGCCGTTTACGCTATTGCTGAGCGATACTGCAATAGGTGTAGTTACGCTTTTTGGCAAAAGTGAACGAAGCAGAATGTCATCAAGCTTAAATGCCTTGCATAATCCGTAAACGACAGCAACAGAAGTCACAGCTCCGGCAAGACATGCTGCAATTACCGGAAGAATGTTTTTCCTGAGGATAGCGCGCTTGTTGTATATGTTGACCGCAAGCAGCTCCGTAATAGGACCAAGCCACATTCCTATGAGGTTACCGCCCTGCATGAAATCAGTGTAAGTTACGTTAAGAAACTTTAATACAATTATGCAGAGGAAAGTCGAAATCAAAAGCGGATTTACAATAGGGTAGGGAAACTTCCTGTGAAGAAGAACTCCGGTTTCGTAAGTGAGTATACATAAAACAACGGACATTAATGCTGTCATTTGCTTACCTCCGTGTTTTTTCTGCTGCTGAATTTGTCCTGCAGGAAGATTACGAATCGTGCCGCATAAGAAGCTGCTGCAAAAGTAGCAATCGTAGACACAATGCATATGAATATAAGCTGAATTACGACAGGCTTGATAAGGTCAAGATGCTCCATAATCCCAATGTTTGCCGGTAAAAAGAAAAACGCCATGTTCTGCGTAAAATAACCGTTTGTTTCGTTAAGAAGGGAAGGCTTAACGACTTTAGCAAGAAGAAGCACAAGCAGTATGAGCATTGCAATTATGCTTCCCGGAAATGTAAACGGCAGAAGCGGAGAAATAAAGTCTCCCGCTAAGCAAATGCCGAAAATAAGTGCCAGCTGTAAAAGTATTTTCATAATGTCAGATTATAGCGTAAAAATTAAGAAATTGCAGATATTATTCCGATATGATACAATATATATGTATATATCATAAGGAGAATTATGCGCTCATGAATAATTCAAAATTACGGAAAAGAATAATAAAAATAGGTTTTATCATTCTTCAGGCTGTTCTGCTTATTGCCGCATTTATATTACTTGATCAGGTTGAAGACGGTTCAGACGGATGGTATTCAGGATTCGTTGTACTGCTCGTTGGTGTAATTTATCTGTTTATAGTTTCATTGAGCTGTAATAAATTCTACCAGATTGAATATTACCTTAAGGATAAGAACATTAAGGCCAATGAAACAAAGATGTTCTATGAATTCATTGAAAAAGAAAAGGCCTGCTATTCATATGAAGATTTTTTTGGATGCATTTCTGAAATCCTTGAACAGAAGGCAAACTGTTCCGTTTCATATATAAACTGTGAAAAGAATACAGTTCTTTATGCAAGTCCAAGCAGCATCTGTGCAAACGAAAAGGTATATGACACAATCATGAACAATTATCCTGTTTCGTGGAATGAAGGATACTTCTTCTTTGGCAAAGACATGAGCCGCTCTTCTTTTGCAGAAACAGCACGCGGATTTTTCCTTTCGTATGAAGGTTACCACTTCTTTGTTTTCTGCCGCTATACACGCCTTTTGAATTCAGATATTTTTGAAATGATGTTCGATGAGTTCCGCCGTTTCCAGGAAAGAATGATTACAATGAACAAGCTTACCGAAATGGAACGTATTACTCACGACTGGCATCACCTTGATGACATTAAGAAATCATACATGAAACTTCCGGAAGACAACTTAAAGTCAATAAGCATTTCTGCTTACTGTAATCCTAACCTTGATGAAACAGGAAGCTTTACTACATCAATTCCGCTTAACGAAGATGAGCTTCTTGTTGTGGTCGGTGATGATAACATAAAGGGTCTTTCTTCACTTCTTAACATGTCAGTTATCCTTAATACAATCCGTATTGCAGCAGATAAGCACAATATGATTCTTCTTACAAAGCTTATTCATCAGGCTCTTGAAGACGTTAACCTTAAGAACGAAAACCTTACGCTTTTCATTGGTATTGTTAATTCTAAGGAACACAAGATTACATATGTTAACTACGGTATGCGTACTGCAGTCGTAATTGACGGTGAAACAGAATCTGTAGAAAGACTTCCTGCTGTTTGTACAATATTTGAAGACACAAAGAAAATTAACCTTTCTCCTGTAACACAGACTATTCCTGCAAAGAATGTAATTCTCCTTACATCAAATCATGAACTTTGCCAGAAGCCGGAAGTTATCAGGACAGCAGTATTCAATATTGAATCATCAACAAAAAATCTTATTGATTCAGTATATGAAACTCTTGAATATGAAGATCCAAAACAGTCACGAAACTGTACTTTAGTTGCCGTTAAGGTGGAGGAATAAATATGCTTTTCTTATTATTACATCTTATTCTTGCAGAATTTCTTGTTGTTTATATCTCAAACATTGAAGCTCCTTCTAATTCAAATCTGTTTACTTTCCGCGTAGAAAATTCTGTTTTCCTTATTGCAGCTAACCTTATACTTATTTTCCTTTCGGTTCTGTTTACGCTTTATGTTCCGGATTACCTCTGGAGTTTCTTTGTACGTGTTTCAGTAATCATAACTGCATATGCAATGGTTGATCTTGGAGTACACTTCCTTTCTTCTTCTGAATGTGTTGGACGAATAGCTGCCCTTGTAATAAAGATTATTGCCTTTGTTGCAGCAATATTCCTTTTGCTCTTTGGCGTAGAAAATATGGATTATTCCATTGCTGAAGGATTTACAATTGAGGCTCCTGTTCTCTTTGAATCATTTATTCCTGTAAACTGGTTTACACTTGCCGTATTGGTTTTTGTTTATCTCATTCCTCTTGTATGTATTGTCATTGCAATCATTCATAATATTGTGCATAAAAGACGTGCCAAGTTAAGACAGATGCTGTGTAATTTGATTTCACTTTTAATTCCATGGCTTTCTGTTCCATTCATTGTTTTTGTACTCAAGGATTTGTTCCCGTTTGCTTCCCTGCTGATTTTCATTATGGCTGTCGGAATTGAAACAATGATTGTAAGGCGTATTTCTCGTTCTGATGCAAGAAAATCAAATGTTACATTCTTCCTTCTTAATGCTTCACAGTATCTTCTTCCTGCACTTGTAATGGGTGTTGCATATTATCTTCTGCTGAACTTAAGGGAAGACAACGTAGTTCTTTTCTGGATACTCCTTACTGCAGTAGCACTTCTGGATTTGTACTTTACTCACGCTTACGGTGAAATAATCATTAACTACCGCCGTAACCACAACAAGAAAATAATCAACCGTTTTGAAAAGCAGCTTAAGTCAATTGACTTTTCAAAGGACCGCATGGAAGTAACAGCTGAATATACAAAAGCTTTAAGAAGATATATCCGTGCTTCAGCAATGGCTGTATATGCAAATGACGGTAACGAACATATAGTTTCTGTTTACGATTCACGCGATCCTGATAAAACAGAAGTTGAAGTTCTTGATTTTACAAAAAGTATGGAAACTTATCTTCTTAAGAATTCAAGGACAATCTTAAGAAAATCTGACCTTGATGCAGAAGTAGAATTTGGCAGCAATAAAAAGGGATTCAATACTCTCTTTACAAAAGTAAAGGCAACAGGATTTATTGTAATTTACAACAAGAATCACGTTTCGGCATTGATCTTCCTTGGAAGAAAGACAGACAACAGTGATTATACAAAATATGATATTGAAACTGTAAGAAAACTTTATTCATTCTTCTTTATCTTTACATATTACATTTTGAACGTAGCTTCAAGAAAAAGTCAGTCTGTTATTGAAAGCGATAACCTTGCCGTTAAGGAACTTAATGAGTCTATCTCAAAATACACTGATCCTCAGCTGACAGAAAAATATGATACCGGTTCATTCATCCAGAAAGCTGCAATTTCAAGCGGTGACTTCTACGACAGTATTGAACTTGGCAACAACAAGCATCTGTTCATTCTTGGAACTGTCAGCGGAATGGGTCTTGCTTCTACTGTAGCAGAAATGCTCCTTAAGGAAACAATTCACGCTATTCTTCCTTCAACTCCGGACTTCAAGCAGCTTGTAATAAAGATTAACAAATTCATTTACAACTTCATGCCGAAGGGAACAATCTTCAGCGGTATGTTTGCAATAGCAGACTTTAATGCAGATAACTTCTATTACATTAACTGCGGTATCCAGTCAGTTTCTGTATTTGCAAATGACTTGAATAAGATTTACGAAGTTAAGGGTGAAGGACGTGTTCTTGGATTTGTTGAAGACATAAGTCATCTTATTACCGTACAGAAACGTCACCTTAAGAAAGACGACATTATTTTCTCTTATACTTCCGGTATTGTTGAATCAAACAACATTACTACTTACTATAAAAACCAGCAGCGTATTCAGAACGTACTTCTTGCAAACACACAGTATAATTCTGAACGTATTGCACGCTATATTTATGAAGATTTTGAAAAATCAGATGAAATTAATACTGATGTTTCAATCCTTATCATAAGGCGTAAGGCTTAATTCAGTTTACCTGGCAGTTTAGCCGTAACTGATGAATGAAGGGCTTCTTCTTAACGGAGAGGCCCTTTTTTATGCCCAAAAGGCCCAAATTTTGCTGAAAAAATTGCCTTTTATCGCGAAATTTAGTATTTTATAGAATAATCAAACAATAATTTATTGGCACATGCTGTTTTAAGGCAGTGTCATTTGTATAAGGAGTCATAAAAAATGGCAAAACAGTTGATTTATAATGAAGAAGCCCGCAAGAAGATGTTGAGCGGTGTAGAACAGATTGCTAAAGCCGTAAAGGTAACACTTGGTCCGTGCGGCCGCCTTGTCATGCTGGACAAAAAATACGGTGCACCAACAATTACAAAAGACGGTGTTTCTGTTGCAAAAGAAGTTGAATTAAAGGATCCGTTTGAAAACATGGGAGCTCAGCTTGTTCGTGAAGTTGCAGCCAAGACAAATGATGTAGCAGGTGACGGTACAACAACAGCTACAGTTCTTGCATATGCTATGGTTCGCGAAGGACTTAAAGCTGTTTCTGCAGGAATGACACCAATCGAAATCAAACGCGGTATTGATAAAGCAGTTGCAGTTGCTGTTGAAGAAGTTAAGAAGAACAGCCGTGCAGTAAAGGGTACAGAAGACATTACTCACGTAGCAACAATTTCTGCAAACAACGATCCTGAAATCGGTAAGATTCTTGCTGATGCAATTGATATTGTTGGCAAAGACGGTGTTATTACTGTTGAAGAATCAAAGAACATGGATACTACTGTAAAAACAGTAAAGGGCATGCAGTTTGACCGCGGTTACATTTCTTCATATTTCGTAACTGACCGCGAAAGAATGGAATGCAATTACAATGATCCGTTCATTCTTATTTATGACAAAAAGATTTCTACAATGAAAGACATTCTTCCATTGCTTGAAAAAGTTGCCCAGACAGGCCGCCCACTTATGATTATCTGTGAAGATATGGACGGTGAAGCTCTTGCAACATTAGTTGTTAACTCAATCCGCGGTACATTGAAGTGCTGTGCTGTTAAGGCACCAGGCTTTGGTGACAGAAGAAAGGAAATGTTACAGGACATTGCAATCCTTACAGGCGGCAAGGTAATTACTGAAGACTTAGGCTTAAAGCTTGAAACAGCAGAACTTGCTGATTTAGGTCAGGCTAAATCTGTAAAGATTGACAAGGACAACACAACAATCGTTGACGGTCTTGGCGACAAGGAAGCTGTTAACAGCCGCGTTTCAGAAATCAAGACTCAGATTGAAAAAGCTACATCTGATTACGATAAGGAAAAACTTAAGGAACGTCTTGCAAAACTCGCAGGTGGCGTTGCAGTAATCAACATTGGTGCAATTACAGAAACAGAAATGAAGGAAAAGAAATTCCGTGTAGAAGATACTCTTGCTGCTACTCGTGCTGCTCTTGATGAAGGTATTGTTTCTGGTGGTGGACTTGCACTTATCGAAGCAAGCAAAGTTCTTGATGAAAACTCTGCTGATCTCTTCGGCGATGAAAAGGTTGGCTTTAGAATCGTTAAGCGTGCCCTTGAAGAACCAATCCGCCAGATTGCAGAAAATGCTGGTGTTGACGGAAGCGTTATTGCAGACAAGGCTAAGAACAGCGAAAAGGGTGTTGGCTTTAATGCAGCAAAGCAGACTTGGGTTAACATGATGGAAGCAGGAATCATTGACCCTGCTAAAGTTACACGCTCTGCTTTACAGAATGCAGCTTCAATTGCAGGCATGCTCTTAACAACAGAATGTGCAATTACAGACATCCCTGAACCACCTGCTCCTGTAGCTCCACAGCCAGGCATGGACGGTATGGGCGGAATGTATTAATAAATAATTACTGAATCATCAGTGTTTAAGAAAAGAGGCATCAATTTTTGATGCCTCTTTTTTTTATGCCAAGAACAAAAATATACTTTCCAAATTAGACAATAAATACACTGTATTTTGTAAGCAAAAAAAATTAGTAAGAAAATAAGAGAAAAAACACAATGCGGAGCAGGGTTCTGACCTCTGGGACATTCTGCGGCTTTTTTTGCTTACAGAGGCTGCACGAGGCAGCCCCGTCCCAGAGGGCAGGTTCCTACGGGAGCGTTGTGTTTTTTCTTTGTTGTTATTTAATATTTATGTTGATAATGAAACAACAGTGTATTTATTTTTTTCAGCTTAGAAGTATATTCTTGTTCCTACTGAGCCGAAATGCGTTTCTGTTTTATTACCGTTTAATCTTGTCTTACGGTAAATGTATTTCAAATATAATTCTTCGCGCTTATTCATGAATCCAAGTGAAACTGAATGTTCCGTTGTGTCATGGTGGCGTCCGTCTATCAGTGAGAATCTGTAGTTGAACACAATCGGTTCCAGCGGGTAAGCAGAAATGTCACATGCAAAACAGAAATTGCTGATAGGGTAGCTGATGTTGTAACCGTATCTGTAATCCCACTGGAATACATTGAAGAAATTGAAATAGTCACTCTGAAGAATTGCAAACTTTCCGCCAAGACGCAGGTTTCCGTTGAAGTGTTTAAAATTCCTGTCATAGGAAATCGTGTTCTCTACAGCCGGACCAAAGAATCTGTAGAATATTCCTTCAAAAGATGTTGTGTTTCCAAAACCAAGGTTATTGTCAAAGAATACTTCCGTTGAGGCACTGAATCTGTAAGGCCTTGTGCCGTCAGGGTCTCCTGTAATTGAATAATCATCAAGAGAATCTGTTTCCGGATGACAGATGTAATGTTCATCATACTGATAAGGATATTCTTCGTATGAAGCGTAGAGATTGTTGTAACCCCAGATTAAGCCTATGACATCAACAAAGAGTTCTGCTATAAAGTCTGAAAGCAGATATTCTCTTTCGTGTTCATGATGATGCTTTTTTGGAGGCGGCGGTTCCTTACCTTTGTCTTTTTTTGGAGGCTTAGGCTTATCCTTACCGTCATGTTTTTTTGGAGGCGGCGGTTCGTCATGCCTGTCTTTTTTAGGAGGCTTTGGCTTACCGGCAAAAAGTGTTACATCCTGTTTTTCGAAAACACTGGAACTGAATGCAATTTGTCCTGCATTGTTTGCGAACGAAAATGAATTCAGTGAGATGAGCAGCAGTAATACTGCAGAGATTTTTTTAACTTTCATATATCTTTCCTTTCTGAAGATATTCTACAAATCTTCCTGAGCAACTTCAAGTGCTGCTGACGCAAGATCCATGTTGCGCTTGTAGGAAGCTGCCTTTTCTTTTGTAGTACCCGGAATGTCGAGTGAAAGCATTGTCCTGTCTTTTTTAGCTTTCTGGCTTTCGTAAAGAAGCTTTGCCTGCATAAGAATGTCGCTTGCAATGTCAGCACGAACATGAATTGTCTGGGCTATGTCTGCTTCTGAAGCAGATGCAAGTGTTTCGAGGTCACTGAATTTCTTAAGCAGAAGTTTTTCGCGTTCCTTGCCAACGTGCGGCAGTTCTGCAAAAGGAGATACGATATTTTCTTTTGTACGGAGCGTCTGGTTACGGCTTGTAGCAAAACGGTGGGTTTCGTCGCGGACACGCTGAAGCAAACGCAATGCATCACTTCTTCGCGGAAGTACCAGCGGTACGCTGTTACCCGGACGGTACAATTCTTCATTTTTTTCGGCAAGACCTACAATCGGTATGTCCAGGTGAAGTGCATCAAGTACTCCCTGAACGGCATTTACCTGACCAATACCGCCGTCTATCATCAGTAAGTCAGGAAGTTCCTTTTCTTCATTCAATAATCTTGTGTAGCGGCGGCTTGTAGCTTCACGCATTGAGGCAAAGTCATCAATAATACCGTCAGTTGTTTTTAAGCGGAAGTAACGGTAATTCTTTTTGTCTGGATTTCCGTTGTAAAAACTTATCATGCTGGCTACTGGGAATTTTCCGCCTATGTGGGCAATATCAAATCCTTCTATGCGGACAGGAAGCTTTGGTAAGCCAAGAACCTCCTGCAGTTCCTTCATTGCAGGCATGTCTCCACGTTCCCTCATACGCCTTATTATGTCTTCGCGTGCATTTTCCTGAGCCATATTGATTGCGGCTTTGTGCAGAGGCAAGTCTGTTGTGGCAAACTTTCCGTCTGTTACGGAACCCTTATCTGCTATAAGTACAATGTCAACGTCAGTACCGTAAGTTTCAGTAAACCATCGCTGCATCAGTTCCATTCCGTCTTCTGACATTACGTATAAATGAGGAGGAATTAACTCTTTTTCTGTATAGTAAGCACAAAGGAATTCCGGAAGAAGTTCAGTATCTTCGTTAAGCGAAACAGTACGGTAATTGTCGCGTCCAAGAAGCTTACCCATGCGTATTTTAAGCACAGTAAAGCTTACAAGTTCACCTTCACGCCATAAGGCAATGTAGTCCCTGTCGTCACCGTCAAAGCTTTCTACAATATTTTGGTTCTGCAGTACGGAAAGCGCCTTTAATCCGTCGCGTAAACGAGCAGCCTTTTCAAAATTAAGGTCAGAAGCCGCCTGTTTCATGGCAGCTTTAATCTTTTTTACCGTAGATTCTCCTTTTCCCTCAAGTAGTGTTCCGATTTCTTCGATATATTCAGTATAGGTGGAGTCCGCAATTTTTCCCGTACAGGGACTTTTGCACCTTCCTATATGGTAATACATGCACGGTGAATCTTTTGTCTTAAAGGTTCTGCAGTGGCGCAAAGGGTATATTTCGTAAAGAGTTTCAATGAATGTATCCAGAGCGTTAACATCAGGAAACGGTCCGTAATACTGTGAGCCGTCCTGAACAATGTATCTTGTCTTGAAAAGACGCGGATATTTTTCCTTTGTAATGCGGATTACAGGGTAAGATTTTCCGTCCTTAAGGCAGATGTTGTAGCGTGGAGAATATTTCTTGATAAGGTTGTTCTCCAGAAGAAACGCTTCATATTCATTGTTGGTAGTAATGTATTCAATTGATTTTGCGTGGCTGATAAGAAGTCTTGTTTTGACATCCTTATTGCCGCTGAAATAAGAAGTAAGGCGGTTCTTTAAGTTCTTAGCCTTACCGACGTATATTACAGCTTCATCCTTGTTGCGCCAAAGATATACGCCGCTTGAACCGGGAGCCTTTAACGCTGTCTGGTGAAGAATTTCCCGCTGGGAAAGAGGATTTGATTCTGGAGAAGCATTAGTTTTTTCAGACATAACTGATTATGAAAAAGATACTTGTTTTTAGCACATTTTGTCTACTCTTGTTAAGCAGCGCAGCTTTTGCTGAAGAAAAAATAATTACGCTCGGCGGAAAGGAAGGATGGCCTGAGCTTTCCAGAAAACGCGGTGTAACAACAGGCAGCGGAAGGTTTGGCTGGGACTGCATGGAACTTGCTACAAACAGCCGTGAAGCTGACGAATATACAGATTTACTTCTTGATTTTGAAGATCCGTCTTTTACAGATGCAATGGGGAATTACACAACTACAGTAAATGAATTCCTTACAGCACCGGAAGGAATACGCGGCAAGACTGCGGGGCTAAGCTCAGGCGACGGTGGCTTAAGGTTAAAGGGTAAACCGGGAACATTCTTTGGAACAACAGGAAACGCAGGTTCGTTTACAATTGAATTCTGGTTAAAGCCATCGATTGCAGAAAACGGAGAAATTGTCTTTTCATGGATGTCTTCAAGAACAATCAGCGGTTATGCACTTTACCAG
>JAZUKU010000140.1:0-18616 GCA_045643485.1 Treponema sp. | reverse complement strand
CGCAATCCCGGTGATAAGGCAGCAGAGGAAAGATTCAAGCAGATAAATTCAGCATACTCAGTTCTTGGTGATGAAACAAAACGCCGCCAGTATGACTCATACGGTTCTGCAGAAGCATACGACAGGGCAGAGCGCTACGGTGGTGCAAACAGCAGTGCAGGCGGCTGGCAGTACGACAATCCGTTTGGGCAAAGAGGCTACGGCGGTTATTCAGGAGATCCTTTCTGGGATTTCTTTAACCAGGGTCAGTCAGGCACTCAGAATGAAAACTCTGCACAAAACGGTCAGCGCAGATACACATATACTTACACTTCACGCAATACGGAAAAGCCTACACGCTCACAGGCAGCAGCTTCTTTAGGAAAGGGTTTCTTAAAGACATTTGCAGGTCTTTTTGGACTTATGATTTTCAGGTTTTTCTTCCCGCTTAATATTCTTTGTATAGCAGGACTTGTAAAGGGAATCAAACAGATTTTCTCATCAATAAAATATCTGCTTGCAGGTGAAAAAACAAAATAAGCCTCCGGGAATCTGTTGAGAAACCGAAGGCTTTTCTAAGCAAAAAAATAACTAGAATTAATGTTCGCGGAAAATAATACGGCCGCGGTTTAAATCGTATGGTGAAAGGGCAACCTTTACGCTGTCGCCCGGTACGATTCTGATGTAATGTTTGCGCATCTTACCGCTAAGGTGTGCAAGAATAACGTGCTGGTTCTGTAATTCAACACGGAACATTGTGTTTGGAAGGGCTTCTTTTACAATACCTTCTACTTCAATAGCTTCTTCTTTAGCCACGATTCCTCCAAAAAAATACATTGCCTTTTTAGAAATATATGCGTATACTAGTATCTACAAAACGCAATTAATTGTCAACACGGTGGAATAAGAGGAGATGAATATGAAAAAAGAATTTGTTGAGAAACAAAAGAAAAAGCTGCTTGCACAGCGTAATCAGATTTTAGATACACTTTCGGAACAGAGTGAACAGCTCCGTGATTTGGTTACTTCTGTTGAATCAGGAGACGTTGCAGACATTGCTTCAGATGCAATTGACCGTACTCTCTTGAACTCACTTGGCTCACAGGATGCAATCCGTCTTAACCTTATCAACAATGCACTGGACCGCATTACTCAGGAAAAATACGGCTTGTGCATCAAGTGCGGCAAACAGATTCCGGAAACAAGACTTGAAGCAATTCCTTATGCTGGACTTTGTATTTCATGCAAGGAAGCAGAAGAAAAGAGAAACAGATAATTATTGTTAAAGATTATATTCTTTGACTTTTTACAGAGCCGGCCTGGAAGTAATGATATTCCGAATAGCCGGCTTTTTTTATGTACTGAATTGCATCTTCAAACCAGAAGTCTATTGCTTCTGTAGAATGAGCGTCTGAAGCAAACGTAACAGGTACATTGTTTTCGTGGAGCAGTTCAAGAAATTCCAGTGAAGGATAAGGTGAATCAAGATAGCCTCTTGCAATACCGCCTGTATTTACTTCTGCAATTACGCCCGCCTTTGCTGCAGCCTTTGCAACTGCCTTAAGTTCTTTTTTATACCAGCTTTCATTTTCGTCAAAAAGTGTTTTCTTTGCATTCTGTTTGCGGATTAAGTCAGGATGTCCCCAGAATGTAAAGCTGCATTTTTCAAGCATTTCCCTCTGAAGTGCAAAATATGTCTGAACGGCTTCTTTTCTGTTACCGTCAAAATAATTGTCTATTCCGTTGATGATGTCTTCAAGCGAACCGTCAGCTTCAAAAAAGCCCTTGTTTCCAAAAACGTAATGAACTGAACCAATAAGATAGTCCGGGTTAAATTTCTGGTAATAGTACATGTCCGGAGCAGAAAGTCCCTGTACATAATCTGCTTCAAATCCGCAGTAAATTTCGATTTTATCTTTGTAAGCCGCAGCAAGCTTTTTTATTTCCTTTACATAAGACTCATGTTCTTTTGGAGAAATATGATAGTCGTGGGCAAAAGGATACATTGAGTGACCGCTGAAGCCAAGAATCTTTATGTTACGGTCAATTGCTGCCCATATCATTTCTTCTGCAGAATATTTACCATCGCAGAAATTAGTATGCGTATGGTAATTTGTCTTGATAAACCCCTCTCTCATAAAACTTTCTCCCAGTCTTCAATAACTTCACGAAGTTTCATAAAGTCGATTGCAAAGTCAGTACGGGCTGCTTCAATAGCTACTGAATCCATTTTTTTTGCTGCTTCTTCCATCTGTTCGCCATATTTTGCAAGAGTTATTGCGCTCAATGTAGAACTGCTGCCTTTCAGCGTATGTGCTGCAATTCTTATCTGCTCATAGTCTATTTCATTTTCGGTAAGACAGCTCTTAATATTAGCAAGATATTTCTTTGTCTGCGAAATATATTCATCAAGCAGCGAAATCGCCAGTGCATGGTCTCCACCTGTTACCGTATTGAATTCAGGTATGTTCCACAAATAAGCTGCATTGTCTACAACTTCGGTTAAAGAAAGCAGTTTTTTGCCTTCAGGGTTAGAAAGGACAATAAGCCACTTTTCAATAATCTGCTTTATTGTGTCACGCTTAAACGGTTTTACAAGAATGTCGTTCATTCCGTTCTGGCGGTAAGCTTCAAAATCCTTTGAGTCATTGTTTGCCGTACAGGCAATGATTACACCGTTGTAATCCTGCCGCCTCAATTCAATTGTAGCATCAATACCGTTTTTAACAGGCATCTGAATGTCCATGAAGATAAGGTCAATGTCCGGGTGAACAATAATATTCTGTACTGCTTCCTCACCGTCTTCTGCAAGGTAAACAATTGCACCGAATTTGGTAAGGAAAGTTTCCATGATTTTTCTGTTGAGAGGGTGGTCTTCTGCAATAAGAATCTTGTATCCCTGTGCAAAGGCATCATTCTGTTTTTCAGGAAGGAATTCTTCTGTCTTAACTACAACCATTCCCGAGTCTTCTGTCTTTGGAGCAGGACCGTCCATTACTTCAAGATCTATCGGTTGTGTAAATGCAAGACTCAGTGTTTCAACAAGGTTTCTTCTCTTAATCGGCTTGTACAGATAACCGTTGAACCATTCAAGCATTTTCATTTTTGCTTCACCGCCCATCTGTCCTTCCGGAACTACAAGGTAAAGCAGAGTATTGTTTATTTTTTTATTTGCATTTATTTCTGCAGCAAGATGCCATCCGTCCATTACAGGCATTGTCATGTCAATGAATGCCATCGTAAATGGATTGCCTTCTTCCTGAGCCTGCGTAAGTTTTTCAATGGCAGCTTTTCCGCCTGGAGCAGTTTCAATTTTTTCTATGCCAAGAGCCTGCAGCTTTTTTTCAAGATTCTGTACTGCAAGAGAATTGTCGTCAACAACAAGAATCTTTGTCTTTTCAGGAATGTTAAGCTTTATCTGCTTGTCTTCAGTCTTTTTGTCAGAAGTCTTAAGCGGAATCGTAAACCAGAAAATTGAACCGCCGTGAGGATTGTCACGAATGCCTATCTGTCCGTCCATAGCAGTAACAAGTCCTTTACATATTGAAAGACCAAGACCTGTTCCGCCAAACTTTCTGGCAGTACTTGCATCAACCTGATAATAGTCTGCAAAAATCAGTTCACGCTTGTCAGGCGCAACTCCTATACCGCTGTCTATTACCTGGAAAACAAGAAAATTATCCTGTCTGGAAAGCTTAACAAGAACGTATCCCTTAGGCGTAAACTTAACTGCATTCTTAACAAGATTGATAAGCACCTGCTGAATGCGTGTAGGATCACCAATAATATTTGTAGGAAGCGAATAGTCAATGTCGGTAACAATTTCAAGGCCTCTGTTGAATGAATCAATTGAAATCAGATCAACGACATTTTCTGTAAGTGAAATTACATCAAACGGAATGTATTCAAGCTTGAATTCACCGGAACGTATTTTTGTAAAGTCAAGAATTTCGTTTGCAAGCTGGAGAAGAACGTTTGCACTAAAGTCTATCTGGCGTATGTATTCGCGCTGTTCCTTATTAAGCGGAGTGTCTCCAAGAAGTTCGATTGTACTTATTATTGTCTGAATAGGTGTTCGTACTTCATGAAGCGTACTTGCTAAAATGCGGTCATTTGTTACGTCAGATTCTTTAGCCATTAATTAAGCCCTGTTAAAGCGCTGTGTGCAGTATTTCCATCGTCTTGTTGATTATTGCTTCCGGCTTCTGCGGTTTAATCAGGTAACTCTTTGCACCAAGTGTCAGTGACTGAACAACAGCTTCCCTCTGTATGAGCTGAGAGTAAACAATAATCGGGGTATTGAAGTTCTTTGATTTAAGAAGTTTGAGCAGATCAAAACCATTCATGTCCGGCATAAGGATGTCCATTATGACAATATCAAATGTCTGGTTATCAACATCATTAAGGAAATCTTTTGCCGAAGCATAGCTGACTGTTTCTGCACCAATTTTCTGATATGTAGATTCAAGCATTGTTCTTGCAACACCATCATCATCGATGATTGCAACCTGCATGACAGAACCTTCAGTTTCTTCTTCCGAAGAATTCGTATCGCTCATAAAGCGCATTTCTACAGAACCCTGTTCAGCCTTTTCGTCAAGGTTAAGGATTTTTTCCGTAATAAGATCCTGTGCATTTACGCCTGCGCTGTTGTCAAGAAGCTTGTGCAGTACGTGATTAAGGTTATCGGTAACTTCTATGCCGCTGTATTCCGGATGTCCTTCAATAAGCTCAGATGTAAACCTGTCGAGTGAAAGAACCTTAATGTTTGACTTAGGAATGCGCTTGTCTGCAGTAATGTTGTCAAACAAAAGTTCAAGGTTTGCACCGTCAACAAAGTTGAGCTTAAGGTTTGTCATCATAAGAATGATTTTTGGATTCGTAAGGTTGTTGACGTCAATAAGCTCAGGCAGTTTGTATTTCAGAAGCGTGATCTTTTCACGGTTCATGCCTTCTGCTATTTCTATGAAAATAATATTTCCGTTAATGTGTATTTCGAGAATACATGGAGTGCTGTCGATTGTAAAAGCCGTTCTTAAAATTTTTCCGACTGAATCAAAGAACACGTCAAACTTAATCGGCTTGTTGAAATATTTTACAACACCGTACTGTGCAAGACTGGCAACTCTTTCGCGCGGAATTTCCGGACCGCAGACAATAATCGGTATTGTTCTTGCATTAGGGTCAGCCTGTTTGCTTTCGAGAAAATAAATTAAGTTTTCAATGTCATCTTCAACATCAATAATTACAAGGTCTGGTAAATTTGATACCAGTCTTGTATAGGCATCTCTTCTTCCGTTCGCAATGTCAACTGCAACTTTTTCTGCAGTCAGCTTTTCTTTAAAGAATTCCCTGAACATAGGGGATGCATCAATTAAAAGAACTTGCTTCATAATATACATAATATGGTATAAATGTTATAATTTCAACATATGAAACAAATTGTAGTATTTTTAGCAGATGGATTTGAAGAAATTGAAGCTCTTTCTCCTGTAGACTATTTACGCCGTGCAGGTGCAGAAGTCATTACAGCTGCAACCGGAAAAACAACCCGTGAAGTAAACGGTGCCCATGGAATTACAGTTCTTGCAGACACAACACTTGATGAATATCTTTCCGGTATGGAGTCACTGCCAGATGCAGTCGTTTGTCCGGGAGGAATGCCTGGTGCTGCAAACATAGCATCATGCGGTAAGGCAATTGAACTTATCCGCAGCATGAACGAAAACGGACGCCTTGTTGCTGCAATTTGTGCTTCTCCTGCAATAGTGCTTCCTGCAACAGGTTCACTCGAAGGCAAAAAATGGACATGCTATCCAGGCATGCAGGCTAATGCCGCTGAATTCGTTTCTTCGTATAGTGATGAAGTTTTTGTTACAGACGGAAATCTTGTTACTTCAAGAGGTCCCGGAGCAGCTGAACAGTTTGCAATGGAGCTTGTACGAATACTCTGCGGACAGGAAACTGCCATTAAAGTAAAGACTGGTTCCTGTCAGCGCTGAAAAATAACTGTTCCTGATACTGCTGATTAAATTTTATCTTCTTCTGATTCTGCCGGTGAGAATTCAATTGAATTGTTGTGGTACATCGTAAGGAATTCCGTACGGTCTTTTGAATTAAGTATTTTGTAAAGTTCAAGCATTCTTGTTTTGACTTTGCTTTCGCTTACCTTGTACTGTCTTGCAATCGTTATGTATTTATTGCCGTCAAGAACAAGCTTAAGCCATTCAAGGTCCTGCTCAGAACAGGAAGACCTGCTTATGTACTTAACCTTTTTGTGCTGCCTCATTTCCTGTATGCGCGGATAGTAAAGCAACAGAATCATGCATGTAATGATTCCTACACCAAATATGTGAAATACGTTTACAAGAAAATTAACTATACCGTAAGGCTTTATGTTAATGAGCATGAGGATCAGCGGCGGAAAGTAGAGCAGCAGTGTTTTAAGCAGCCTGCGTGTCCTGAAGAAATCCATTTCAAAGAAAAATGCATAGCTTCCCAGTAAGCAGAGGAATCCAAGAAGTATTCCCCTGTCAAGGAAATTACCCAGTCCGTAAACATAAAGGACAAGTGCATAAGTCTTTAAGTGGAGCGGATTGAATACCATGTAAATAAAGCAGAACAGTGCAAAGAAATTAATTACCATGCTGTCGTATCTGCCTGGAATAAATTCAACATACTGCTTGGAATCATAAAATTGAAGTACGCTTATTATGCAGCAGAGAATAAGAAAAATCATTCCGGCTACAGCAAATATCCGCCATCGTTTCTTTTCATCTATTTCCATGGTTTAAAGATTATACTTGAAAAAATAATGTGTCAACGAAATATGAAGCCCAAAACAACAAAATGTTATTGCAATTTTTTTTAATAAGGGTTATTATTTATTTTATAGGTAACCGGTTGCCTATATGTTTTTGTGTAACTTTTGCTTGAATTTACCTTGAAACATAGGTAAATCACCCTAATGCAAATTCACGCGCAGAGACATAAAATATCGGTGTTAGGTATAATCCTGACATAATCTAAATTACAGAGAGGAAAAAAATGAAAAAATTCCTATCAATCTTGCTCGTGCTCACAGTAGCAACATCAATGATGTTCGCTGGTGGCGGAAAAGATGCTCCAGCTGCTTCAGCTCCAGCTGCTGAAGAAGTTACTCTTAACCTTTGGGCTTTCACAGACGAAGTACCAAAGATGGTTGAAAAATTCCTTGCTATTCACCCAGAACTCAAGGTAAAACTCAACACAACAATCATCGCTACAACAGACGGTGCTTATCAGCCAGCTCTTGACCAGGCTCTTCAGGGCGGTGGAAAAGATGCTCCAGATATCTACGTAGCAGAATCAGCTTTCGTATTGAAATATACAAAAGGTGATATGGAAGATTTCGCTATGCCATACAAAGATCTTGGCATTGACATCAACAAGGCAATCAAAGATGCTGACATCGCTTCATACACAGTTGATATCGGTTCTAACTCAAAAGGTGAAGTAGACGGTCTTGCTTATCAGTCAACAGGTGGATGTTTCATCTATCGTCGTTCAGTTGCAAAGAAAGTATTTGGTTCAGATGATCCAAAAACTGTACAGGCAGAAATTGGTGGTGGTTCAGGATCTTGGGATAAGTTCTGGACAGCTGCTGACAAGTGTGCTGCAAAAGGCTGCGCAATTGTTTCAGGTGACGGTGATATCTGGCACGCTGTAGAAAACTCTTCAGACAAGGGTTGGATCGTAGACGGAAAACTCTACATCGATCCAAAACGTGAAGCTCTCCTCGACATTTCTAAGAACCTTACAGACAAAGGTTGGTCTAACCAGACACAGGACTGGTCAGATGCTTGGTTCGCAGATATGAAGGGTGTTGGTGCAAAGGACGTTCTCGGCTTCTTCGGACCAGCTTGGCTTATCAACTACACAATCGCTCCAAACTGCGGTGGTTCAAAAGTTGGTGAAGGTACATATGGTGACTGGGGTGTTTGTAACTCTCCAATCGGATTCTTCTGGGGTGGTTCATACGTAATCGCTAACAAGAACATGCCAGCTGCAAAGAAAGCTCTTGCTAAGGCTGTTATCGAATGGATTACACTTGACTATTCTAACGATGGTCTCCTCTATATGTGGGCAAACGGCACACTCAATGGCGAAGGCGGAACAAAAGATACAGTATCTTCTGGTACAGTAATGTCTAAGTCTAACGGTGAATTGGACTTCCTCGCTGGACAGAACATGTTCGACTACTTCGTTCCAGCTAACCAGTATGCTAATGGTAAGAACCTCACACAGTATGATGAAACAATCAACTCTTACTGGCGTGATCAGGTTAGACAGTATGCTGCAGGCAACAAGTCACGTGCAGATGCAATTGCTGACTTCAAGCAGCAGGTTGCTGACAACCTCGGAATCAACTAATAGTTAATTATTAACTGTTAATTAAAAAGGGCAATTTCCTGAAAAGGGGTTGCCCTTTTTTGAATTAGAATTTAAAAATTGTGCCCAGCAAAATGGGATTCATTAAAATTGTCCAATCCAAAGGGGTCTACCATGAACAAAAAGAAGAGTATTAGCTATTCAAAATATGGCTATATATTCGTTATTCCTTTCCTTGTAGCTTGGCTGGTTTTCCAGCTTTATCCTACACTTTACACAATGATTATCGGTTTTACCGATTTGAAAGGTGTTAACAAGACATCTTTCCATTTTTTAACAAATGATTTATTTGCAAACTATAAAGAAATTCTTGCAAGTAAAACATTCCGTCTTGGTTTCGTTAATACATTTAGAATCTGGATAAGCAACTTTATTCCTCAGATGGTATTAGCATTGTTCCTTGCTGCTGCATTTACCAACTCAAGGTTAAAGACACCTTGTGTAGGTTTGTTCAAGGTTTTATTCTACATGCCTAACATTATTACAGCATCAACAGTTGCTATTTTGTTCAGTTCTTTATTCGGTTATCCAATGGGACCTATGAATGACCTTTTGATGACATTAGGCATTACACAGGAACCTGTTAACTTCCTTGTTAGTAAGACAGTTGCTCGTAACATTGTAATCTTCATTCAGACATGGATGTGGTATGGTGCTACGATGATTAATATGATTTCTGGTATCCTCGGTATCAGCCCGGATATCTTCGAAGCAGCAGACATTGACGGTGCAAACAGCTGGCAGGTGTTCTGGAAAATTACAATTCCAAGCATCAGAACAATCTTCCTCTTCACTCTTGTAACAAGTTTGATTGGTGGTTTGACAATGTTCGATATTCCACAGTTGTTCGTTCCTAACGGCGGTCCTGATAATGCTAACTTAACAACAAGCGTATTCATCTACTCACAGGCATTCAAGGGCGCTTACATGTACAACAGGGCATCTGCTGCAAGTATGATTATGTTCGTAATCATTATCATCCTCTCTGCTGTAATGTTCTTTATCTTAAGAGATAAGGATGAAGCTGCCATGAAGAAAATGAAGAAGGCAGAAGCTAAGGCAGCTAAGAGAGCAGCTAGAGCAGAAAAACTCGCTGCTATGGGAGGAGAAGACTAATGAATACACGTAAAACAGCAAGCCATTTCCTTAATTATTTATTTACACTTTTGTGCATTATTCTTGCAGTATTAAGTGTTTTACCATTCCTTATCATGATTGTGAACTCAACACGTTCTACAACACAGATTCAGCAGCACGCAGTTTCTCTTATTCCTTCTAAGTATTTGTTAAGCAACTTTGCAAAACTTACAGGTAAGAGTTTCAATCCTATGGTTGGTTTCGCAAACTCTATGATTATTTCTGTTGGAGCTACATGTCTTTCTTTGTACTTCTCTACACTTACAGCTTACTCGCTTGTAATTTATGACTGGAAGTTAAAGAATACATTCTTCAAGTTCGTTCTTGCAGTTATGATGATTCCTGGTCAGATTACAGTAATCGGTTTCTATCAGATGGTTTACAAAATCCACATGACAAACCGCCTTATCATGTTGATCTTACCGGCTATTCAGGCTCCTCAGATGGTATTCTTTATGCGTCAGTATATGATACCGCTGCTTTCACCTTCACTTGTTGAATCAGCACGTATCGACGGTTCTAAAGAATTCTATACATTCAATTCAATCGTATTGCCAATTATGAAACCTGCTCTTGCAACACAGGGTATCTTCGCATTTGTAGGTAACTGGAATAACTTGTTTACTCCTCTTATTCTTCTTACAAAACAGCAGAAGTACACAATGCCTATCATGGTATCGTTGCTTAGAGGTGATATTTATAAGACAGAACATGGTGCAGTTTACCTTGGTTTGACCCTTACTGCACTTCCTTTGATTGTCGTATATCTGTTCCTTTCTAAGTACATCGTTGCCGGTGTTGCATTAGGTTCAGTTAAGGGTTGATGTAAACCCCAATTACATTTTGGATGGAAAAGGCCTGTTCGTTACGAGCAGGCTTTTTTTTGTTCTAAATTAATGTCTGTTTTTTATAAATTTCCCTTGTCCATTTAACAAACATTATTAAGGAATTAATGAAATAAATAATCCACATCATAAGGACTGCAGCACTTCCTGTTCCTGATGCAAAACTTATGAGCCACATCAGTATTGAAACTGCATTTACAATCATCCACAAAAGCCATGTCTGTGAATAACGCTTTATTGTTAAAATCATTGCGATTATTGAAATGATGTTTGTAAGCGAATCGACGAAAGGTAAACGGCCGCCAATTTTTTTGAGAACAAAACCATATGCTGTTGTAAGGACTGCAATTGTTATGAACAGAATGAAAAGCTGTTTAAGGTTCATGCTGCGCTTACGGACTTCCTTTGTCTGAGCGTTCATGTTTTTGTTCCAGACGTAAATTCCGTAAAATTCCATTGGTACGAAATAAAAGAAATTGAGCATTACTTCGCCATAAAATGCTGCCTTTAACGCTATGAATCCGTAGATGACGCGACTTATTCCGCCAATGACGTATGCACTTATTTTACCTTTTCCTGTTAATACGCTTGCTGTAATTCCACAAACAGCGGCAATTACGCCGTAAAGTGTATCATTAAAAAAGAATGAACAGGCGGCAACAGAAAGAATGCTGACTGTAAGCCAGATAACTTCGCCTTTTTTCCATCCACTGAATTCATCTTTTATAGACCACATAATTTTCCTCTTGCTTAGAATATACTAAAAAATAATCAGCAAAAACAATATTACCTGCAGGGGCAGGTTCGCGGCGGGAGCCTTTTCTTTTTTATGTTTAAAATATGTCCCCAGAAATCTTTGTGTCTTTATTAATTCCTGAATATTGTATATAATTGTATATTCATTTTTAAGAGGTATTTTTATGGCAATGGTTATTTTAACATTGAACTGCGGTTCTTCTTCCGCAAAATATCAGGTTTATGACTGGGACAATAAAGAAGTTCTTGCAACAGGTGTTGTTGAACGCATTGCTGCAGAAGGCAGTGGTATTACTCATAAAGTAGGCAGTAAGAAGACTGAAATCAAGAGTGCTTGTCCTACTCACAAGGAAGCTATTGAGCTTATTCTTAAAACAATCACTGACAAGGAAATTGGTGTTATTCCGGACATGAGCGTAATCAAGGCTGTTGGTCACCGTGTACTTCATGGCGGCGACAAGTTTACAAAGTCAGTTCTTATTACTCCGGAAGTTATTGAAACATTCCGTTCTGTACAGGACCTTGGACCTTTGCACAATCCTGCTAACATCATGGGTATTGAAGCTGCTCAGAAAGTAATGCCTGGCGTTCCACAGTGCGCTATTCTTGATACAGCATGGCATCAGACAATGCCTGAAGAAAGCTTTATGTATGCAATTCCACGCGAATGGTACACAAAGTACGGTGCACGCCGCTACGGTTTCCACGGTACTTCATTCCTTTACACAGCTAAACGTGCTGCTGTTCTTTTACACAAGGATCCAAAAGATACAAACATCATCATCTGTCACATTGGTAACGGTTCTTCTATGTGTGCTGTTAAGAACGGTAAATGCTACGATACAACAATGGGTATTACTCCACTCGAAGGCCTTGTAATGGGTACTCGCTCTGGTGACTTAGACCCGGCTCTTCCATTCTACATCATGAGAAAGACTGGCATGTCAGCAGATGAAATGGATAAGGCTCTCAACAAGAAATGCGGTTTGCTTGGTATTACAGAAAAGTTTGCTGACCGCCGTGATATTGAAGAAGCAACTCTTGCAGGAGACAAGCTTGCTGAACTTTCAGTAGATATGGAAGCTTTAAGAATCCGCAAGTACGTTGGTGCTTTCATGGCTGAACTTGGCCGCGTAGATGCAATCGTATTTACAGCAGGTGTTGGTGAACGTTCTCCAATCATCCGTGGTGCTGCACTCAAGGGGCTTGAAAACTACGGTATTAAGATTGACCTTCAGAAGAACGAATACAGCTGGACTGGAAACGCAGAAACATGCATTAGTGCTGATGACAGTGCTACAAAGATTTTTGTTATCCCTACAGACGAAGAACTTGTTATGACAGAAGATGCTTATGCTTTAATGCAGGGTACTTACGATGTTCATACAAACTTCAAGTACAGCTTCCAGGATCCATCATATGTTAACAAGGCTCGTGAAGAAGGCTTGAAGAAGGATCTTGAAAAGAGACCACATATTGCAGACGTAATTGTTCGTCCTTAAATAAAACATACGCCGGATTGTAACACCGAACGAAGTGAGTTCCCGGGCAAAGCACGGGAATGGAGCGGAGCGGAAGTGTGGAAAGCCGGTTGGCAAAGAAGGCATTCGTCCTGAAAAACAGGGTGGATGCCTTTTTTTATGTTTGACAAATAATTAAAGTTTGTCACTTAACCTATAGAAGAAAATCTTAAAAATATGGTATAATTCTGCATTATGAAAAAAACTGGTTTAGCTCTTGTTACAGGAGCATCATCGGGTGTTGGGCGTGAAATTGCACTTATTCTTGCTTCAAAAGGCTGGAATTTAATTCTTATTGCACGCTCTGAAGGTAAGTTGGTTTCTCTTAAGGAAGAGCTTTTAAACAATTACAAGGTTGATGTTGATTATTTCTGTGCTGATCTGTCTGATTCAAGTTCTGCTGCTAAAATAAAGGCTTTCTGTGATTCAAAGAATTATGTTGTTGATTTACTCGTTAACAATGCAGGCTGCGGTCTGTACGGAGAAAGTGTTGAACTTGGTGACAAAGTTGTTCCTATGCTGGGTTTAAATGTTGTTGGCTTAACTCAGATGTGTGCAGTCTTTGGCAAACAGATGAAGGATAATAAAAGCGGTTCCATTCTGAATATCGGTTCCATTGCCGGTAATCAGGCTACTCCTTATTTTGCTTCTTATGCTGCAAGTAAAATGTATGTCCTTATGTATACTGTTGCCTTGCGCCACGAACTTGGCAGATATAAGGTAAATGTTACATGCTGTCAGCCTGGCTACATCCGTACTGATTTTGACAACAAATGCAATATTGTTAGCGAAAAATACAAGAAGTTCAGTTACAAGAACGGTATGAGCGCACGCGCAGTTGCTGAATGTGCAGTTCGTTCTGTATTTGCAAAAAGGTCTTACGTAAGGGCAGGTCTTTCAAATAAGTTTGCTGCTTTCTTCTCTGGCCTTATTCCAAAGAATTTCCTTGCATGGATTCTTGAAAAATCAATCCGTAATTTAAACAAGTAGTTTCGCTAAAAGAAGGATTAAAATGAAAACAAATATTTCTGTTGTTCCAAAGCTTTTTTCTAAAAGTCCAAAGCTTTCCATGAAGATGCTCCGTGGTTTTATCAAGATGGGCCTTACTATGTGCAAGAAGAGAAACACTTACGGCTACAACCACATGAAGAATTTCTGTCTTATTTACTTAAAGCTTACACCTGTATGCAACCTTCGCTGCGTTATGTGTGGTCAGAGAGGCATTAAGGGTGTACTTAAGGGTGAAGCTGGTGTTGAAGCTTCAAAGACTATTGTTCCTCTTGAAACTTACAAAAAGCTTGGAGATGAACTTGCTTCCGTAAAACCGATTTACTATATCTGGGGCGGTGAACCTTTCCTTTATCCGGACATTTTCCCTCTTGTAAAACACCTTCAGTCTAAGGGCAGCTTTGTTTCCGTAAATACAAACGGTACTCTGCTTGAACAGAATGCTGCACGCATTGTTGAAGACGGATGGAATGCTATTTTCGTTTCGCTTGATGCTTTCCGTGATGTTAACGATGAAATCCGCGGTAAGGGTTCTTATGACAAGGTAATTGCTGGCTTTAAGGCAATCAATGAAGAAAAGAAAAAGCGCGGTACAAATCTTCCGTTCCTTGGAGTTGTTACTACTGTTACTAACAAAAACTATAAATCTCTTGCAGATCTTGCAGAAGCTTCAAAGGAATTCAACCTTGACTGGCACATTTACAATCTTGGTACTTATACAAATGATGAAATCCTTGCTACTCACAAAGAGTACATGAAAAAGCATCTTGATACAGACATTTACATGCTTGACGGCTACAACACTGGCTTTAACGAAAACATTGACGGTGCTGAACTTCACGCAATTCTTGAAAAGATTCATTCAACAAATTACGGTCACCCGAGCATTACTGTTCCTGCCCTTAATCCGGAAAAGACTCACGAATATTATGCAGAACTTGATACACACGTTCGTGATAACTGTATTGTTCCGTGGTGCCAGGCTAACATCAGCTACAATGGTGACGTTACTTTCTGTGCTGACTACAACGAATATGTTCTTGGTAACATCAAGGAGCAGTCATTCAAGGAAATTTACAACGGTGATAAGGCTAACAAATTCCGTGAAGAAATACTTAAGTGCGACGGTCACATCTTCCCTGGATGCGTTCGCTGCTACCAGAACATGCTGTTTGGCAAAAAGATTAAGGGTTATTGATTCTATTTGTTAATTGGAGTTGCTTCTGCTTACGGGAGCGGCTTTTGTAAACAGAAGAGGCCTGCGGTTGTGCAGGCCTTTTTTTGTTAGCGGAATATGTTTTGTTAACAGGAACAGCTTTCTTTTTACTGGATTTTGTTAACAGGGGCATTTTAGCTGACAAGGGAGGGGAGACGGTTAGAAATTACTGCCGTTCCAGCCCCAGTTCTGAATGCCGGCGTATGTAATGTAGATGCAGTCTCCCGGTATGCCTAAGACATTATTGTAGATTTCGCATATCTTAGCGGTCATTTTGTCTGATTGAGACGGGTTTACGCTTCCAAAAAGCTGTACTGTTACGAATGCGCCTTTTTCGAGCTTGTTTCCGCCAAAGTAAAGGTCGTAATTGTCTTCGAAACCGAGCATTAAGTAGCTTTCCGGCTTACCCATTATGGAAATTGCTTTTCCTAATTCTGCTTTTAAGATGTCACGCTTTTCCTGCGGAACTTCTACTGTTATTTTGGAATTAATAAACGGCATTGTTTTTCTCCTTAGTTTTGTTTTTTATATTTTATAATGGGAAACAGGTTTTTGCTAGTGTCGGGGAAAGGCTTTGTTAAACACGCGCTTTATTGCAACAACATTTGTAAATCAATATAATAAAAGAACTTTATTATCTAAAAGAAGGTATGTATTATGGCAGTTGATGAACAGCTTCAGATGCAGCGCCACAGTTGCGCTCATGTTATGGCAGAAGCAATCCTTAATCTTTTTCCAGGAACGAAAATTGCAATAGGTCCGGCTATTGATAACGGATTCTACTACGACTTTGATTTTCCTGCTGACCACAAATTGTCAGAAGCAGATTTCCCTGCAGTAGAAAAAGAAATGCGCAAGATTCTTGCAGGCAACCACGAATTTGTCCGCAAAGAAGTTTCAAAAGCAGAAGCATTAGAGATTTTCAAAAATCAGCCTTACAAGGTTGAACTTATTAACGATCTCCCTGAAGGAGAAACCATAACTACATACACTCAGGATACATTCACAGACCTTTGCCGCGGTCCTCACGTTGCATCCACAAAAGAAATCAATGCACAGAGCTTTAAGCTTATGCGTATGGCCGGTGCTTACTGGAGAGGCGACAGTGAACGCCCAATGTTAAGTCGCGTTTACGCAGTTTGTTTTGCTAAACCAAATGATTTGAAAGATTATCTCAAGATGCTCGAAGAAGCAGAAAAGCGTGACCATAGAAAAATCGGTGTACAGATGGATTTGTTCCACCTTGACCCTGAAGATCCAGGTCAGATATTCTGGCACCCTAACGGATGGAAAATGTATGTAACATTACAGGATTACATGCGTGACAAGATTATCCGCGATGGTTACGAAGAAGTAAATACTCCTGCAATCATGCCTCGCACTCTTTGGGAACGTTCAGGCCACTGGGGTCATTACCAGAAGAACATGTTCATTACAGAAAGCGAAAAGAAAGTATTTGCAATCAAACCAATGAACTGTCCTGGCGCACTTGAAATCTTCAAGTCAAAGCCACGTTCATATAAAGACTTGCCAATGCGTCTTGCAGAATTCGGTCACGATGTACGCAATGAACCAAGCGGAACATTACACGGTATCATGCGTGTACGCGGATTCGTTCAGGACGATGCACACATTCTTTGTACAGAAGACCAGATTGAAGCAGAAGTTGCTAAATTCTGCCGTCTCCTCAAGGATGTTTACAAAGACTTTGGTTTTGACAAGAACCTTATCGTAAAGCTTTCTACAAGACCGGAAGATCACGTTGGTGATGATGCAACATGGGATCACGCAGAAGCAGCTCTTGCAGCAGCCTGTGATGCAGTAAACATGCCTTACGAAATCCAGCCTGGTGAAGGTGCATTCTATGGACCAAAGCTTGAATTTACTTTGGTTGATGCATTGGGCCGTTTGTGGCAGTGCGGTACAATTCAGCTTGACTACCAGCTTCCTTCAGAAGAACGCCTTAACGCTGAATACATTGGCAAAGACAACCAGAAGCATCACCCTGTTATGCTCCACCGTGCCGTTCTTGGCTCAATGGAACGCTTTATGGGTATCCTTATTGAAAACTACACTGGCGCTCTTCCAACATGGCTCCACTTCGAACAGGCCGCAATTGTTCCGGTAAGCCCAGACTTTGACGAATATGCAAAGAAAGTAGAATCAGTACTTATAGCAGAAAAAATCCGCGCAAAAGCATATCTTGGCGACGACAACATGAAGTCTAAAATCAAGCAGATTTCTTCTGAACACAAAACACCATATATTCTTGTTGTTGGTGCAAAGGAACAGGAAGAAGAATCAGTTTGCGTAAGATTCCGTTTCTCAAGCGGCCTTGAACAGAAGACAATGAAGCTCGAAGAATTCAAGTCTTACATCCTGGACAAAGTAAACACACACTACAACGGCATCTAATCTGTCCAGCCGTTAATAAAGGAAAGCACAGTCTGCAAAACAGTCTGTGCTTTTTTTATGCAAATGACTTTATGTGTGAATAAACTCAATCATTTTATTTTACTAACTTTAACCATATTTGCATTCTGTAAAATAAAGAAAAAAACACCTGCGGAGTCGGGGTTCCGACCCAAAACCGATTTCCGGCATTCTTGCCCGCCTGCTATGCGAGGACCCTAGGATTTTGGGACGGGTTCCCGACGGGAGCAGGTGTTTTTTTTGTTGCTTTCTTTAACAGAAACGAAAATTAGTTCATATTGCTTTTGTTAAAAAAAATCAGTATATTACTTTCATACATAAATCATATCCGCCGATTTATCCAAATTGCAGAGCGGAAGTCTTTCGTACGAAAGATAAAATCTTGCTAAACAGGAGGCTCTATTATGAGCGCTGTCGAAAACAAAAATCATTATTTATTTACATCAGAATCAGTTGGTGAAGGTCATCCGGACAAATTGTGTGATCAGATAAGTGATGCAATTCTTGACCGCTGCCTTGAACTTGACCCTAATGCACACGTAGCATGCGAAACTTTCGCTACAACAAATTTTGTGCTTAACGGTGGCGAAATTGGTTTCCAGAATCCTGATCCTGAACTGCCCGAAATAATTGCACGCGAAGCAGAACAGATTGCACGCAAGGTTGCAGAAGATATTGGCTACAACTCAAGTGACGTTGGTCTTGATTTCAAGACATTCAAGTACGAAAACAGATTGCATGCTCAGTCTTCTGACATCAACCAGGGTGTTGTAGGAAAAGGCCTTGATGAATTTGAAGGACAGCAGGGTGCAGGCGATCAGGGAATGATGTTTGGTTTTGCCTGCAACGAAACTCCGGAACTTATGCCGGCTCCAGTAATGTATTCTCATCAGCTTTTGCTCAAGGCAACAGAATTACGCAAGAGCGGAACAATCAAATGGTTAAGACCGGACGCAAAAAGTCAGGTAACAATTGAATACGAAGGACATAAGCCTGTTCACATTGATACAGTAGTAATTTCTCATCAGCACACACCTGAAGTAAGTCACGATGAAATAGAAAAAACTATAATCGAAAGAATAATTAAGCCTGTTCTTGAACCGACAGGACTCCTTGATGAAAAGACAAAATATTATGTAAACCCGACAGGACGTTTCGTAACAGGTGGCCCTGACGGAGACGCAGGCCTTACAGGAAGAAAAATCATTGTAGATACATACGGCGGAATGGGTCGTCACGGTGGCGGTGCATTCAGCGGAAAAGATCCAAGTAAAGTTGACCGCAGCGCAGCT
>JAZUKU010000139.1:0-9288 GCA_045643485.1 Treponema sp. | reverse complement strand
GACAATGTTTTCTTCCTGCAGAAAATGGCTCAGGCATATACAAGAATAGGAGACAAACGCGCTGCAAAAGCATGCATTGACGAAGCAGCACGCATTTCATAGAGGCATAATATGATTAGAATCAAGAACGAAGAACAGATTGAAGGAATCAGAAAAAGCTGTCATCTTCTGGCAGATTTATTCAACGAAATTATTCCGCGCGTAAAGCCGGGCGTAAGTACTAAGGAAATAGATACCTGGTGCGAAAACTTCATGATTCAGCATGGAGGACGTGCTGCATGGAAACTTGAAGATTTTCCTGGAGCAGCATGCATTTCCATTAACGAAGAAGTAATCCACGGTGTTCCGTCTGCAAGTAAAATTGTTAAGGATGGAGACCTTGTTTCACTTGATATAGGAATTGATTTGAACGGTTACATAAGCGACAGTACTCATACAGTAATGGTTGGCAACGTAAAGCCGGAAATCCGTAAGCTTGTTCAGGTAACACGCGAAAGTCTTATGGCAGGAATTATGGCTTGTCACCCTGGAAACAGAATAAGCGACATTTCAAATGCAGTATATGACATCTGCGCAGAACAGAATGGTTACGGTGTTGTTTACGATTACTGCGGACACGGAGTTGGTCTTGAAGTACACGAAGATCCGTGCATTCCAAACTGCCCTAGCCGTGGACCAAATCCGCGCATTCAGGCCGGAATGGTTTTAGCAATTGAGCCAATGATCAACATTGGAACAGATGACGTAGAAATTGCAAGAGGAAGCGACTGGACTGTAGTAACAGCAGACGGTTCATGGAGCTGCCACGAAGAACATACAGTTGCAGTTTACAAGGACCACACGGAAATTCTTACTGATTTAAATTACAACGGAAAAGCCTGCAAAGTCTGAGAAAATCTGTTAATAAATAATTACGCTAATTTAAACATCTGCTCAATGTACTGTTCGTTGACAACAAGCACTGAGCAGTGTGCGCTGCCGATAATGCTTCTGTTTTCCATTGAGAGTTCATTTCGTATTATTGAAGAAGTATTTGAAGGAGCCTGTCCGCCAAGAAGAATCAAATCTGCCTTATATTCATCTGCAGCAGAAATTATTTCTGACCATACGGATCCTTTCCTTAATTCAGTTTCTATCTTAACGCCCTTAGATTTTGCAAGGTCAAGAACGTACTGAAGATTCCTGTTTCCGTCACTTACAAGACCTGCTTCCGTAGAAGAGCCTTCATCGCTCAAGAGGAATTTGCTTAACATAAGCTGCTTGATTGTAGCAGTATCAACAACATAAACCACCTTTAAATTACAGTGATACGTTTTAGCCATAAGGATTCCGTACATAGCTGCATGCAAAGAAGCTGCTGAACCGTTGACGGCAACAATTACTCTTTGGAAAAGCGGTTTTATCATAAATCCTCCTGCTTATGTTTAAGTGCCTTAAGAACGAAAATATTTTCGCGTTCCCTTTCCTCAAGAACACCCTCTATATATTTAACGGTATCTTTATCCTGAGGAATTACTATTTTATCAAGCGCGTTAACACGACGCTGTGTCTTTTTAACTTCCATTGCAAGTCTCCAGACAATAGTCCTTATGCTTGCAAGCTGAGTCAGAACAGTAAGCAGTTCAAAAAAATCGCCCTGTACCTTATCTGTTTCCGGGAACGTGTCCCTGAAAGAATAAAATAACTGAGGCTTAGGCAAGGTTACATCAAGTGTAGAAAACTGCATTCCCGAAATCATTACAGGCTTTTCTGAAAGGGCAAACTTGTAGTCAACTGAATGTGCTATGCGTTCAGTTCTGTCTGTACCTACAGTCATAAGCATGTTCTTCAAAGACGGATAAGCTTTTTCAATGCATTTGTCCATCTTTTTTTCAAGGAGTTTTACTTTTTCTACAAGGCGCATAAGTTCCATTACAAGAATTTCGCGCTTCTGCTCAAGAAGGTCATATCCTTCCGTGCTTATTTCAAGCTGTTCCTTTATGGAGAGAAGATTTGACTTTGTTGGTGCAACATTCAGTTTTGCCATTAAGCTTCTTCTTCTCCTGTCTGCTCTACCTTTGGAAGATATTTTTCAAGCATTTCACCGTTGATTCTGTAAAGTTCTTCGTGCGGAAGAATGCTCAATATTTTCCAGCCAAGATCAAGTGTTTCCTGAATTGACCTGTTTTCGTATTCGCCCTGTGTAAAGAATTTCTTTTCAAGCTCATCGCCGAATTTCAGATACAGTTTGTCTAATGCAGAAAGTTCTTCTTCTCCAATGATAGCTGCAAGATTGCGGATACCGCGAACCTTACTGTAAGAAGCAAAAAGCTGGCTCGACAATGCGTTGTGGTCTTCGCGTGTCATACCTTCGCCAATACCGTCTTTCATCAAACGGCTTAAGCTTGGAAGAACGCTTACCGGCGGATATATTCCCTTCTGGCTCATTTCCCTGTCGAGAACAATCTGGCCTTCTGTAATGTATCCAGTTAAGTCCGGAATTGGATGACTTATGTCATCGTTAGGCATTGCAAGAATTGGTATCTGTGTAATTGAACCAGTACTGCCTTTTACACGGCCTGCCCTTTCGTAAAGTTCAGCAAGGTCTGAATAAAGATATCCTGGGTAACCTTTACGTCCAGGAACTTCACCGCGGGTCGTACTTATTTCACGCAATGCTTCGCAGTAGTTTGTCATATCTGTCATTACTACAAGAACATGCATGTTGCATTCGAACGCAAGATATTCTGCAGCAGTAAGTGCACAGCGCGGAGTAATGATACGCTCAATCGAAGGCGCATCAGCCAGGCTCTGGAACATTACTACATTTGAAAGAACGCCGCTCTGTTCAAAATTATTCTTGAAGTACTGAGCAACGTCATACTTGATTCCCATTGCTGCAAATACCATTACGAATTCTTCGTCATTATTCAAAAGCTTTGCCTGACGGATAATCTGTGCTGCAAGCTTGTTGTGAGCAAGACCGTTGCCGCTGAAGATAGGAAGCTTCTGTCCGCGGATCAATGTATTCATTCCGTCGATTGAAGAAATGCCTGTCTGAATAAAGTCACGCGGATAAACACGTGCAAAAGGATTCATCGGATTACCGTTGACGTTTCTTTTTTCATTTGAAATTATCTGAGGGAAACCGTCTATTGGTTCACCGATACCGTTGAATACACGGCCAAGAAGTTCCTTTCCTACACGGATTGTCATTGGTTCATCAAGATATTCAATTGATGATGTATTCAAATCAAGTCCTGAAGTTGAGCCGAAAATCTGAACTACGGCATTTGATTCGCTTACGTCAATGATTCTTCCAGTTCGCTTTTCTCCGTTTCTGTCGCGTACACATACAGTATCATTGTAAGCAGCATTTTCCTTACGCTTAACGATTACGATTGGTCCGTCTACTGAATTAATTCCTGCGTATTCTATGCCTTTCATAATGCTGCCACCTTACGGTAAATTCGTTCAAGGTCACCCATCTGGTTTTCAAGATGATCTTCTATTGCCTTAAGCCTGTCTGTTTCGTCATTTGAAACTTCAAGCTTAGCCCTTACAATTTCTTCGCGTACAGGGAGTGTTACAACCTTAACATAAGGAGCACCTTCCTTTAAAACTGCAAGTGCCCTGTTGTAATAATCCATAATCAGTAAAAGAAGGAGAATCTGTTTTTCAGGAACAGAATAACAGTCGTTCTTGTCAAATGCACTCTGCTGAAGGAATCCGTTCTTGATCATTTCTGCTGCGACAAGAACAAGGCGCTCAGTGTCTGGAATTGAGTCTGCACCAACAAGGCGTACAATCTGTTCAAGACGCTGCTCTTTCTTTAAAAGTTCGAGTGCTTCAAGACGTACTGTTGCCCAGCGCGGATCAAAGCGGTCCCACCACTGTTTTATTTCTTCTGCATATTCTGAATATGATTCAATCCAGCCGATTGCAGGATAGTGACGTGCGTTTGCAAGTTCCCTGTCCAGTGCCCAGAAGCATCGAATGAATCGCTTTGTATGCTGAGTTACAGGTTCAGAAAAGTCGCCGCCTGGAGGAGAAACAGCTCCGATTACCGAAACGCTTCCTTCCTGTCCGTTAAGGCTTATGATTCTTCCTGCCCTTTCGTAGAATTCAGCAAGACGTGTCGGCAGGTAAGCAGGGAAACCTTCTTCTGCAGGCATTTCTTCCATACGTCCGGAAAGTTCACGTAAAGCTTCTGCCCAGCGGCTTGTACTGTCAGCCATGATTGCTACATGAAGCCCCATGTCGCGGTAATATTCAGCAAGTGTAATTCCCGAATAAAGCGAAACTTCACGCGCTGCAACAGGCATGTTTGATGTATTTGCAATAAGGATTGTTCTTTCCATTAACGAACGGCCAGTTCTTGGGTCAATCAGTTTTGGAAATTCCGTAAGAACATCTGTCATTTCGTTTCCGCGTTCACCGCAGCCAATGTAAACGATTAAGTCTGCATCGCACCACTTTGCAATTGCGTGCTGAGTCATCGTCTTTCCTGTACCGAATCCGCCAGGAATTGCAGCAGTACCGCCTTTGCTTAACGGGAAGAATACGTCAATGACGCGCTGTCCGGTAACAAGAGGCTCGCTTACTTCAAGCTTCTTTCCAAACGGACGTGGCTTACGTAAAGGCCAGTAATGAGAAAGCTTTATTTCTTCATCAAGTTCGGTAACTGCAATAACTTCGTCTACAGTATATTCACCAGAACCAGCAAATGTTTTCAATGAACGTCCGCGGATATATGGCGGAACCATTATCTTGTGCGTAATTGATTCAGTTTCCTTAACAGTACCAAGTACCATTCCCGGAGCAATTGCACTGACATCTGCAGCATCAAAGTGCCATTTCTTCTGCGTATCAAGAGGTTCGCTTCTGTGACCAGGAATCATGAATGCACCGTCTGTTTCATACATTTCCTTAAGCGGTCTCTGAATACCGTCATATATTTTTCCGACAAGACCAGGGCCCAGCCTTAACGACAAAGGCATTTCGCTTGAAACAACAGGTTCGCCAATATGCATTCCAGTGTCTTCTTCGTAAACCTGAATTGTTGCCTTACCCTTATTCTGTCTGATTATTTCACCAATTAATTTTTTATTTCCTACATCAACTACGTCGTAAAGACCGCAGTTTTCAAGACCTTCTGCATAAACAATCGGTCCGGAAATACGTGTAATTTTTCCTTCAATCATTCCGGAATCCTCCTGCCGAACAATGCTGTAGACAGTTCAAGATTTTTTTCGTCCAGAATCTGATTTACCTTTTCATCAAATGTAAGCCTTACAGTTACGGAATTGTCTTCAGCGTAAAGAACAATGCCTTCACGAACTTCAAGGCCTTCAAGCTTTTCGTCTTCAATTATTCTTGAATCAGAAGATTCGCACTTAACAAGCTCAAATGAATCTTCCTTTTTCAAAAGCTGTTCTGCTTTCTGTGAATCAAGGTTTATTACTTTTGCAATTACTTTTTTTCCTGCAAGAGCATACTTTGTTTTTTCAAACATATTTGAAATTACTGCAAACTTTTTTTCTTCGCCAAGACCCTTGAGGTATTCATTTATCTGCTTAATGACAGAATCCCTTACGAATGTAATTGAATAGCGCTGCTTTTCCAGAGGAAGAGAGGCATTTATATTTTTTGCATAAACAGCAAGACGTTCCTTCGAAGCATTTTCTGCATTGCGTACGGCGTCTTCCACTCTAAGCATAACACCTTCTGTAAGGCGCACACATTCTTCATCTGCTTTCTTGAGAATGTTTTCTGCTTTTCTGCGGGCATCAAGACGTATTTCTTCGTCAAGTGCTGCTGATGAATGTAATTCCTGCATAATGTTTTCCTAAATCTGAATTCCGACTGCTTCTTTAATTGCATCAGTCAGAGTTTTTCTACCAGGCAAGTGTCCGCGTATGCCCGGAATTTCTACGATAAGCGGAGAAGAACCTTTCATCTGCCATGAAAATATTTCGTTCTCCAGCATATCTGCTACATCTTCTGTAATAATGAGGACTTTTGGTTTTTCTTCTGACGAAATGCCTGTAACAGATGATGTCTGTCCCGTAACTTTATTGAATGCTTCAAGAGCTTCATTCCGGTTAAGGCAGACTTTTCCTTCTACACCGACAAGTGCAAAGCCTGTTACAAGTTCAGTTTCGCCTAAAACAAAATATTCCATCTGTAAAATTAAATTGCTTTAATTACATGAGGATGATGAACAAAGCTACAAGGAAGCCCCAGAGACAGATACCTTCAGCAAGACCTACGAATGGAAGTGCTTTACCAGAAAGTTCTGCGTTTTCGCTCATGGCACCCATAGCTGCAGTACCGATTTTTGCTACTGCTGTACCGCCGGCTACACAGGCAATACCTACTGCAATTGCGGCTGCAATGTACTTGATTGATTTTGCAAGACCGCCGTTGTCTGTTTCTTCAACAGCTTCTACTGTCTGACCATCTTCTGCTTCTGTTACTGAAGCTTCCTGTGCAAATACTGCTGTCATGCAGATAAGCATAAGGCCTGAAACGATTGCAATGATTTTCTTATTCATAATATTTCTCCAAAAAAATTATTTGCTTTTATATTCAAACTGGAACGGAACAAATTCCTTTCCGGTTTCCTTAAAGAATTTACTGAAGAATTCGTAATACTGAAGACGAAGCGTCTGGATTGTTACGATGATTCCTTCAAGAACAATTACAATTCCATTACCAACGACAAGCACCAGAATCTTAACGGCAGGACCGCCCATCTGTGACATTGTACCGATAATGAATCCCAAAACGGCATGTGCTAATGCAAACGCACCTACACGAAGGAAGCTTACTGAATTTGAAAGAGTTGAAGAAACTGTTTCAAGTATTTCTACAATTGCACCAATAACTGCAGAACCAATTCCGTTTTCGCATGCAGGATATTCTTTGTCCACTGCACGTGCAAGCGGTTCGCTGAATCCGGTAAGTGCAAGTGATGTACCTATAATGATCCAGTCGTAAACTTCAAAGCTTCCGTTAAAGAATGCAACTTTAAGAGCTGCATATACTACATACCAGAAGAATACTGCTCCGGTAATTCCTGTCTTACCGAAAATTGCTTCACCCGGTTTTCTAAGCATGAATTTATTTATGATGTTTATTACGATACCTGCAGAATTAATGATAAAGCCCACACCAACGCTGAATCCAAAGAAGAGGAACATTCTCTTGATTGAAGAAGCATCGCTTGAAGGCATCATGTGAAGGATTACATCACGCGGTTTTCCAAAGAGTCCAGTAACCCATCTTGCAAATGGAACAAACACTTCTTCTGTACCAAAGAATTCTCCTGTAAGCACACCCATTATCATTGAGCTTATTCCTATTACAATGAATACCGGTGCAAACTTTTCCCAGCCACCAACCTTAAGTACTTTAACGGCCATAAGAATTCCCATCAATAAGAAAACAAGACCCTGTCCTGCATCTCCAAACATAATGCCAAAGAGCAGTGTAAAGAAAAGAGCAACAAACGGAGTCGGATCAAGTGTACCGTACAAAGGCGAACCGTAACTGAAAATCATTCTTTCAAAAGCGCCTACAAGTTTTCCGTGCTTCAGCTGAACAGGTACTTTTTCGTGTCCGCTTAAAACGGAAGGCACTTCTTCCGGTTTATATTCGCGTATACCAGTCTTGTCTTCAGTAAGTTCTTCTATGTCTTTAGTAACCTGCTGAATCAATGAAGAAGGAAGCCATCCGCGTATGCAGTAAACAAGCTGTGTTGACTCAAGCCTGCTTTCTACAGTGCGCACCTGGCTGCCAAGAGAATATACAAGAAGCAGATGCTGAAGCTGAGCTGCATGTGTTTCTGCATAATTTTTTCTTTCTTCTGAAATAGATGCAAGTTCCTGCTCAAGTGCAGTACGTGAGTTCAAAAGGTTAACAAGCATGTCTTCCGGAATACCCTTAAAGTCTTTTGGTATTTCCATTTCAACAAAACCGTAGCTCTTTAATACTTTGTCTAAGTTAAAGCGGTTCTTTTTTGGACACGCTGCCATGATTCTGCTTTTGTCATCACCAAGCTGAATTATTACGGCACTTCTTCCTGCATCAAACTTTAATCCGTCAAAACAGGCCGGATCTATTTTACCGATGCGCATCGTCATGAACGAAAGGTTTTCCAGTTCTGAATAAGATACCTGAAGGTTAGAAAAAGAAAGTGCTTCTTCATATGCATCAGTAACACGCTTGAGCGAATTCTGCTTTTCAATTTCACGGTCATGAAGTTCTTCTACAGCAGAAATAAGTTTTGACGCATCATCAAAATCCTTGTCAGACGGAAGGCTTATGTCATCAGGGTAGCTTACAGGTGCTTCTATTCCAAGAGCAACGCGGGCTTCCTCAAGACGCTTGAACAGTTCTGCGTCAGGGTTCATGTGCATTTCGTCAGCAGCAGGGCCTTCCCTGTCAATTTCATTCTGGAACTGAAAATTCTTAAGCTTACCAAGATAACATATGACTGAATCAATATGCTCTTTAAGGACCATCATTTCAATAAGCCGCATTGCTGTAGTCTTAGCCATTTATTTCCTCCGTAACGCCTGCAAGAGACATTGCCTTTTCCTGATTTTCACCCATCCTTATGCATTCAGCTGCCGTTCTTATTACATCAAGCTCGTTTTCCTTAATCAGATACCAGCACACAATCGGGCAAACTGAAAACGGATTCTGACGGAAAAGTTTTTGAGCTCTTTCAACAACAAGCTTCTTTGATTCATTATAAATCCAACGGGGGTCTATCTGCCATAAGCCAGTTTCCTCATATGGATTTAAAAGCTTCCTGTACTTCCATTTTTCCCACTGCTCATAGTCAGCAATATCCCAGTCAAGAATTTCTACTGCTGCTCCGGCAATTGGATCATGAACGGAATGTACCCTGTTAACAAAAGTAAGGTGCGGAAGTATTTCTTCCTTCTGCATTTTATAGTAAACCCTGAGCCTTAAAGCCCAGACAATATTTTCCATGCTGAATTTAAGTGCAAGTAATTTACAGACATCCTCCTTTCCGTTAGAAAGTTCATTTGCAGCAGACCATATTTCCTTAATGAACTGTGCGTCAAGTTTTGCATCGTACTGCTGCTGTTCCTTAAGTTCAGGAATTTTGTTGTACCACGAAAGAACTGTATCCTGCGTCATCTGCTGAATGTCAGGCCACTTGGAATAATCGAGCATATTGTATGGCGCAACATCTACAATGTCAGGCATTTTTTCTTCCTTGAACAAAAGTGCTGCACCTATCTGCTTGAGGTTATCGTATTCGAATGAATG
>JAZUKU010000138.1:0-10418 GCA_045643485.1 Treponema sp. | reverse complement strand
ACTTTCTGATCAAGATAAGAATCAATGAACTTAGAGTAGTCATCACGGCTGAAACCGAATGTTGTCTGTGTAAGGTCGTTTGTACCGAATGAGAAGAAGTCAGCATATTCAGCAATCTTGTTAGCTGAACAAGCAGCTCTTGGGAATTCGATCATAGAACCAATCTGGAACTTGAGGCTTGTCTTGTTAGCTTCGTTAACCTTAGCAATTACAGCTTCTGCCTGAGCGCGAATCTGTTTGAGTTCTTCAAATGTTGTAACATTTGGAATCATGATTCTAACATCAGACTTGAGGCCTTCTTTTGCACACTTAACAGCTGCAAGAGCGATAGCTTCAACCTGCATTTCGTAGATTTCTGGATATGTGATAGCGAGACGGCAACCACGATGACCGAGCATTGGGTTGTGTTCGTTAAGTTCAGCATATTTCTTGTTGATTGTATCTACTGATACGCCAAGTTTGTTAGCAAGAGCTTTTGCAAGTTCAGGTGTTTCAGCCTGTACGAATTCGTTAAGAGGCGGGTCAAGGAGACGGATAGTAACTGAACGTCCTTCCATTGCCTTAATGATTCCGTAGAAGTCTTCTTTCTGGTAAGGAAGAATCTTAGCAAGATTTTCTTTACGAGCTTCTGTGTTTTCAGAAATGATCATCTTCTGGAATGATGTAAGTTTTGGTTCGTCGAAGAACATGTGTTCTGTACGGCAAAGACCAATACCAGCTGCACCAAAGCGGAATGCCTGTGCTGCTTCTTTCTGTTCAGCGTTTGCAAGAACATCAAAGCCCTTAACTTTCTTTCCTGAAGCTGTTGTACGTACTGACTTAGCACGAACTTCATCTGCCCAACCGAGGAATGTTTCAAGGTCACCTGAAACTGAAGCTGGAGTTACAGCGATTGCACCGTCGTAAACTCTACCTGTTGAACCGTCGATTGAAAGGATGTCGCCCTTCTTGAATTTCTTGTTGCCAATCTTGATTTCTTCTTTGCCTGTGAATTCTACAGCTGCACAACCACAAACACAAGGAGTACCCATACCACGAGCAACTACAGCTGCATGTGATGTACGTCCACCTGTTGAAGTTAAGATACCCTGTGCAACATACATTCCGGCGATATCATCTGGAGATGTTTCTTTACGAACAAGGATAACCTTCTTGCCAGCTTTGTCCCATTCAACAGCTTCTTCTGCTGTGAATACGATCTGACCACAACCAGCTCCTGGTGAAGCATTGAGAGCTTCTGCAATTGGAGTAGCTGCTTTAAGAGCTTTTGCATCGAACTGTGGGTGGAGTAACTGATCAAGCTGATCTGGCTTTACGCGGAGAAGAGCTTCTTCTTTTGTGATGAGCTTTTCGCCAACCATATCAACTGCCATCTTAACAGCTGCTGGACCTGTACGTTTACCGTTGCGGCACTGGAGCATGAAGAGCTTTCCTTCCTGAACAGTAAATTCCATATCCTGCATATCGTGATAATGTTATTCGAGGCGGTTGCGGATCTTTGTGATTTCAGCAAAGATAGCTGGCTGCTGTTTTTCGAGAGCAGAAATATCCATTGGTGTACGGATACCAGCAACAACGTCTTCACCCTGAGCATTGATAAGATATTCTGCCATGAAGTGATTTTCACCAGTTGATGGGTCGCGTGAGAATGCAACACCAGTTCCTGATGTTTCACCCATGTTACCGAATACCATAGCCATAACTGTTACGGCTGTACCTTTGATAACTCTTTCATCAATGTTGTTGAGTTTGCGGTATGTAATAGCGCGTGGGTTCATCCAAGAACCGAATACTGCACTGATTGCACCCCACATCTGTTTCTGTGGATCCTGTGGGAAATCTTCACCCTTTTCTTCTTTGTACATTACCTTGTACTTAGCAACGATTTCCTGGAGGTTTTCTGTTGTAAGTTCTGTGTCTTCTTTAACACCAGCTTTTGCTTTTACAGCAGAAATAATAGCTTCGAACTTGTCATGTTCAACACCCATTGCTACGTTACCGAACATCTGAATGAAGCGGCGGTAAGCGTCCCAAGCAAAACGTGGGTTACCTGTTTTTTCTGCAAGACCAATAACTGATTTGTCGTTAAGACCGAGGTTGAGGATTGTGTCCATCATACCTGGCATTGATTCAGCTGCACCTGAGCGAACTGAAACGAGAAGTGGATCTTTTTCATCACCAAGCTTTTTACCGAAAGATTTTTCGAGCTTAGCAAGATACTTAGCAACTTCTGCGTCGAGACCTGCTGGATATTTTTTGCCAAGCTTATAATATTCCTGACAAACATCAATTGAAATTGTGAATCCTGGTGGAACTGGAAGGCTCAAAGGAGCTTTAGCCATCTGTGCAAGGTTAGCACCTTTACCACCGAGGATTGGACGCATTGTTTCATCACCTTCTGCGTCACCGTTTCCAAAAAAGTAAACATATTTGGTTTTAGCCATTAATGTCCTCCATATATATATGTAGAAAACATTATAATTATTTTTTAATATACCGTCAACAAAACGCATAAAATAAGGAAGAATCGAACATTCATGAAAAAAATTTTTCAGTAAAAAAAAGGGTGAAAAATTTCCGTGCTCAAAGAAATTTTTCACCCTAAATTACAGAAAGTAAAATATAAAAATGCAAAAATTATTTTTGTCCGTAGTAAGCATTTTTTCCGTGCTTGCGTTCATAGTGCTTATGAATAACATAGTCCGGAAGAGGTTTGGCATCAGGATTTACAGCGAGTGTAACCCATGCCATGCGTGCAATCTGTTCAAGAACAGCTGCATTGTAAACTGATTTTGCTGCATCTTTTCCCCAAGTGAAAGGGCCGTGTCCAGCAACAAGAACCATTGGATTTTCTGAAGGAACTAAAGGCTGTAAAGGAGAACCGTCCCATGACTTTGCGTTAACAGTTTCCGGATGAAGGAATGTGTTTACGATGAGTGTACCTGTTTCCCTTTCGTAAGCTTCTTCAACAGCTTCTTTAGAAATCATTGGTGTGCAGACAACGTGATTTGGACTGTGGTCAGCATGAGTTGTTCCAAAAAGTGGAATGCTTCTGCAAGCCTGAGCCCATGCAGTTGCGTGTGGTGAATGAGTATGTGTAATGCCGCCAATGTCAGCAAAATTTTTATAAAGTACAGCGTGAGTTGGTGTGTCAGAAGAAGGATTTAATTTTCCTTCTACAACCTTGCAGTCCAGGTCAACAACAACAATGTCTTCTACAGTCATTGTGTCGTATGGAACGCCAGAAGGTTTGATGGCAAAAACACCTTTGTCTTTATCAAAGGCAGAAACGTTTCCCCAAGTATAAATTGCAAGTTCTCTGCGTGGAATTTCCATATTGGCTTCGAAAGCCTGTTCTTTTAAACTCTGATAAATTGATGACATAATATCTCCTGTTGAATTTAATATTATTCATGATAATTATAAATGCACATTTATAATAAAAATAACACAAAAGCGTATTCTAATTGAATAAATTTGTAAAATTAATCGATTTAATTAAAATAATTGTTGAAAAATCAGAGAAACCCCTTATACTGAAATTGTTGCAGCACAATGAGCAAAAAATAACACTTTTGTTGCTATGTGGAGAAAAATGACCAAAGCCATAAACCCAGTGCTTTTAAGCGATTTTCCAGACCCCGACGTTATCCGTGTAGAAGATGTTTTTTACATGGCCAGTACAACCATGCACTTTATGCCGGGATGCGTAATCCTTAAGTCATACGATTTGGCTCACTGGGAAATTGTTACTCACGTTTATGATGTGCTTGAAGATTATGACGCAGCTCGACTTGAAAACAATAAAAGCATTTACGGTTCGGGAATGTGGGCTCCAACGCTGCGGTTTGCAAACGGAAAATTTTATGTACTGTTCATTGCAAACGATACGCACAAAACATATTTGTATTCAGCAGAAAAAATTGAAGGACCGTGGATAAAGAAAGAAGTTGAAGGCTTTTATTACGACGCATCACTTTTGTTTGATGATGACGGAAAGGTTTATCTCTTCCACGGAAACAGAGAGATTTTTGTTACTGAACTTGAAGCAGATTTGAGCAGACCAAAAGCCGGTGGTGTTAACAAAAAAATTCTTAACGATAAATGCGAAGGACTTGGTTACGAAGGAAGCCACGCTTATAAAATAAACGGAAGGTATTACCTTTTTAACATTCACTGGCCGGCTGGAAGCATAAGGACTGAAAGCTGTTTTACTGCAGAAAAAATTGACGGTGAGTGGACAGGAAAAGATGTTGTCTGCAACGATATGAATTTTCATAACCAGGGTGTTGCTCAGGGAGGAATTGTTCAGGACGCTGCGGGTAACTGGTATGGTGTTTTGTTCCAGGACAGAGGCGCGTGCGGACGGATGCCTGTTCTTTGCAAGGTTGAATGGAAAGACGATTTTCCTGTGTTTGGGAAAGATGGAATTATTGAAGACAGCTTGTGTTATGAGATAAGTAATGGCGACAGGAATATTGCTCACGCGCCGTTCGCTGGTAACGATAATTTTGAAGGCGAAAAAGAATTTGCTGCTGATGACGGAAGCACAGCTGCAGGAAAAACATTCAGAAGTCCGCTTAAACAGTGGTGGGAATGGAATCATATTCCTGACGATAAAAACTGGGCCGTAAAAAACAACAGCCTCTTAATAAGAACCGCAGAAGTTGTGCCTAACATGACGCGCACACGGAATACGTTAACACAACGGTTATGCGGCTGCAAAAACGAGACAATCGTAACAATAGACGCAGGCAAACTGAACGACGGTGATTACGCAGGATTATGCGCTTTCCAAAGCTGTTACGCTTTTGCAGGACTAAAGAGGGCCGGCGGTCAGCTTTATGTAGTAAGTGCAGAAAAGCAATACGGCCCCGCCGGCAAGAAAGAAAATCGTGTAGATCTGGAAAAAGCCGTAGAAACCGAATGTATTCCATGGAATAAGGGTACAGTTACAGTAAAAATGGCAACAGATTTTACTGATATGAAGGATGAAGTGCAGTTTTATTACGAGAAAGAAGGCAAAACTTGGGTACAGATTGGCACTAAGCACAAGCTGTATTTTATGCTTGATTTCTTTACCGGTTGCCGTGCAGGCCTGTTTGTTTATTCAACGGAAAAGGCCGGCGGTGAAGCATGTTTCAGGAAATTCAGGAATGGTATTTGCGAAGGGTAAGGGTACAGTTTGGAATAGAAGATATACAGTAAAATGAAGAAGAAAAAGCAAAAAAAGGTAACAGTTTTAGCTGTAACCGCAACAATATTAATAAATATGGTAACAGTTTTGGCAGGCTGTAAGACTACAGAAACGCCAGTCAAGGAGTATAAAATGACAGAACTTAACAGAATGGGCTGCTGGAAAGACATGGGTAAGCACAATCCGCTTATGACACAGAAATACGGTGCAGATCCGTGGACAATGATTTACAACGATACGGCATACGTTTACATGACGGCAGATGAAATTGAGAAAGACAAAAACGGTGAAATAATTGAAAACAGTTATACACAAATCCACAGGATTAACGTTATCAGTTCAAAAGACCTTGTTAACTGGACAGACTGCGGTTCTGTAGACATTCGTGCTTCTGATGTAAAATGGGCTCACAATACATGGGCACCTGCTGCAGCACACAAAGTAATTGACGGTAAGGAAAAATTCTTCCTGTATTTTGCTGACAGTGCAAACGGAATTGGTGTTCTTACAGCAGACAGTCCGACAGGTCCGTTTACTGATCCGCTTGGTCACGGTCTTATTACAAGAAAGACTCCAACCTGCGAAAACATTACATGGCTTTTTGATCCGGCTGTTTTAATTGATGATGACGGAACAGGTTACCTGTATTTTGGAGGCGGTGTTCCTGGAGGAAACAAACCTACTCCTGAGCAGATTGAACGTCCTGGCAATGCAAGAGTTGTAAAGCTTAACGATGACATGATAAGCCTTGCTGATACTCCTGTTGTAATCGACGTACCTTTCCTTTTTGAAGATTCAGGAATCAATAAGTTCAACGGAAAATATTATTATTCATACTGTACTAACTGGAGCGTTCCGGAAGGACAGATTGTTACTAACGGCCAGATTGCATACATGACAAGTGACAATCCTCTTGGGCCATATACTTTCCAGGGCGTTGTTTTAAGAAACCCGGGTGAATTCTTTGGTGACTGGGGAAACAATCATCACTGTATGTTCACATTTAAAAACAAAAACTACATGTCATATCACACACGCATTCTGGAAGCAGCTCAATTCATTAAGCACGGCTACAGAAGCACAAGCATTGAATATGTAACAGTACAGGACGACGGAAAGTTGGCAGACATCATCTGTACAAAGAAAGGCGTTGAACAGGTTGGCGCATTGAATCCGTATGAAAAAATAAGTGCAGCTACAATGGCAACGCAGAGCAGCATTGAAACACAGCCTTGCGATAAACTGAGCATTTATTACCACAGCGGTGCAATGAGTGTTAAAGCAAAAAAAGCCGGCGCATGGATGTTCCTTGAAGGAGTAGATTTTTCTGCTGACGGAAAAGCAGGCGCTTCTGCAATAACAGCAGGAATCAAGTGTACTGAAAAAAATAATTCTTTAATCGAAATATTCATTGATGCAACAGATATAGATAATCCTGGAGAAAAGATTGGTGAAATCGATTTGAGCAAAGTTTCTTGTGGCGAAGAATTCCAGGAAGTAAGCGCAAAGCTTATTAAATCAGTAAGTGGAAAACATAATGTTGTGTTCCTGTTTACTGATGTCGGAGCTGAATGGAAAGACTGGCAGTTTGTCGAATAAACTGTATTGGAGGAAAAGATGCCTTATTATTATCATGAAGTAAATCATTCAAAGACACCGCATGCTGTTTATGTACGCCAATATACAAACACCAACGGAAATGAAGTAATTGGCGGCATTTGGTCCAAGGAACAGGAGCTTCTTCTTGTTGAAAAGGGAACGCTCGAATTATTCATCGACAGCAAAAACATCATTGTTCACGAAGGAGAAATTGCCTGCGTAAATTCAGGAAGAATGCACTACGGAAATTCTGTTGGCGAAGAACAGTGTGTTGTAGCTTCTTTCTTAATCGACTTAAATCATATGCTTACAACAGGCCGCGAAACTGACAGCGAACATATGATTGGTCTTTGCGAAGGAATACTTAATTTCCCAAGCCTCATCAAAAAAGATTTTCACTACTACAAGGAAATTGTTAATGATCTTAAAGAAATAAAATCTGTTTACGAAACAAAATCTATTTCTTACGAGCTAAGGATGAAGAGTCTTCTGCTGGACATTTTTTATTATCTTGATCAGGAACCACATTTTTATGTTCACGATCAGGAATGGGAACGTGCTAAGACTAAAGAAAGAAGGGACAGAATCTTTTCTATTTTTGATTTCCTTGAAAAGAATTACATGAATCAGATTACGATTGAAGATATGGCAAATCATATTTACGTTGGAAAAGATGCATTCTACAAATTCTTTAAATCGATGACAGGAGAAAGTCCTGTTGATTATTTGATTGACATCCGTCTTTCAAAAGCAAAGGAAATTCTTTTGCGTACAGACGAGCCGATTCTTGACATCTGCTTTAAGACAGGTTTCCTTAACGAAAGCTATTTCATCCGCCAGTTTAAGAAACGCTGCGGTACAACACCAAAGCAGTTCCGCATGAAGACAAGAATACAGGCTAACTGAAATAATTAAACGCTTTTCCAGAAGAGTCTGCAGTTTGGAATGAACAAACATTCATTTCACATTGCAGACTTTTTTTTTCAATGATAGAATATTTTTTGTTAACAAAACGAAGAGAGCAAATTTTTAAAACAAGAAGGCAGCATAATGCGCATTTCCCTAACATTTGACGACGGACCAAATACAGTAACAACAGCAAAAGTTTTAGACATTCTTGAACAGTACAATATCAAAGCATCATTTTTCCTGATTGGAAATTTAATCAATGAAGATTCAAAGAAAATGATTGAACGCGAAGTAAAACTGGGCTGTACAATCGAAAACCATTCGTGGACACATTCATTCATGGACAAAATGTCAGCAGAAGTAATCCGTGACGAAATTAAAAAGACAAGCGATTTGATTGAAGAAATTACCGGAGACAAGCCACAGTTCTTCAGACCGCCATTCATTCAGGTAAACGACACAATGTGGGACAACATTGACCTTCCGTTCATCTGCGGACAGGGTGTTGAAGACTGGGTACCTGAAGTTTCTGCAGAAGAAAGGGCTAAGCGTGTACTTGAAAGCGCATGTGACGGCGAAATAATTCTTCTCCACGATCTTTTGGGCAATGACAACACTGTTGAAGCAATGAAAATCTTTATTCCAAAGCTTATTGAAATGGGTGCTGAATTTATGACAGTACGCGAAATATTCAAAAGCTGTGGCGTAGACCCGCACCAGAAGGGCAAGCTCTGGTCGTTCATGTATAAGTAAGTAAAAAATATAATAAGCAGGACGCCTTTTTGTGTAATGCAAAGAGGCGTTTTTTGTTTTAAAACATTTCTTTGGAATTAATCAGAAATCTTTTACAAACTGTTATAAACTCAAGAATAATTCCTACAAATCTCTTTTAAAAACAAAAAAACTTTTTCTTAACAAAACCCGCAGAATATAAAGTACAATGTTAGCAGGAAAATGAAATATGCCAGAAGCGGCTGAAGAAAAAGAGGTTTATATGGCAAACTACAAAAATTTTAAAACAGTAATTTATTGTCCGGCACAGTGGGTAATAGGCGTAACAATGGATCAGCTTAAGGCTGAATACGAATTCTTTGCAAAAAACGTACCGTTCGACAAAGTATATCTTGAACCATACCGCGGCGGCGATTGCGCTTCAAGGAAAAAGCTTCTGCAGATAAAAGAATTTCTTGAAAGCAAAGGCATTGAAGTAAGCGGCGGTTTAACGACAACAACGAAACGCGCAGATTTAATTCCGGGAAAGGAATACAAAAAGCAGCGCCTGTTTAGCACATACTGTTATAACGATGCTGATTTTAAGAAAGAACTTGTTAGCGCAGTAAAACTTTCAGCTTCAATTTTTGATGAAATTATTCTTGATGACTTTTATTTTACAAACTGTACATGTGAAGACTGCATAAAGGCAAAAGGTGACAAAAGCTGGCAGGAATATCGTCTTGCACTTATGAAACACGTAAGCGAAGAATACATCATAAAACCTGCAAAGAAAATTAATCCTAAAATCAAGATGGTAATCAAATATCCTAACTGGATGGAAAGCTATGCCGAAACAGGTTACAACCCTGGAGAACAGCCTGCAGTCTTTGACGGAGTATACACCGGTACAGAAACAAGAAACGCAATGGACACAGACCAGACATTACCGCGTTACCTAAGCTATTCCCTTGTACGCTGGATGGAAAATCTTGCTCCGGGAAGAAACGGCGGCGGATGGTTCGATGCATTCCAGTGTTACCCGATGGACGATTATCTTGAACAGGCTTACCTTACAGTTTTCTCAAAGGCAAAAGAAGTAATGCTTTTTGCATGGCCATATCTTGTAGAACACAGGTTTGTCCCAACATTAGGCTTCCAGTTAAAAAAGCTCGACGAACTTATGACAGGAACAGGCAAATGTACCGGCATAAGCGAATATCATCCGGTTAACTCACAGGGCGAAGATCATCTTGCTGACTATCTTGGACTTCTGGGAATACCGTTTGAGCCTACACCAGAATTTGACCCTAAGCAGAAAACAATTTTCATAACGGCAGCATGTTGTGCAGACAAAGACATTCTTCCAAAACTGGAAAAATACGTCCGTAACGGAGGACGCGCAATTGTAACAAGCGGATTTGTTAAGCAGAATCTTGGCAAAGGAATTGAACAGATGACATCAATCCGTTACCGCGACAGAAAATTTGTTCCGGAATATTATCAGTATAAGACAAGTGACAGCTGGTTCGAATACAAAGTGCCTGCCCTTAAGCCAATAGAATTTCCGCTTATGGAACACAGAAACAATTCTTCATGGAATCTGTTAAAGGGAATGACTAGCGAAAAGAACTGCCCAATCCTTATCCGTGACACTTACGGAAAAGGCCAGATGATAACATTTGTAGTACCGGATGATTTTTCCAACTTACAGGAACTGCCAAAAGAAGTACTCAACAGCATAAAGGACATATTCTGCGAAGACATGACAGTTTCCCTTGAATGCGGAAGAAACATAGGCCTCTTTACTTACAGCAACAACACATTTGTTACATACGCTTACCAGTACATGAACGAAGGGGTTCAGCCTTGTTTCGTAAAGGTAAAGGGTGGTGCAAAAGCTCTTGTAAATCTTGATACAAAAAAATCATTTGGAAGGGCTGCACCAAAAGAAATTCTTCCGTACACAGAAATTCCTGAAAATCCGTTTACAGGAACACCA
>JAZUKU010000137.1:0-5981 GCA_045643485.1 Treponema sp. | reverse complement strand
ACACAGCTTCCCGGAATGTTCATGCTGGACCTTGAAGGAAATGAAGCTAAGCAGAAAGCTGAATGCGCACAGTATGCTCTTCTGCAGAAAGACGACCCGCTTGAACTTGCACAGGAAATTGCTTCTTATAAACCGGATGCTGTAATAGCCGCAACATTCTGGACAACACCATACGACTGGCTTCCTGTAAAAGATGCGCTTGTTGCAGAACAGCTTAATTCACTCGGAATAAAAACATACTGCCATTCGACTGAAACCGCAGTAAATTGTTTTGACAAATGGCGTACACATCAGGCTGTTGAAAAACTGAATGTAATTGAAATGCCAAAAGCAGTTTACGTTCACCATGCGCTTTTCATTAACGGCGGAAACAGACGCGAATTGAAAAGCAACGTTTACCGTCAGAGCGTTCTGCAGCAGATTAAGTCTCTCCGATTTCCTGTTGTAATCAAGGACACCGTTGGTCTAAGTTCCTACGGAATGGATGTAATTCATTCTTACCAGGATGTACTTGTTTACCTGAATTCAAAACGGAATACTTCTGACCGCATTGTTGAAGAATACATTCAGGGCATACAGTTTGGCGCAGAGATTTACGGAACTGCCGGCGCAACTTCCTGCGGTTACGAAAAAGACATTACGCGCGCAAACAACAGCTGCGGTTTGCAAACTGACACTGCCGGCGCAACCGCAGACAGTTACTATATTTCGCCGGTGTTTATGTTCAGCGTAAACAAATACGGCATTACAAGCCCAAAGCAGTCAGTAAAGCTTGGACCCGTTAACAGCGAAAAATTCCACATAAGCGAACTGCGCGAACAGTTAAAGCATCTTGCGCAGAAAATGCATTTCGAAGGAGCAGCGCAGGTTGATCTTGTGTACAGCGAACAAAATGCAAAGTGGTACTTAATTGAAATAAATCCGCGTCTTTCCGGAATGAGCCAGACAGTAGCCGCAAGCGTTAACAAAAATATTTTTACGCTTCTGCTCGAAAACACGCTGTTTGCAGAAAGTGCACGTGTTAGCACGACAGGCAATTCTTGCACAAAACAGCAGCCCGTTTGCTCAACAGACACTTCTTGCGCAGAACAGCAGCCAGTTTGCTCAACAGACACTTCCTGCGCAAAACAGCAGCCCGTTTGCTCAACCGCCGCTTCCGCCGCCAAGTACGTCTTCGACTTTAAGCTTCCTCTGCTAACAGAAGAACAATTCGAAAGCGTAAAGAAATTCCCGCCACTAAAATACATATGCCAGACAGAAAATTTAGCCGCACGTCAGTTACGCGAACAGGGCTTCTGCGAAATAATTTTCGGCGCAACATCATCACTTAACGAAATAGAGCAGGACCTTGAGCAGTTGAAAAAAGACTACGCAGATTTAATAGAACCAGTATTTTTTGAAAACGCAGTCAGCATGATTTCACTAATAAAATAATCTGCGCAAAAAAAACGCCCCGACATTTCTGCCGGAGCGCTATTCGTTGTTGTGAATAAAAAATATTATACGCTGAACTTATCTACCTGCTGACCAATCTGTGAAATAATTCCTTCCATGTCAGAAGAAATATTATTCAAAGAGTAGCCTGTAAGTGTAATATTTCCAGCGCTAACCGACATCTTTTCGATACTTTCTTTCATTACAGCAGTTACATCCTGAAGCTTCCTGATTTCGTCAAGAATAGCCTTGTTTCCTTCTGCCATTTCCTTAGAAGCATCACGTACCTGTGAAGTACTTGAGTTCATGTTCTTAAGAGCCTGATTGATTTCGATAGAACCCTTGTTCTGTTCTTCAAGAGAAACTTTAATTGTGCGTACAATTCCATCTGTATTCTGAATGTTTTCGGTAACATTTCTGAATGCTTCGTTTGACTGAACGGATGCAGTAACAACACTGTCGATTGACTTGCGGATGTTTGCAAGCTGTTCACCAATTGTCTTAGACTGAATTGTAGATGTTTCCGAAAGCTTACGGATTTCGTCTGCAACAACAGAGAATCCTTTTCCTGCTTCACCAGCATGAGCTGCTTCGATTGCGGCATTCATGGCAAGAAGATTTGTCTGTTCGGCAATACTTGCAATGGCCTGGTTTGCTTCCTGCAAAGCTTCACTCTGGTTCTTGATTTCTTCAACCTTTTCGTTAACTGCGCTCTGTACTTCGGAACCGTTGCGTGCACTTTCGATAAGTGAATTGAATGAAACAGTCATCTTATCAATTGAAGTATTGATTGAAGAAATATTTTCAATCATCTGACCGATTGCAGCAGAAGCTTTTGTTACGCCAACACTCTGCCCTTCAATCATCTGGTCAAGAGATTCAATGTTTGAAGCAATTTCATTTACGGCGTTTGCAGTCTGATTTACACTGCCGCTCTGCTCATCAATATTTGTGTGAACCAAATCAATGTTGGAAATAATCTGATTGATTGAACTTGTAGCTTCCTGCGTAGAACCAACAAGCTTTTCTCCGGCTTCGTTAAGCTTATCCTTAGAGCCCTTGAGTTCAGAAATAATCTGCTGAAGAATTTCAATAAACGTATTGAATCCCTTAACAACAGAACCAATTTCATCTTTTGACGAACCAGGAATTCTTTTTGAAAGGTCTGCATTACCGTTTGCAATTTCATCAACTGAAACTTTAACAGTATTAAGAGGCTTAAAGAATTTTCCAAGAAGAATGCGTATTAACAGAACGCTTATTACTACAACAAGAAGGAAACTAATTACAAGAACAATTGCAAGTGTAGTAAGTGAATTATAAAACAAACCGTATGGCGCAAGGAAAACAAGTGACCAGTTTGTTCCATTTTCAAAAGGCTGATAAATAAGAAGCTGTTTTTCGCCAGTTTCACTGTTTATAATAACCTTTTTGCCAACTGTTCCAGAAAGAATTTCTTCCTTGTATGGATCAAGATATGTTGCTTCAGTATCAGTAGAAGTTGCATCATTCCCGTTGGCAACAATTTCACCCGTTTCCATATCGTAAATAATCGGATGGTAACCGGCACCAATATCTATTTCAGAAGCAGTCTTTGCAAGATGATTTCCGCGGACGTGACAAACCATTGCCCCAATTATCTGCTTACCGTTTTGAGTTGTTACCGGAACAGAATACGAAATGTATGGAGTATGAGATTTTCTATTTACAGTCGGCATGGAAATATTTTCTTTCTTAATGATTACGTCATTAAAAAAGTTCATGTTATCATAATTATATGTCTGTCCAATAATTCCCATACCCTGCCCTTTTGTGTCAAAGAAACAGAAGATTTCATACTTGGAAGCAGTGTTCTTTATGATGCCAAGAATGTTCTTATTTTTTTCAGCAGCACTTAATTCCGGATCACGAATAAATTTCATGTACGAAATATATTTCAGGTAATCCATTTCCTGCTGATTTGTAAAATTGATTTGTGTAGCAATAGAATTTGTTAAAATCTGGACTCTGTCATCTACCTGACTGTCAATTAATTTTTTTTCTATATAGTATGCAGAAAGACCAACAGATAAAGTTGAGACGATAACAACAATAACTACTGTAAGAAGCAGTTTTCTTTTAAGAGTAAAAACCATATGCGCTCTCCGGTAAAAAATTTTACAACTTTTCACTATTATTTTAGCCTTTTTTTGTTACAGTTGTCAAAATTTATTTATGCATTTAATATTTACGTATGGATTATTTATTATTTCTTCAGAATTTAAGGGAAAGCTGCCCTAGTATTATTAATAGTATTTTCATAGGAATTTCCGAATTCATTGCAAACGCAGGCTTTATTATTCCTCTTTTCATTTACTGGTGCGTAGACAAGGTTTATGGTGCAGAAATTTACATTGCATACATCAGCGCAAATTTCGTTAACCAGACAATCAAAAACACCTGCTGTATTTACAGACCGTGGATTAAAGACGCACGGCTTTATGTTGAACCAAAAGCTGCTTCAAGCGCAACAGGCTATTCTTTTCCAAGCGGCCACACTACAGGCGCAACTGCAATTTACGGCGGTACAGGAAAAATGTGCTGGTCTAAGAAACGCAGGGTGCTTTCAGTAATATTATTTTTGCTTATCCTGATTACTGCTTTTTCAAGAAACTGGCTAGGCGCACACACACTTGCTGATGTTCTTGTAGCAATTGCCCACACATCACTTATTATTTTCATTACTTCTCTGCTAAGGAAATGGCTTGCTAAAAAACCGGAGCGCGATACAGCAATTACTTTTGTAATGATTGCAGTTTCGTTTGCAATTACAATTTTTCTTTGCGTAAAGAAATATCCTTTGGACTACAATCCTGACGGTTCAATTTTAGTTGATCCGTTTGAAATGATTACTGACTGTTACACTGCTCTTGGCGTAAGCATAGGCGGCTTTTTAGGATGGTGGATTGAAAGGCATTACATTAACTTCAGCGTAGAAGGCGCATGGTGGAAGAGAATACTTCGCTTTGTAATTGGTGCTGCAGTTGCCGTACTTATTGTTGCCTTTGGAAACAAAGTATTTGGATTCCTTGGCGCACACTGGTGTCACTTTGTTAAGTACTTCCTGCTGCTTATGTTTGGAACAGCAGGATATCCGGCACTCTTTAAGAAAATAAAACTCTAGTTACTTGAACAGCTGCGGAAATTCTGCAGCTTTCTTAACTGCATCTTCCAGTGTCATACCGCAGAAATTCTGTGCTCCAAGATTGCGTCCGCTCTTTTTGTCATCAACAAAAGCGCCAACGCAAATTCCAGGAATTACTGAATCTGGGTCATTAGGTGCATTCGGTCCGCCAAGGTCTGTTCTGCACCAGCCCGGATCCGTTAACGAAATAATTACATCTGTTCCGTCAACTTTTCCGGCTAAGTCCAGCGTAACTTTATCAAGGGCAGCTTTACTTGCAGAATAGCCTGCCTGTTCCGGTTCGTTACGAATTCCGCTTGTTGTGTTAATGACACGACCGTAACCGCGTTCAATCATTTTTGGAATGTATTCGTAACAGAGCATCATTGGTGCAATTGTGTTTATCAAAAAGCTTTTTGTGTAATCTTCAACAGGTGTCTTGTAATACTCTACGCGGTATGCAACCTGAACGCCTGCATCGTTAAACAGAATGTCTACAGGTTTGCCGCGTGAGTTTATTTCGCTAATCATCTGCTGAACCTGAGCAACGTCACTTAATTCAGCGGCAACATCGTATGCTTCAACACCAAGTGCCTTTACTTCTTCAAGAACGTTTGCTGTATGTTCAAGACTGCGTGAATGTAAAATCAAATTGCATCCGTGCTTAGCCATGAATATTGCAATGCGGTAACCAACGCCGCGGTTGGCTCCAGTTACCAAAGCCCATTTTCCCTTTACGTCAAACATTATTTTAATCCCTCAATAATTTTATCTGTCCACTCATCGTAATCTTTGTCTTCTATCTGACATTCCTTGTGAGCAAGAACATATTCAATTGTTTCGCGTATGCCCTGATCCATTCTCTTAGTAGCAGCAAAATCAGGAACAAGACGCTTAAGCTTACTGCAATCGAACACAACGGAATTTGCCTTGTCACCAATAAGGCTTCCTGTAAAGTCATAATTGCTGTGGGCAGCAAGATATTCCGAAGAAACATGAACGGCATTCAGTTTAACGCCAAGAGTCTTTGCAATAACTTCGTAAATCTGATTCCATGTTACCGATTCGTCTGACATAATCTGAACGGCTTCACCAATTGCGTGAATGTTACCCATAAGGCCAACGTATCCCTTTGCAAAATCAGAATTGTGTGTAAGTGTCCAAAGGCTTGTTCCGTCACCGTGAATGATAACAGGTTTACCTTCCATAATTCTTTTTACAACCTGCCAGCTTCCGTTTTCGACATGAACGCCAAGCGGAACCGAACGCTCATCGTAAGTGTGGCTTGGGCGAACAATTGTTACAGGAAATCCTTCTTCGCGGTAAAGCTTCATAAGGTAATCTTCACACGCAATCTTGTCACGCGAATACTGCCAGTACGGAT
>JAZUKU010000136.1:0-7882 GCA_045643485.1 Treponema sp. | reverse complement strand
TGTGAAGATAATTGGAGCAGCGAATAAAGAAACACCAAATCCGCTGAAGTTGCCAGCAAAGTAAACTTCTGGACGTACCCAGTCAAATTTGTTACCCATGTATCCGATTACGTTTACGAACATATTGATACCGCTGAAGTTATTAGCATAACCAGCACCGAACATCATGTTCTTTACAGAACCTGAAGTCTTCTGATCGAAAGCAACAGTGCCGTTTGTTACGAATGCATCATGATATGTCCATTTCTTAGCAATTCTGTTCATTTCAATGAAAGCACCAATGTTTCCGAAATCAGCACCGAATCCAGCTTTTGCAAAGAACTGGCCAATAGCAGCATCGCCTTCTTTTCCTTTTGAAAGCCAGTCAGCTTCGTTTGCTTCAAAACCTACATCAAGACCAAATCCTGAAGCGTTTACAGAAAGTAAGTAACCGTTTCCACCAAGACCTGTGATTGATTCTGTCCAGTCAATCTGTTCTTTGTTTAATGCGATATCGTAGTTACCTAATGTAACCTTTAATGCATCAATAGGCTTGAACCACATTGTCTGTGTTGTCTGACCAACTTTTTTGTCACCACCATCTGTTGTAAGTTTTACAGTAGCACCAGCATTGTCACCATTAGCATTGAATACGAAGTTTGGATTAGCATAGTCATGAGTATCATTTCCTTCTTTGAGAAGAGTCATGTTACCGTCTGCATCAAGACCGAACAAACTTCCGTTAATCTTTGAGCCTGCAGAGAATTCAACTGCGAATGCACCTGCAACCATTGCTGCCATTGTTACAATGGCAAGAATCTTTTTCATAAAAGTTCCTCCTAATTTTTCGATGTCTTATGACATCATAGTTAACAATACCACTTGTTTTGTAGTCTGTCAAACTTTTTTTCAAAATTCATACGAATTTTGTTATTTTTTGTATGAATTCGGGGCAAAACTTGCCTGAATTCTACATTTACCTTGTTAATATCGGCTAAAAACAACAAATTCAACAGTATTTGTTTCAGGTTGTCTTTTTAGCCATTTATGTCATTTTAAAACCAAATACTTATTTCGTCAAGTTTTTTTTGCAAAGCTTAATTTGGAAAATACTTTTAAACTATGTTATAATCAATTTGCTATTTTTTTTTATCCGGTGGAATATTACATGAATCAGAAACAACAAATTAATAACATTCTGTTAGCCTTTTTGATTGTATTATCATCTCTATGCATACCTGCACTTCCCGTATGCAACTTTATTCTAAGCAGGTATTTTACCGGTCAGGATTTTGTAAGGATCATGCCTGTAGCCGGATGCGTAATCTTTCAGATTCAGCTTATAGTAAACGTATTCATTCTTTTCAGGTCACCGGCGAAAGGATACATGACTGTAATGATTATTTCGGGCATTACGGTTTTTTCAATAGTTCTTTCCGTAATAAATAAAGCAAATCCTTTTTACCCTATCGCATTTTCGACACAGGGCGTTAACATTGCAGTTCTTTCAATGATTCATTTTCAGCAGAAGAACGTTAATGAAAACAAAAACAAAATGCATATCCTTAAGACGCAGGATCCTCTTACCGGACTTCCTAACAGAGGCTATATTACCAACGCGATTGCAGCAAAGATAAACCTTTCGCCTGACATTGAATTTTCACTTGTTTTCATAGACCTTGATGACTTTAAGATAGTAAACGATTCTCTTGGACACGAAGTTGGAGACGTATTCCTTAAGGAAGCAGCGGCAAACCTGCGCAGCGTACTTCATGCAGAAGATTTTCTTGGAAGAATGGGCGGCGATGAATTTGTCGTAATAGTTCCGGGAGAAAAGCTTGAAACAGAAATATTCCAGATTGCAAAAAAGCTTAGCGAAGCAATTTCAGCTCCTTTCATCTATAAAAATAAGGAAATAAGGATTACTGCTTCATTCGGCATTACCCAGTATCCGAAAGACGGCAATAACGCAACGGAACTTCTTCAGCGTACTGACATGGCAATGTACAGGGGAAAAGCCCTTGGAAAACAGCACATTACCTTCTACAACAATGACATGCAGAAAAGTGTAGAAAAGCAGCTTGATATAGAAAATGAACTGAGAGGCGCACTTGATAACGAAGAACTTTATCTTGTTTACCAGCCGCAGTTTGACAGCACGACTCATGAACTGCGCGGTTACGAAGCACTTTCCCGCTGGAATTCACACAAGCTTGGTTCTGTAAGCCCGCTGGACTTTATTCCTGTAGCAGAACGTACCGGTGACATTGTACCTCTTGGCAAATGGATTTTGGAAACAGCATGCAGCAAATACGTTCAGGTTTTTGAAAACAGTGAAAACGCACCTGTCCTGGCAGTAAACATTTCGGCCCGTCAGTTCCAGGATCCTGATTTCGTAAGTTGTGTTAAGAGAATAATCAAAAAGACCGGCATGAATACAAACAAGCTGGAATTTGAAATTACGGAAAGTGTCTGCATAATGAATCCGGAAATCATTCTTGGAATATTTGCACAGCTTAAGAACATGGGCATTGAAATTGCACTTGATGACTTTGGTACAGGATATTCTTCATTAAGCTATTTGAGCAACCTTCCGTTTGACATTGTTAAGATAGATACTTCATTTACAAGAAGAATTCTTAATACTCCGCCGGAAAAAAACCTTATCAAGACAATCATTACAATGGCTCATCAGCTTGGGCTCAAGGTTATTGCAGAAGGCGTAGAAGTAAAGAGTCAGCTGGATTATCTTCTTGAAAACAAATGCGACTACATTCAGGGAAATTATTTTTCAAAACCGATTGGTCTTTCAAAAACACTTGCACCTGATCCGGAAGAGGGCTTATCTCAGCCGGTAAATGAAAACGACTGATTTGATATGAAAACAATTAAAGCAAGTGACAACATACTTTTCTTTGCAAAAGCCGAACAGTTTGTACTTCCGCACGAAAAACACTGCTGTGCATTAATGCAGCGCATTCTGGGACATGACGAAAGCGTTTACATCTTCTGTGAAGACGATGCTGCCTTAAAAATAAAAGGTGTCATTGCATTTACACTGGGGCGTGTTCTGTTTCACTGCCTGCCTGAATATTCAAGAGAATTATTTGAAGCATTAAAGCAATTCTGCAGTCATCACAATGTATTCTGCATTACGGGAATGAAGGATGGTACTGAATTTATTGAACAGGCAATTTATGAAGCGACACGCAGATATGTTAAGGAACAGCGTGAATATTACTTTATGGAATTTACGGGAAGTTCGTGTCAGGAAAAGCTTTCTGCAGTTCCGGAAAACAACCGCTGTCAGTTAACGCAATGCAGCAGTAGTGACGCAGAAGGTCTTCTTAAGCTTCATCTTGAATATGTACGCGTAGAAGTACTGCCTGAAGGAAAAGCTCTTAATTCAGAATCAGAAAAAAAAGCACTTGATCAGATTCTGCAGACACAGTCTGTTTATGCACTTAACCAGTCAGGATCTTTTGTTGCAAAGGCACAGACTAATGCACTCGCAAAAAATTTCGTTCAGATTGGCGGAGTATATACGCTTCCTGAATACAGGCGACGCGGATTTGCTTCGTTTCTTGTAAATCATATTGCACTTAATGCAAAAGCCCACAACAAGAATGCAGTGCTTTTTGTTAAGGTAAAAAACGTATGTGCACGCCACTCTTATGAAAAAGCGGGTTTTGTTAAGACAGGGGATTTTTTAATTTCGTATTACTGATGGATTGCAGGCTTACAGTCGCTAGTTGATGTGCCAGCGGTTGTTGTTGTCCTTTACAAAACGGCTTGCATTAACTTCGATAAGCCTTCCGTCTTCTCCGGACATTTTTACCATTGCAGAAATTGGGTTTACTTCTGTTACGCGGAAATTTGTTCCGTCGTAATAAAGGCGTATTCCTTCGTTTGGAAGATTCTTTCTTGCTTCTGCGTACCAGTCGTATTCGTAGCTTAAGCAGCAGAGCAAACGTCCGCACTGTCCGCTTATCTTCATTGAGTTAAGGCTTAAGTTCTGTTCTTTTGCCATTCTTATGCTTACAGGACGAAGCTTGTCACTTACGCAATGACAGCAGTATGGTCTGCCGCAAACACCAAGGCCACCTGTAATGCGGCTTTCGTCACGCACACCAATCTGGCGCAGTTCAATACGCATTTTGAAAACACTTACTAAATCTTTAACAAGTTCGCGGAAGTCTACACGGTTGTCACTTGAGAAGAAGAACAAAGCCTTTGGTTCGCCGACAAGAAAATGTACGGCAACAAGCTTCATGTCAAGGTGATGGTTTGCAACTTTTTCCTTAAAGATTTTATATGCCTGCTTTTCGCGTTCAACAAGTTCTTCTGCATGACGCAAGTCTTTTTCGTCTGCAGTACGTACGATTTCTACAACATCACTCGGTTTGATTCCAACAGGTTTCTTTGCCTGTCCAAGAATTATTGCAAGGTCATTTCCGTAACGTGTAGGAATAATTACTTTAAGTCCTTCCTTAGGAGTAATGCCTTCCGGAACTGTAGCGTAAATGCCTTCACAGGAATAAGCAAGCTGCAGTTTATAAAGATTATCAGGGAACACATAATTGCTTGTGTCTTCCTGAGAATAATTATTATCTTCAAGAGCTGCTAAATCTACAGCTTCGTTATCTATGTCCTGTTCAAAAATATCTGACATTTTTCTACACTCCTGTACACTTACGGTTAGCGTGCCATTAAGTCTACCAACATTCCGTTAATTTCGTCTACCTTAGCAAGCATTTTTAATGTATCCCTGTGAGACGACAAAAGCCATTCTGCCATTTCATCAAGCTTCTGGTTAATTATCTTTATCTGCATCTGCGGGGCAAACGGCTTGCCTTTTCTGTTAAGCCCCGGACGTTTTCTTACTGTTACGGCAAAATTGTTCTTTACAATGTATTTCATAAACTGCGAAACTTTTTCACGGTAAGCAGCAAAGTTTACTGGTGTCATTTCAGAACGGAGCTTGTCTGCTGCAATGTCTGCTTCATCCTTTAAGAAGATTACTGCTTCTTCTTCAGACATGCCTGCAAGTTCAACAGGTAATCCTTCTGCAAGAAGATCCTTTTCCTGCTGAGCTTTTTCCATTGCGTTCTGGAAAGATGATTTTTTTACGGAACCGGCTTCCTGCTGTTTTTTAGCCTGAAATGCTGCCTGTGCGGAAGTTGCCTGATTGGCTGCAAAAAAAAGTCCCTGGCTTACAGGATCAAGTCCTTCCATAAAAGCTCCCGTTATTTATCCTGTTTCTTTTCTACAGGAACTGGTTCTGTTTCTTTTACAGTTTCTTTTTCTGTTTCTGATTCTTTTGCAGATGAACTTTCAGACGGTTTTTCAGAAGGTTCGCTTTCGGCAGCTTTTTCTTCGGAATATGAACTGTACGAAGGAACTACATGAATTGACTGCAGTACGGAATGATTTGTAATAGCCTTTACGTTCTGCCATGAATCACATGCTTCTTCATATTCAGTGTCATTAGTAAGTGCAATGCAGTGTCCCTGAAGGATAACGTCTTCTTCAGCCTTAAGCTTTCTTGTGGTAATGTCGCCTATTACAACGCTTTTTGAAAGAAGCTGTACTGCCTGTGAAGCAATAATGTTTCCCTTAACGATTCCGCTTACCGTAACTGTCTTTGCCTGAATGTTTCCAAGAATACGTGCTTTTTCTCCGACATTTACGTTTCCTGTTGTAATAAGATTACCGTCAATGTCTCCGTCTACACGAACAAAGCCATTTACCTTAAGGTCACCGCTTATTGATGAACCAATTCCTATTATGCTATTGATTTGAAAATCGTCGTTAGTTAAAGCCATGAGTCTATTTGATGTTTACATATTTTTCCGGATCAACTACATCTGAACCGATGTGTACTTCGTAATGAAGATGTGCACCAACTGCAAGACCGGAATCACCTAATGTACCAATTACATCACGCTGCGAAACAGTCTGTCCTTTTCTTACACGAACTGTATCAAGGTGTGCATAGCGTGTATAAATACCATATTTATGCTGAATGATTACATAATTACCAAAGTCTGGAGAGAAGCTTACGTTAACAACCTGACCGTTTGCAGTAGCAATAATCGGGTCGCCTTTGCGGTAAGTACTAAAGTCCATACCCTTGTGGATATACCAGTAATTGTATTTTGGATGAACGTTCGGACCAAACATCATTGAAACATGACCGATACCGCCTTTGATTGGCCAGATGTTAGGAATGTCTGCAAAAAGGTTTTCCTGACTCTGAAGCATTTTACCGATCTGTTCTACAGGCTGTACGTTGCTTTCAAGATAATTGTTGAGCTGACGGATATCTGCAGCTTCCTTGAGTGTTCCTGAAGTAACATCCTGTGTATCAAACAAAGAAGAAAGGTCCTTGTTTTTCTGAGAAGAACCGTTTACTGAAGAAGACTGACTTATACCAAGAAGTGAAAGCGACTGACTTAATGATGACTGGAAGCGTTTTGCAGTCTGCAGAAGGTTGTTGTTTTCATCGCGCAGTTCATCAAGGCTTGCGAGTGTCTCACGGTTTTCTTCACGAAGGCGGCTTATTTCCATTGCACTGCCGGAATTCCTGTGGTTGAAGTAAACAAATGAAGAAGAAATTCCAATAAACATAGCTACACCAAGAATAAGTGCAAATATATTTGTCTGGAAATTTATAACTTTACCCTGAGAATGCGGAACTATCATGATGGTAAGTTTTCTGTCGCAGAATTTAAAAATTGCAGCAAATACTCTGCCAATTTTTACGAAGAAGGCTCCCACCCCGTTCAATATATGAGAAACAAGATTTTTTTCTAACTTTCTGTATCTGTACGAACGTGCCAAAAAGACGCTCCTAATTTATAACTAACTTTCAGTATAACATAGTGATTTTTTACTGTCAAACCTTCCTGCCGGCTTGAATTCAAGTCAAATCTTAAGCTGAATAAAAAAGTTGACTTCTGATTTTAAGAATGTTACTATTTAGTAGAGGATGTTACCCTCTTAAGCACATCATTATAGGAAGAAAGCCATGCAGTTTTTTGATACTCACGCCCATATAGGGCTCATTTTTGACGACCCTATAGAACAGATTCGTGTTATTCAGAAGGCAAAACAAGCCGGAGTAACCCGTATTATCAGTATTAACAACAGTCTCCATGATTTTAAGAAGGAATATGCTACCCTTAAATCAATAAGCGGAATATATCATGCTGTTGGAGTAGGACCGTCTGAAGTTACAAATCCTGGACTCGACTGGCAGAACACAATCCTTAATTCAGCAAAACTGCCGAATGTTGTAGCAATTGGTGAAACAGGCCTTGATTATTACAAGCAGTTCGGCGACAAACGCAGTCAGATAGAAATGTTCATTACGGAACTCGAAATTGCCCAGAAGGTAAATCTTCCGGTAATTATCCACAACCGTGATGCAGGTAAAGATATATTCGACATCTTAAGTGAAAGAATACCTGAAAAAGGTGCAATCCTTCACTGTTACAGCGAAAATGCAGAATACGCAAAGCAGTGTCTTGATGCCGGACTGAATGTATATTTCTCATTCGCAGGAAACTTAACTTACCGCAATGCAAGGAATTTACACGAAACCATATACAATATTCCTGTTGACCGTATTCTTATTGAAACAGAAAGTCCGTTCATGATTCCGGCAGAATACCGCGAACGCAAGAGAACAATGCCTGGCTATCTGCCTTCTACTGCCCGTTTCTTGAGCGAAATGCTGGAAATGGACCTTGAAGAACTGAGTGTACAGCTCTGGAAGAACAGCTGCAAAGTTTTCAAGCTGCCAGAAGAGTAATACATTTATTTATTACAGATACTGTTCAAAAATTTTTTCGTAGTCGGAGCGGGTTTCTGAGTGGACGATTTCTAGTCGCATGGCGGC
>JAZUKU010000135.1:0-7653 GCA_045643485.1 Treponema sp. | reverse complement strand
GCAGAAGGAACATATTTTAAACAGACATTCTGCAAAAAGAAAGCAATCATCGTACTGAATATTCCAAGATAGAACATGCTAAGCACAACCTTTACATTCTTAAGCTGCTCAAGCGGAAAAGGTCCGTTAACACCAGTATTCTTAATGAACGGCGCAATAATCCAGCCGAACAAAGCCGCAAACGCAAACTGAAGTACAGTCAGCAGGATAGGGTCTTCGTTTTCATTCCACTTTGCAACAAAAATAATATGAATTGCAAAGAAAAATCCGCATGTTAAAGTAAGGATGTCGCCGACATTCATATTCAAAAGTGAACCGTCAGTATTGTTGAGCGCAAGAAGCCCAATTCCCGTAACGCTCATAACGGCAGCCGCAAACACATACCACGCAGGACGCTTCTTGTACAAAGGCCACGAAATAAGCGGAATCAAAATAACGTATATTGTAGTAAGAAAAGCATTTTTTCCGGCAGTAGTATAGTTGCAGCCGATCGTCTGAACAAGGTAAGCTGTAAATAAAAAGAATCCCAGTATGCCCCCATGAATCCAGTAGCTTTTGTTTAACAGACGCAGTTTTTTATAGAAGATAATTGCTAAAATAACAGCCGCAATACTAAATCGGAAAGGTACCATCCATACAGCGCCAACGTAATCAAGCGAATCCTTAACGATAACAAAAGCAAATCCCCAGATGGCAGCTGTAAGCAAAAGTCCAATACTGCACACAAAAGCTGTTCTTTTTTCAGACAAAATACTGTTCATAATACGTGCATTATACCGTTAAAAAAAAAGCTTTCCAATAGCAAAAAAAACTTGAATAATAAAATAAGTTTGCAGTAAAATACTTTCATACTTTAATTCGGGTGCGAACAATAGACACACCCAGGAGGTTTTATATGAGAGTAATCATTAAACCAGATTACGATGAATGTTCAAAATGGACTGCTGACTTCATTGCAAATGAAATCAACAAGGCAAACCCAACACCAGAAAAGCCATATGTGCTTGGTCTTCCTACAGGTTCAACACCGCTTGGTACTTACAAGCGCCTTATCGAACTGAACAAGGCAGGAAAAGTTTCATTCAAGAATGTAATTACATTCAACATGGATGAATATGTAGGACTCGATGCAAATCACCCTCAGAGTTATCACTACTTCATGTACTCAAACTTCTTTGATCACATCGACATTAAAAAAGAAAACATTCACATCCTTAACGGTATGGCAGAAGATACAGAAAAGGAATGTGCAGAATACGAAGCAGCAATCAAGGCTGCAGGCGGAATTGATTTATTCTTAGGCGGAACAGGAAACGACGGTCACATTGCATTCAATGAACCGGGCTCAAGTTTAGTAAGCCGTACAAGAGTAATGACTTTAACACAGGACACAATCAACGTAAACAGCCGCTTCTTTGACTACGACATTACACAGGTTCCAAAGACAGCTCTTACAGTTGGAATCGGTACAATCACAGATGCAAAAATCGTTGTAATCATGATGACAGGTATGGCAAAATCACACGCACTTCAGCAGGCAGTTGAAGGTGCCGTTAGCCAGATGTGGCCTGTAACAGTATTGCAGCAGCATGTAAATGCCGTAATCGTAGCAGACGACGATGCAACAGACCAGCTTAAAGTTGGCACAGTAAAATACTGGAAAGACGTAGAGCGCTAGTTTTTCCTGAATATTGAATAGTAGCAGTGTTTGTAAAAACAGACACTGCTTTTTTTATGCCTTGAAAGAAGGTATTTTTTAAGTTAAAATAAATAATCATGATAAAGTATTTACCAGTTTTGCTGGCATTTGTAATAAGTTTTATTTTAATGCCATTAATAATCAGATTCTGTAATAAAAAGAAGATTTTTGATTATGTAGATGCGCGTAAAGTTCACAGCGGTAACATTTCGCGCTTAGGTGGAATTGGTATTTTTGTTTCATACGTAATCTGTGCATTCATTTTTCTTTTACTGGAAGATGAACTTGAACTTGGCAAGACAATCCCTGTATTCATTTCAGCTGCAATTGTATTTGTATTCGGGCTTCTTGATGACCTGTATACTTTTAAGGCAATATATAAGCTTCTTGCCCAGCTTGTGGCGTGTACAATCGTAACAGTAAGCGGCTTCCGCTTTACACAGATATTCGGATGGGTGCTTCCTCCAGTATTAAGCTACATACTTACATTCGGCTGGGTTCTGGGACTTATCAACGCATACAACTTGATTGACGGACTCGATGCACTCTGCGGAAACTTAAGCATAACTGCTGCATTAACACTTGGCTTACTATATGCTTTTTCTGGAAACAACGAAAGCGTTCTCTGCTTTATTCTTGCAGCATCAATTCTTGGATTCCTCTGCTGGAACAAGCCTCCTGCAAAAATATTCATGGGAGATGAAGGCAGCCAGTTTCTTGGCTTTATAATTGCAATAATTCCTTTATACACAAGCGGTGACAAATTTGAATACAATAAGTTTGTTACAATGATAATACTTGCTTCACTTCCTATAGCAGACACAATAGCAGCAATCTGGCGCCGTCTTCGTGAACACAGACCAATCATGTCACCAGACAGGCAGCACCTTCACCACAAGCTTTTGAATATGGGCTATTCCAAGAAAGGTACGCTCCTTGTAATAACCATAATTCAGATATTCCTCTGCATTACAACAATTGCAGCTTTCTTTGTTGAGACAGTAGCATCTGTGTGTATCCTTTGCTTCAGTCTTGTGTTCGTTTCAATGTTCTTTACAGTCATTCATTATTCCAACGTTGCAGCAAGGGAACGTGCGGAAGAAGAAAAAGAAGCTGTAAAATAAATACAGTAAGAGATTCTTATGTCACCATTGCTTTCTGTTATTGTTCCTGTATACAAAGTAGAACCTTACATAAGAAAATGCCTTGCAAGCATACAGAACCAGTCGCTTAAAGATTTTGAATGTATCATAGTAGACGACGGTTCTCCTGATAATTCCATACAGACATGCAATGAGTTTGCTTTTGCAGACAGCCGCCTGAAGGTAATCCATAAACAGAACGAAGGCTTACCAATGGCTCGCAGAACTGGTTACGAAAATGCTTCCGGAAAATACCTTTTGTTTATAGACAGTGATGATTTTCTTGAACCCGATATGTTTGAACTTATGGTAAATGCAGCAGAACAGAACAACGCTCATGTTACAGTATGCGACTTCTACAGGGATTTTGCAGACCACAAGGAATGCGTTTCATATACATTGCCCAAAGATAAATTCAGTCAGGTAAAATTCTTTACAAAAAGACCAGGCTACATGAATTACTTCTGGAACAAACTGTTTTTAAAAAGCTTTTTTGACAGTACAGGCGTAACATTCCCAAAAGGTATTTCATTGTGTGAAGATCTGTTCGTAACATTCAAGCTTGTATACCTTTCAGAAAAAACAATACAGGTACAAAAGCCGTTATATCATTACAACCGCGCAAACGTTACCTCAATGACAAACAACTTTAACCAGAAGTCATATCAGGACAGAATGACTGCAACAAACGAAATACTTGATTTCCTTAAGCAGGGCAACCCCTGTCCAAACTGCAGCTGTACGGACTTCAGCAGTATAGAAAATTTCTACAAGCTGTATACAAAACTGATGCTTGTTCTAGTTCCGTCACTCCACAACGAGCAGCTTTGGAAAGAAACATTCCCGGAAGCAAATAAATACGTGTGGAAAACATCAATGAAATTCCGCCATAAGCTTTTAACATGGCTTTGCAGCAAGGGTTTGTTTAAGACCGCATACTTTCTGCGCGGCTTAAGCTGATTTCATTCAATCACTTTACATATATTCCGTAAACTTTTACAATAAATCTGTATATTAAAAAATAAAGCAGGATAATTAATGGCAAAAAATCAATTAAAGGGTGGAGCTGTATTAACATATCTGACGCTTATTGTCGGTAATGCAATTTCTCTTTTATATACCCCATTCATGTTAAGGACTCTCGGTCAGAGTGAATACGGTTTATACAGTCTTGCACATTCTGTTGTTGGTTATCTTACAATACTTGATTTTGGTTTTGGAAGCGCAACAATTCGTTATACAGCAAAATACAGGGCAGAAGGACAGGACGAAAAAGCACAGTCAATGTACGGAATGTTTATTGTTCTTTATGCATTGATTGGTGTGCTCACACTTATTATTGGCAGTTTTCTTGCGTTTAATGCAGAAAGATTTTTCAGTAACGGTTTAACTCCTTCGGAAATTGCAACTGTTAAGAAATTACTTATTTTATCAACCATAAACATAGCTGTTTCGTTTCCGTTTGGTGTATTTACTTCAATAATAACTGCATACGAAAAATTTATTTTCCTGAAGGTTTCTTCTTTAATAAGGCATATAGTTAATCCTCTTGTTTATATACCAGTTCTGCTTTTAGGCTATAAATCAACGGGATTGATAGTTGCAGTAACAGTATTGAACCTTACATTTCTTACAATAAATTTAATTTACTGTTTTGCAAAATTAAAGATAAAGATTCAATTTAAGAAATTTGACTTTAAGTTCCTGAAGGAAATATTCAATTATTCAGTGTGGGTATTTGTAGCAAGTATTGTTAATCAGCTTTGGTGGAATGCAGGACAGTTCCTTTTGGGAATGTTTGCATCTTCTGTAGCAATTGCCATTTACAGCCTGAGCATGCAGTTTAAAACTTATTTTGAATCTTTTGCTACAGCAATAACTTCTGTCTTCCTTCCAAAAATGACTGCTATGGATACAAAGGAAGCAACTGACAGGGAATTTACGGAATACTTTATTAAGGTAGGCCGCCTTCAGTATATAATAATTGCATTGATTACGACAGGTTTTATTCTTTTTGGAAAACAGTTTATTTCAATATGGGCAGGTGCTGATTACGTTCAGGCTTATAACATTACGCTTTTGATTTTTATTCCGCTTTCACTTGTAGACACTCAGACTTTAGGAATAACAATTCTTCAGGCAAAGAATAAGCACAAGTTCCGTTCACTCCTGTATTTATGCGTTGCACTTACATGCATTGCTTTATGTATTCCGTTTATAAAAATCTGGGGTGCTTACGGATGTGCCCTTGCAACAGCCTTGTCTTTAACAATAGGCAACCTGTTCATAATGAACTGGTACTATTATAAGAAAATAGGACTTAATGTATTCAGCTTCTGGAAGGAAATATTAAAGATGACACCGGGAGTCCTGCTTGTCTGCGGAGCTTCATATTTTATTCTTCAGAAAATACCTGCATTGACTGGTTTTAAAAAACTTCTGCCCGTCATTCTGATATATACTGTTCTGTATGCCGTTACATTATACTTCCTGTCATTTAATGACTATGAAAAGGGTCTTGTACAAAACTTTATAAAGAAGCTTGTAAAAAAAGGAAATAAGAAATGATTCTGTCTGATGAAGATTTAAACAAAGCACACCAGTTGATGCTCAAAATATTGAAGGAAGTTCACAGAGTCTGCGAAGAAAACAACATAAAGTATTTTCTTTCTGACGGAACACTTCTTGGAGCCATAAGGCACAACGGTTTTATTCCATGGGATGATGATCTTGATTTAGGAATGGTCCGCTCTGAATACGAAAAATTCCGTGCAATAGCTCAACAAAAACTTGGTCCTGAATACATAATGCAGGATTATTCAACGGACAAAGGTTTTGCCCTTCCGTTCATAAAAATAATTTTAAAAGATACAGAATGGATTGAAAAATCAGCAGAAAAAACAGACCGCAAATATACAGGCCTGTTCATTGACATTTTCCCGTATGACAAAATACCGCTTGAAAAAAAACAGCAGGAAAAACACAGAAAGGAATATGCATTCGTAAAACACCTTCTTTACATAAAGCTCAGGTATAAGTTACTTAAGGATGTAAAAGGCCTTCCAAGAAAAGTATATTACATTTTAAAAGCAGTCATTGCATTTTTCATTCCGTTAAAAACTCTCGTAGAAAAAAGAAATGCACTCTGTGTAAAATATGAAAGCCTCGAAAAAGACTTTACCTTGACAAAGTACGGCGGAAACTTTTACAGAAATCAGAATCCGTTTGACTCATTCTATTATACGGAACTTCATGTTTTTGAAAATGAACAATTCTACATACCAAAGGCTTATGATTCGATATTAACAAACCTTTACGGCGACTACATGCAGCTTCCGCCGCCGGAACAGCGCCAGAATCACGGTATAGAATATTTTGATTTTGGAAAGTATAAGGACTAAAAGCTTTTATCTGCTGTAAAAACTAATGAACTCTTCTTTGTTTGTAATTCCATAGTCTTTATATGAAAACTTCTTTGCACTGCCGGCTGTTTTCCAGTACCAGTCCAGAGTTTCCTTTAAATTTGGAATCGGTTCGTTTATGAAGTCTCCTATCTGGACTAAAAGCTCCAGTCCAAAAGGAAAGTCTGCCGTAAAATATCTTGAACCAAAATCCGGAATTAATCCATTTTCTGTTTTAACGGAAGGTGTCGTTAAGTTCTGTAAACTCTTGATGCTCTGCAGTTTATTGGTCAGCTGTTCTGCTGTTTCGCTTTCATAATGAAGCTTTAGTGATTTTACATTTGTTAAGTCAAATTCCTTCATGCTTTTACAGATGTTTTGTACTTCATCATCGCATTTAAACAGTAATTCAGAAGATTTAAGTGACCATTCTTTATAAAAAAGAGGAATGTAATCGTATGTCTTGCCTTCAGTATAGTCGTCAAAAAGAGTCCTTAAACGTGATGTATGCAAAACAGGATTTGAAGGAGTCATTGTAACGCTTAGATAATTAGGTAAGCCAACAACCTGTAATTCAGGAAAAATAGATTTTATTAATTCAGCACATTTTGAAGTTTCTCTGTTTGGAATGGCTGCAACATGTAAGGTTGACCTGTAACCTGTAGCACAAACAGTTTTTCCGTATTCCTTAAGACGGGCAACTCCAGGCACCCTTTGAAGTCCAAATACAATGGCACCCTTATCAATTGCTTTCTTAAAGGCACATTCACCGCCTCCTGTTCCCGGAAGCAGTGCTATATACAGTCCTTTCCTGAAATATGGTTCAATAGTTTCTGCAGTTTCCTTCATCATAAAGGCTGGAACAGTCACAAAAATCAATTCTGCATTGCCAAACGCAATTTCTGCAGAATCTGTTGCACATTCTATGTCTGCCTTATGAGTTACAGTTCCGTTTTCATCAACAATTTCAAGTTCCCTGATGAATAAATCTGGTTTTGTTGAATATACGGTTACTTTGTTCTGTTTTTCTGCACAGTGAACGGCAAATTGTGTTCCAATATTGCCACCACCAACTATTGTAATGTTCATTTTATCTCCAGAGGGTACTTTATGTTAGTGGATATTGGGAATTACATCAAGGATATGAAGTTTGTGTTTTTGGATAATTAATTGGGAAAAAAAATCTTTATATAACTATAAATCAGTGTAGGTAAAATGGCAAAAACTAGCATATATATACTAAATAGTGTATAATCAAATATTAAAATATTAGAGACTGAGAAGTGTATTTATAACAAATTAAATACTTTGCTTAGTGGAAAAATATCAGGAAATGTTTATGATATATGCAGCAATTTTAGCAGGTGGAGTAGGAAAACGTATAGAAAGAACTAATACTCCAAAACAGTTT
>JAZUKU010000134.1:0-2224 GCA_045643485.1 Treponema sp. | reverse complement strand
TAAGGAAAGCGGAATCAACATTGCTTCAGCAAAAGACGCAGCACCGCTTCTTACACACGAAAGCGAATGGGCATTGATCAAGCAGCTCAGCATATTCCCGGAAACAGTAGTTAAGGCAGCGGATGCATTTGATCCTAGCGTAATGGCAAATTATGTTTACGACGTATGCCGTTCATTCAGTGCATTCTACCGTGACTGTCCGATCCTTGGTATTGCAGAAGAAAACAGGCAGCTCGCAGAAGCAAGGCTTTTCCTTGCGCAGTGTACGCTCGTTGTACTCAAGAACGCAATGGAATTAGTTCTCGTACCATATCTCGACGTAATGTAATTTTTGTAAATTACAAAAAAAATGTAAAAAAAATGTAAATTAGTATTATAATTTCTCTAGTAACTGTTATAAACAGTAAATCGGAGGAGAGAATATGGCATACGAAGAAACCAATGAAGATGTAGAAAAGTTAAATGATGTTGTAGCAGACATGAAGAAATACGTTGACGCTAATAAAAAATTGAACAAAGAACAGACACATGAAGTACTGGTAAAATCATATTATGTGTTTGTCTGGAATACAGTAAATGAATCAATCAAAACAGCAAACAAAGTATGCAATTTACTTAACGATTTACAAAAGCAGAACAGTAATATTAAAAAGCAGGAATTCATTTCGCAGGAACTGATAGAATTTGATGATACAGAAAAAGGATATGCAAATCTCATCAACACTATGAAATGTCTTAGGGAAACACTGACATTTCTTTCCAAAGAACTTGAAAACTATGACGATTACAAAGAAGCCGTAGAGAATATGTACTCTCTCTCAAAAGTTGTAGATAATCTGTCTGAAGCTTTCATGAAAATGATAAAAGGCGATGCAGAAGAAAATAAAGAAGAATAAAGTCTGTTGAAAAATCCCTCAAAACAACTGTAGTTAATTTAGCCAACTTATGTTAAAATAATGAATGGGTGGCAGACTGAATCCACACAGTCCGCAAATGAGGGAAAAATGAAAAACAGATTAAATCTATTCTCAAAAAAAATATCAGCAGCAGCATTATTGTTTTTAACAGCCGGAGCATTATTAGTTTCATGTTCCAAAACAGAAGAACTTTCTCTTGAAGAAATTGAAAGCGTAAAATCCCTTGGAGCAGAAAGCATTCTTTCAAGAACAGTTTCAAAACCTTACAACAATCAGAAATTCGTTCCGGGAAAAGTGAAGGGCGTATGGAATGACACTCTTCTTGATGACCCTAAGACATTCAACATACTCATTGCAGAAAGAGACGGAAACTCAAGCTCTTTGTGTGCAATGATGCAGGATTATCTTGTAGATTACGATACGATTGCACGTGAATGGAAGCCCCGTTGTGCAAGCTTTGAAATTGAAGCAGACGAAAAGACAAATACGCTTACAGTTCACTACACCTTGCGTGACGACATGTACTGGAGCTGGTACGGCAGCGATAAAAAAGTTCCTGTAACGGCAGACGACATCGTATGGTGGTACAACGAAATTGAAGGTGATCCTGAAAGCAATTCAAGCGGTTACGGCGGACAGTTCATTCTTCTTGAAGACGGAACGGAAGCTCATGTTGACTGCGTAAAGACTGGCGAAAAAACATTCGACTACATATTCCCAAGAATTGTTGCAGAACCATTGCTTGCAACAAACGGTTCACTCGTACCTTCATTTGTTTACAGGGAAGCAAAGGAAAAAGGCGGAATGCAGGCAGTAAAGGATTTGTTCTCCGTAGCATGTGACGTAAAGACAATACCTTCATGCGGAAAATGGTTTCTTACTGAATATACACCTGCTCAGCGTCTCGTTTACACAAGAAACCCTGACTACTGGGAAAAAGATGAAAACGGAATTTCATACCCGTATTACGAACAGGAAATACTTCAGATCGTTGGTGATGAACATACAGACCTCCTTATGTTCAAGCAGGGAAAGACAGAACAGTACGGACCTTCACCAGAAGAACTTGATGACGTAATAAATGATGCCGGTGACAAATATACAGTTTACAATGCAGAAGGCTCGGACGGCGCAAGCATGTGGAGCTTTAACCAGAATCCGCTGAACAAAGACAAGCCGTTCTACAAATGGTTTACACAGAAAGAATTCCGTCAGGCAATGAGCTGCCTCTTGAACCGCGACAGAATCATTGATCAGGTATACAGGGGACTCGCTCAGCCAAAGTATGACTTCTTCCCTGAATCAAA
>JAZUKU010000133.1:0-18477 GCA_045643485.1 Treponema sp. | reverse complement strand
GGTCTTGTATTCAGTGAAGGACGTCCTGTATTTTATCTTTACAGAAGCACTTTCTTTAACGAAGAACTTCTTAAAACGGCAAACTCTCCGGCAGCAGAAATTGCAATGATGCCTTCAGTTGAACAGTCGCGTTCTTTCTTAGTGCAGTTCAATCCGCAGTCAAAATTATGCTACCCGCTTGTTTCATACAAAAACATAAACCTTAACGAAAACGATCAGATAACAGGATACTTCTGGAACGGAAAGACATGGGCTTGTTCTGCAAAGACATTGAAAAGTGACCACGTAGAATTTTCGTACTTCTCGTGGGAACCGTTTGTTTCGCTTACGGAACTTACGCCTGCACTTAACGCAAACCAGTTCAGTTTTTCAGAGCTTACCGAAAGCAGATACAGGGCACTTAATACACCTTCGCTTTTCAGGGATGCTCCTTCTGCATTGAAAAAGCTGCTTTCTTCAATACCGCAGTCTTTCCCGTTTTACGTAACATGGCGTGATTCTTCGGGCATTTCTCCGGTAAGCTTTTATCAGGAAGGCGACGGAAGTACACCTCTTAACGCAAATGCACAGCTTTCTGAATCAGCGGGCTTAACTGCTGCGTTGTTTACTGACGGAACTACTTATGTAATGCAGAACGATACTGAAAAAATAACGGCATTCCGTCTGCCAAAACTGCCGGATGGTTACAGTTACAGTGAAATGGCAGTTGCAGGGAATACGCTTTACGTATCGTGGGAAGAAAGGGATTTCTATAAAACAGGAAAAGCCGGTCTGCTTCAGGTTAATCTGAACGGGGTACTAGAAAAAACTGAATGAAAAGGTATAATTGAATTTATGAAAGAGAAAATAAGCCGTTTTACAAAAAAAATAATTTCACTCGCAGCACTGTTTGTTCTGACAGCAATGGTTACTCCGCTTTTTGCACAGGCACTTACAGAAGAAGAAATTGAAATCATCAATGCAAAAATCATTGCACGCGAAAAGGCAGAACGTGAATCTTACCTAAGGTCAAACTTCTTTCTTGATGCAGGCGCTGCAGCATACATAAGCGACAGTACATATGGAGATGCAAGTCCACAGATTAAATTCCTTCCTGGAATAGGATTTAATGTTCCTATTGGAAAAGCATTTGCAATCCAGCCGCGTATTACGGGATTTCACCAGTACCTGCAGTGGAATGAAGGTACAAAAAGTGCATATCCTGCTGCTCCGGAAAACAGAACAGCTTCTGCAGTAACTCTTGTTACGGACATACCGTTCCTTGTTACATTAAAAGGCGAAAAATTCTCATTCAATCTTGGCGGCGGCATAGGCTTCTTATGGAGAATCACTTCACTCGCACATGGCGTTAAAGGAAGCGATCAGGGTACTTCTGGAACAGCAAAACAGGACTTTGACAGAATAAACAAATGGATATGGAATCCGCTTCACTTTATTTACCCGGAAGGCGTTGCAGAAGCAGACTTTACACTTGAGAGCGGAAGAATCATGGGAATTGTAGCAAGAGCATATATTCCTATGTCCATAGTAACTGACGGTCTTAGAAATACAATTTTTTCCATCAGCATAAGGTTTACTTTACCGCAGAATCCAAAGACTCTTGTTCTTCTTCAGGAAGAAATACCGGAACTTCCTCCTGAAGCTACGGAAGAAGAAACAGAAGCAGCTGAAGCCGAAACAGCAGAAACTCCGGCAGAATAATTTACGTTTACTTTCTTACAAGATTAGGTATACTCAGATTTTTTTCCTTAAAGTAAAGTGTCTTTAAAGGATGAATGTCGAGTGCATTTGTTGCCCATCCGCCAATCAAATCAAGGTCAATTACGTGAAGGCTTATCGGATGTGATACAGGAATTATTTCGCCTTCATCAAGAAGAATCTGTTCTGCCTGTGAAAGATATTTGTAATGAGATTCTGCATCATCAGCATTTGCTGCATCTGAAAGAAGCTGGTCGTATTTTGGATTGCAGAATTTTGAAACATTAAGCGAAGAGTTACCGCGGAACAGCTCAAGGAAAGCAAGAGGATCTGCAAAGTCACCAATCCATGAGTAGTAGAATAAATCAGCATCCCATCCAGGAATTGAAGCAATGTAGCGGTCTGTTGGCGTAACCTGAACTTTAAGGTTAACCCCAAGAGGTTTCCATGCTTCCTTTAAGACTTCAGCCTGATCCTTCATCATTTCATCACTTGTAATTGCAAAAACAAGAGAAAGTTCTTCGTCCAGAGGAATGCCAAGTTCCTTTCTTGCACTCTTCATCATTTCAAGAGCTTCATCCGGTTCACATTCAGAAAGCCCCGTAACCTTTGGATAACCGGTAAGCGGATAAACAAATGTCGTAGCAGGAACAAGATATCCCTTACGAAGAGAAGTCCACGGGATTGCTTCAAGAAGTGCCATTCTTATCTGAGGATTATCCCACGGTTTATTCTTTCCGCTGAAGAAAAAGTAATGTGTTCCAAATTCTGCAGCAATATGAATTGAAGAAGGATTAAGTACTTTTGCAGAATCAATGTTTCCTGTTACCCAGTCTGCATATCCTGTATTGAACTTGAATGCGTTTTCTGCAACGTCATTGCTCTGAACAAAAACGTATCCCGGAATCTTTACATTTTCTGCATCGTGATACTTTTCGTTCTTTATCATTGAGATGGCACCGTCTTTGTTTGAAGTTAAAACATAAGGTCCTGAAAATACGTTTTCATTTTTGCTTACTGCAGCAAATGCGTGATGACACAGAATGCGCGGCAAATGTTCAGCAGGTTCCTTAAGGCGTACCACAAGAGTCTTTTCATCCTTAACTTCAATGCCTACTTCCGAAACATCAATTTTTCCTTCGCGGAATTCTGCAGCACCGTTAATGCAGTCAAGCATTGAAGCAAAAGCAGCTGCCGGATTTGCAAGAAGCGATGTCCAGGAATCATAGAATGTCTGAGCAGTAATTTTTTCACCGTCACTGAAAGTACAGTTTTCCTTAAGGATAAAAGTCCAGCGTTTTTTGTTGCGCGAAATTGTATATGATTCACATAAAGCTGGTTCAGGATCAAGAGTCTTGTAATTGTATGCAAAAAGACCTTCATATAAACCGGTAAGAACCTGTGCTTCAGAAGAATAGCATGCAGTATGCGGATTCAAGTCATACACATGCGGATAATCTATTACAGTAAGGACTCTCTGTTCTGCTTCGCAAAAAAGATTAACTGCAAGAAATGCACATAATAACGAGAGTAATAATTTCTTCATATAATTTCCTTAGCAAAAGATTTACTCTATGATGCCGAGCTTTTTCATCTGTTCGCGCTCTTCAATGTATGAAGTATATTCTGCACGAAGCTGATTTGCCTTAATAAGAATATTTTTAAGTGTAGTCAATTCCATCTTGTTTCCCTTGATTTTCGACTTGATTTCAAATGGAGATGATTCTTTAAAGAAAACATCAAGGGCTGTCATCTGTTCAAAGATTGTGTTCATTTCGCCAAGATTCTTGTTAAGGAATTTAAGGATCTGTTCTTCTTCCTTACCAAGCATCTTTGAGTAACCTGCAGAAATTTTTGTTGAGAATGAAAGGTAAAGGTCACATCTTTTTTTGAGGCTGTCCATAAACTGAACGAAATGAATCAATTCCTTATGCTGAACACCAGTTACTGTGTCATGAACGATAACTTCATAATCAACAGGCGGATCTTTTAAGCCAAGCATATTCCTGAAGAAACGTGCTATTTTCTGGCCTACAGTTACGTCTGTACTTTCGATAAGTTCATAATTGTTGTGGAACTTTTCATATATTGCAGAAAGCTGTTCGTTTGTTGTTCCAAGAACACGAGTAGCTTCCATAATCATTTCACGTGTATCGATTTTTACTTCTTTTTTCTTCTGGGCTGCCGGTGCTGTAATCTTTAACTTGTTCATTAAATCTGCACGGCGCTTTTCTGTTTCACTGCCGATTTCTTCCTTAATGAGTTCGTCAATCAAATCGCTGTAGTAAGGCTTTTTACCAATAAGAGAAGGGAACAGACGCTTTACTTCGGCAACAAAAGCTTCCGGTGATTCGTATGCCTTTTCCCTGTTGCACTGAGGATTGCGCAGTATTTCACGACGGATTTTTGCCTTGAACACTTCACGCTGGAAGTCAGCAGTCTGACGCAGAGAAAGAGCTACAGCTTTGATAGAAGATTTAGCCTTTGACAGATTGTCATTCATAAGGTTTATTGTAAGGCTGTCACCGCTGTTCTTAAGTTCTGTAATTACACCGCATAAAGCCCTTGTATTCTGTTTTGGTGCATTCGGTACAAGACTATCCCAGTTGAACGTATTGTTCAGCTCATTCATTTTTTTAATTTTATCAAGAGTGATTGCTTCAACAGTAAAATTATAATAATTACAGATAAAATCAACCATTGATTCATAATCACTTAAACGCGTACCCAACATGTTTGCACGGTCAGTTTCTGCAAATTCGGCATCACTTGGCGGAACAATATCAGAGATTTTTTTGTCATGCTTATATGGGTCATCATTTACAAGAGACTTTTTTACGAGAGTAGAAATAATGTTTGTTACACAGGTTAAATGAAGCCTGTAGTTATCCTGCATCTGCTGAAGAACATTTCTGTTGAACCAGTCAGTCTTTTCGTCAATTGCTGCAAGAAGAGTGTCTTCAAATGAAGTATCTATTTTTCCCATAATATATTATTATGCAACATTTTATCAAAAAAAACTATATTTTTTTCATTTTAAGTATATTTTTGGTCAATTTTGTTGTCTTTTTTGAAATTCGTTTGAATGTACTAAGTAAGCCCTTTTTTATCAGGAGAATCTTATGAATTTCAGAAAAACCGTCAAATTTGCTCAAAAATTACTTTTTCCAATCATGTCAGCATTCATTGTTACCGGATGCCCTGTTCAGCTTGACTGCATGGAAAGTTCCGGCAGTATCGAAGGATCTGTAATTCTTACGAATGCAGTTTCAGAAAAAAGCAGCGGAATTATGGTTTCAGTTTACAGGCAGGGATTTCAGTCTTTCCTAAAAACAAGCATTACGGATCAGGAAGGCAATTTCAGTTTTACAGGAATTGTTCCTGGAATTTACTGCATCAAGGCAGAAAACAGCTGTTCTGTTGAAAAAGTAATCATCGAAAGCATAAATGTTGTTTCAGGTCAGAAAACATTATGTAATTTTGGCTTTACCGGGACAGGTTCCTTGCGGGGAAGAATACTTATTGACGGAAATGAATGCGGGAACGGAGGTTTTGTCATTTCGCTGAGGGAATGCGGGCTTCTTTGCGTTACTGATGATGAAGGATTTTTTGAAATAACTGATATTCCTGCTTCTGAAGGAATTACTGCATCAATCATGAGGGATACTGTCTTTGCGGGAACATTTGAGGCTGTAATTGCTGCCGGTTCGGACAATAATGCAGGAGACATTCTGCTTTCTTCCATTGAGCTTGCCCGTAAGGACAGGAGCTTTATCTGGAAAGGAAGTTATTCCAGTCATGACGAAATAAGCAGTCCTTGTACAAACTGGGCTTACTACAACACACAGGACGGATGTTCCTACATTTTTGACGGTAACGGATGGTGTCTTCTGGCAAGCAAAGGAGAAGCTGGCACTGACGGAAAGGATGGCATCGATGGTAAAGACGGTGCAGACGGTAAAGACGGACGTAATGGAATCGACGGTAAGGATGGTATCGACGGAATAAACGGTGAAAACGGAAAAGATGGCGTAGACGGGCGTGACGGACGCGATGGCCTTAACGGAAAAGATGGAAAAGACGGAAAAGATGGTACTGACGGTAAGGACGGACGTGACGGGCTTAACGGACGGGACGGACTGAACGGTACTGACGGCAAAGATGGTACTGATGGAACAAACGGACGAGATGGAAGAGACGGAATTGACGGAAGGGATGGCTTAAATGGAAAAGACGGAACTGACGGTAAGGACGGACGTGACGGACTGAATGGTAAAGACGGAACTGACGGCAAGGACGGTGCAGACGGAAAAGATGGTACTGATGGTATAAACGGACGTGACGGCAAAGATGGAATTGACGGTAAAAACGGAAGGGATGGACTGAATGGTAAAGATGGAACAGACGGTAAGGACGGAAAAGACGGCACTGATGGAATAAACGGACGAGATGGCAAAGACGGAATCGATGGAAAAGATGGCTTAAATGGAAAAGACGGTAAAGATGGAAGGGACGGACTGAACGGGCTTAACGGAAAAGACGGTACTGACGGCAGGGATGGACGTGATGGTTTTGACGGAACAGATGGAACGGACGGTAAAGACGGTTCTTCATTTGTATGGATGGGAACATTCACATCTCACCCTTCAAACCCTGATTTATATTCCGTTTACTATAATATTGCAGAAAATACTGTATACATCTGGAACGGCTATTCATGGGAAATAATGTTCCAAACGGCAGCATCTTCCGCAAGACCTTCTCCAGTAACAGGAGCTGATATATGGGACACATTTCCCCTGCTCACATGGAATGACCCTGTATGCAGCAACCTTAAAAGCATAGCAGTAATCTGTTACGAAACATCAGGCATCGTACCGGAATATTCTGCTTACGAAGACCTTCCTTCTTCAACAGTATTCGTCCCGGCAGGAACTGAAGAATATCTGTTTACTGGACTTGATTCGCGCAACTACTATACTTTCTGCCTTTATGCAGTAGATACTTCAAACAATATAAGCGAAATGACAAGCTGCTGGTATTAAGTTTAATTTCTTTACCTTACAGGATAAAAATGTTATTATTTATGTATGCCAGTAACAAAAGTAATGATCATTGAAGATCACCCTATATTCAGTAAAGGTCTCGCACAGTTGATTAACGTCCAGAAAGTATTTCAGGTTGTAGGAGAAGCTACTAACCATGAAGAAGCAATGGAAATACTTGCTGCCGAAAAACCGGAACTTGCAATAGTAGACTTAAATCTTGGAGATGAAGACGGTCTTGATGTCATTAAGGATATGCATGCAGTTTACCCTAAGCTTGCAATTCTTGTCCTGAGCATGCATGATGAACGCTACTATGCAGAAAGGGCAATTAAAGCCGGAGCACGCGGTTACATAATGAAGGAAGAAGCCGGAAACAAAGTAATTGATGCAATACATACAGTACTTTCCGGAAGAATCTGGTTAAGTGATGCTGAACGCCAGCGTCAGAATGAAAACGAAATGAACAATTCAAAGAATCAGACTTCTGAAGACGGCATTGAAACACTAAGCGACAGACAGCTCCAGATTTTTACGCTTATCGGCAAAGGTCTTGGGACAGTAGAAATTGCTGCAAAACTGAACTTAAGCACAAAGACAATAGATACTCACAAGGAACATATCAAAATCAAGCTGCACTGCAATACTTCGCAGGAACTTCGTCAGCTTGCAATAGAATGGTCTTCCAGAAGATAAAAAATCAGAGTATTCCGTATAATCTCCAAAAACAATAATTTTTGCATTCTCCCCTAAACAGTGATAAAATAGAAACAATAATTCTCATTGCACATAAATTACTGGAGGAAAAAAAGGAATGAATTTATTAAGTGATTACGGTTATAAGGAACAGGACATTGAAGCTCGTGTTCAGGAATGCTGGCATACATTATTTGAAGGTAAAAAAAGTGAACGTATCTACTTCGAAGCCGGAAAAGACATGGGCTTTATTACAGATACAGGCTGGGAAGATGTTCGCACGGAAGGCATGAGTTACGGCATGATGATGGCCGTACAGATGGATAAAAAAGAAGTATTTGACCGTTTGTGGAAATGGACAAAAACATACATGTACATAAAGGAAGGAGCTTTCAAAGGCTACTTCTGCTGGTCTTGCGGCCTTGACGGTTCAAGAAACGCTGAAGGTCCTGCTCCAGACGGTGAAGAGTATTTTGCAATGGCACTTTTCTTTGCTTACCACAGATGGGGTAACGGAACAGGCATTTTCAATTACGAAAAGGAAGCAAATGCAATCCTTAAGAAAGCAACCGGTAAGAAAAACAATATGTGGAATCCGGAAAACTATCTTATCCGCTTTATTCCTGACAGTCCGTTCAGTGATCCTTCATATCACCTTCCGCATTTCTACGATCTGTTTGCAATGTTTGCAGATCCGGAAGAATCTGACTTCTGGCAGAAAGCAGCAGGTGCAAGCCGTGAATATATCGTTAAGTCTGCAAATAAAACAACAGGCCTTTCACCGGAAATTGCAGACTTTAACGGAACTGCAGCTCCAGTAAAGAAACACGGTTCCTTCTTCAGTGACGCTTACCGTGTTGGCGCAAACATTGGCTTAAATGCATTATGGTTTGGAGACGTTCCAGATCTTTCATCAGTAGCAGCAAAATTAATTGCATTCTTTGACGGAAAAAAAGTTGAAGAATTCATGGACTATAAGATTGACGGTAAGCCTTTAAGAAGAAAAGCTCGTCATCCTGTCGGATTATGTGCAACTCTTGCAGAAGCAGCACTTGCACTTGAACGCCAGAGAGAACCTCTTACTCCAAAGCAGAAGGCTCAGGCAAAACGTGCAGTAAAGCGCTTCTGGGAAACTCCATTAAGAAAAGGAAAGAGACGTTATTATGACAACTGTCTTTATTTCTTTGCAATGCTTGCATTAAGTGGAAATTATAAGGTTTATTAATCATGTCATCAGTATTCAGTCGTGTCAGAAACGATTTTAAAAACAGCGAAAACATTCGCACGGAACTTGTAAGTTTTGTAGTTTCAGTATTTGCTTTTCTGTCTCATGTATGTTTTCTTCTTCTGTTTGCTTTTCTTGATGTCAAGGAAATGTTTTACTTCAACATAGTAAGCGTTATTTTCTTTGGCATTCTGTTTTTTACATTCAAGAACGAATCATATCTGACACGATACATACTGTGCACCATTGAAGTTATACTGCATCAGGTTGCTGCAGTTTACTATATTGGAGTTGTCAGCAGCTTCCATTACTACCTTCTGCTTATGGCTTTAATAGGAAGTCTTGCTCTTGAAAACCATAAAAAGATTTCTTTCTTCTTTGAATTCCTATGCTCAGTTGTATTTCTTGGCATTGAATTGTTCATGGTGGATTTAACTCCTGTATATGCACTTCCTGTCGAAACATTAAAGGTAATCAAAGCAGTAAACATAAGTCTTTCTCTGTTTGTAATTGTCGTTATTGAATATACATTCAGCATAACTGTAAACAAAGCAGAAACTGCAGCAAAAAAGCAGTATGAAAGGGCAAACAATCTTCTTACCAACATTCTGCCTTCACACATAATAAGCCGTCTTAAGAAAAATTCCCTGAACAAGGATTTGTCTGACTATTACCAGAGCGTTTCAATTCTTGTACTGGATATTGTAAACTTTACAGACTATTCTACACAGCTTGAACCAAAGGCCCTTGTTGGAATTCTTGATGAATTATTCTCAAGCTTTGACAGCATACTGAGTGAATATCATGTTGAAAAAATTAAATCACATGGTGATACATATATTGCAGCTTCCGGAATGCCTCATGTTCAGAAGGAAACTTATTCCAATGTAGCAAAGCTTGCTCTTAGAATGAACGAAATAATGGCAGATTTCAACAAAGCACATGAATCATCATTCGAACTAAGAATAGGCATTCACTGCGGTCCTGTTATTGCAGGTGTTATAGGACAGAAGAAATTTACATACGACTTGTGGGGCTCAACAGCAACATTTGCTTACCGTATGAATACAACCGACATACCGGGACGCATTCAGGCTTCAAAAGAAATGTACGAAAAGCTTTACGAAGAATTTATCTTTGACGAACGCGCACCAATTCCTGTAAAGAATTACGGCATGAGGACAAATTACTTCCTTATAGGCATAAAGAAATGAATTTTTATTTACTGACAAAGAAAAGAATTTGTTTAGTTTTTTTATTCCTTATGTTGATAAGTCATTTAGTTTCACAAACTTTACCTGCAAACAAAAACAGACCCATTTTTGTTTCTAAAATAAATTTAAATTATCCAATACAGAAATACTTTAACAATATGTTCTTAGCAGTCAGTACAGATTGCGATATAATTTTTAACAAAACATATACTTCTCTATCAGCATCTTTTGGAGGGCAGCAAAACAGTTTTGTTGTAGACATTATCCATACTCTACTTGCTAAAGCTTCTTTCAATCTTGGAGCAGCAGTAAAAACACATGTAACAAATTTCCAAAATATTTTTACGGAAACAAACTTTCTAACCGGAATATTCTTTTGCAGACATAAAAGCAAAAAGTTCTTTTATCAATTACGGTTTGATTTAATGTTCAAGTTTACAAGAATATATTCTCTTCCTGTTTTTATAAAAAAAATCAATTATGATTTTACTTCCTTTTTCCATTGGCAAATCAACAGATACATTCAGCCTTTTTTTTCAATTAGTACTTCTGAATTATTTGACTACCCTCTTTTTGGCACTTCTTTTTTTTCTTTTGGATGTGAAAGCTGCATTACAGATTCAATTACAGCAGGAGCTGAGTATAAAACGGCTTTTACTGATATGTTTTCTGTAAGCAATCATATAAGTCAAAGCAGCATCAATTTATTTGCAAAGGTTAAATTTTGATGAGAAAGATTTGTATTTTTCCTTTACCGATATTTATAACCATATTGCTCATTAGTTGCAATTACATCAGCAACAATCCGTTCTATATTGGAAACGATGTAAATACTCGTAATACAAATAAAATAAAGGAAATAGACTTTGAACTTAAAGATAAATCTGAATTACCAGATACATACACAGCACTTTTTATAACTGATTTGCACTTTGGATATTCAAATGACACAATTCCTACTACAGATTTTTTTAACTGGCTTAATGATCTTAAAGATATTAATGAACTTCCAAAATTTATGATTTGCGGGGGAGACATTTCAGATTATGGACAGCAGGCACAGCAAGATGAATATAAAGAATTCTGCAGAAGACTGGAAAACGAATTTAATTTAAAAATATTTAACATAGCAGGGAATCATGATTACTATAAATCAGGCTGGGAAGTATGGAAAGAAAATTGCTATCCGCATACATCTTTCTATCATTTTACCACTAATAATTTCAGCTGGTATTTTCTGGATACGGGCACAGGAACACTTGGACTTCAACAGTACAATGCTCTGAAAGAATCAATGGAAAACGAAACAAAACCGAAAATTGTAATTACACACTACCCACTAACCATAACAGATTTTGTTTCCACTCTTCAAAATACAACTGAAAGAAATTTATTATTACATTTATTCAGTACGACAAATGTTAAGGCTTATATCAGCGGACATCAGCATTATAACGAATGTGTCGATTTTAAATCCTTTCAAGAATACTGTATTTCTGCTTTCAGAAAATCAAAAGGTTGGGCACTGATTGATATTAACGAAAAAGAAGAAACTGTTTCTGTAAGAACCTGGTGTAAGACTCCTAAATTTGGAAAAGCCACAAATGGTGAAATACTAAAGGATAACGACTAAATCTTTATTCTTCCACGGAAACTTCTGGCAAGTGTAAGCTTGTCTGCATATTCAAGGTCTCCGCCAACAGGCAGTCCGCTTGCAAGACGGGTTACTGTTATGTTCTTTTCCTGAAGAAGGCGCTGGATGTACAATGCAGTTGTGTCTCCTTCAACAGTCGGATTTGTAGCAAGAATTACTTCCTTGACATTACCGCGCTCTACCCTCTCAAGAAGCTGTGCTATGCGCAACTGGTCAGGACCAATTCCTTCGAGAGGAGAAATGACTCCACCAAGTACCTGAAAAAGTCCCTGGTATTCGTGAGAAGCTTCAATTGTTGCTACATCCTGAGGCTGCTCTACTACACAGATAATGCTCTGGTCTCGCGAAGGATTTGAACATATCGGGCAAGGATCATTTTCTGTCCACGCACCGCATACTGTACATGGCTTTATCTTATCCTGAATTGTTTCGAGCTGCTGTGCAAACTGGTGAAGGAATACCCTGTCTGCTTTTAAAATATGATTTGCTATACGGGCAGCGCTTTTCTTACCGATTCCCGGAAGACGAGAAAAGCTTTCCGTTAAGTTATCAAGTGCATTCATTTTAGAAAGGCATTCCCGGAATATTGCCAACCATAGGGCCAAGCTTAGCCTTCATCATTTCAGCCATTTTGGAAACAGCATCATGATTTGCAGCAATTATCAAATCTTCGAGCATCTGAACATCGCGGTTATCAACACAAATCGGATCAAGATGAATTGCGGTCATTTCGAATTTTCCGTTAATGGTTACGTTAACCATGTTGCCACCAGAAGAGCCTGTTGCACTCATGTCGCCAAGCTGAGCCTGTATGTTTTCCATTTCATTTTTCAAGTTGCCAAGATTTTTTGCAAAGTCAAAAGGATTCATTTGTTTCCTCCCACAAAATTATTCATTATATTATTACAGTTCCCTTGAATGTATCGCGCAGAAGAATTACTTCCGGCGGTAAATCCTTTACTTCTGTTTTCTTAGTTGTATCTTCTACGCTGACATTAATGCTTACCTGTGCGTTGCAGTGCTTTGACAGAAGCGCATTTATTTTTGCAGATGCCGTCTGCAGCTGCATTTTTTCAAACTGACTGTTTGCCGTTACCGAAATTACGCTGTCAGTACGTTTCCAGTCGCGTGAAGAATTAAGTGCGCTTGCAATAAGAGTGTCATCTGAAGCCTGAAGTTCTGCACATACTTTTGCACGCAGCGATGTCATAGGGTCAGAACTGTTTACTTCTTCTGCAAAAGTTTGTCCCGAAGGAACTGCACCTGTGTCAGAAGAACCTAATATTGCTTCATTGTCATCAATATCTGCATTAGCGTAATAGCTTTCCTGTGCTGCAATTTTTTCAGATTCAGACATTTCTTCATAAGAATCATCTGGTGCATATGAACCTTCTTCTGCATCATACGAGTCTGCTGAATAATCTGTATTCGAAAAAACTGAACCACTGGCTGCTGTATTGTTTACCGGCGGTACAGCTCCGCCATTAAGAAAAGGGTGGCTTTGGTCTCCCTGGGCATTCTGTGCTTCATCGAGTGCACCAAAATGCGGGACATAAGCCTGCCGTTGAGGCGACTGACTTGGCTGAGCCGGTCTGTTCTGCATGACAGAACCGTTCTGCTGAGCAAAACCATTTTGCTGCACAGGAGCCTGCATCTGCTGACTGCCCGAAGGCATCTGCTGACCGGCACCCGCATTCCTCATAAGGAGAGGCTTTACTGCATCAACAGCTTTCTTTACTTCCGCAGAAGAAACGTAATCCTTAAGCCAGCACAGTCTTGAAACAGCAAGCTCCAGTTCGTAACGAGGGCTGAGCGAATAGCGTATGTCGCGGTAAAGCTGAAGGAATATGCTTAAAGCACGCTCAATCTGAATGTTGTTCCATGCAGCAAGAACTTCCTTAGCGTAACGGTCTGCAGCCTGTCCAAGAAGTGCTTCTTTTGTAACGCCGCTCTTGATGAACAGAAGGCTCCTTAAGTAGTCAGTACAGTTTGTAATAAGCTGTTCTATGCTGATTCCGTTCTGAAGGTATTCGTCTATTTTAAGAAGTGCTGTTGTTACGTCACCGCTTGAGCAGAGTGTAAACATTTCGTTCAGACGGTCAACGCCAACGAGGCCTAACTTGTCACGGATTTTGTCGTAAGTAATTTCGCCGTCACTGAATGCAGCTACCTGGTCGAACAGTGTGTATGAGTCACGCATACTGCCGCCACTTTCACGTGCTATCCAGTAAAGAGCTTCTTCTTCTGCCTTAACGCCAATTTCTTCTGCAGCCTTTGCAAGCTGTTCCTTAACTTTTTCAATCGGTACAAGACGGAAGTTGAACTGCTGGCATCTTGATTTGATTGTAGCAGGAACCTTCTGTAATTCAGTTGTAGCAAAAATGAATATTACGTATGGCGGCGGTTCTTCAATTGTCTTTAACAAAGCATTGAATGCGCTTGTAGAAAGCATGTGAACTTCGTCAATGATGTAAATCTTGTAACGGCAGCTGTTTGGCGGAAAGAGTACTTCATCCTTAATCTGGCGTACGTCATTTACGCTTGTGTTTGAAGCACCGTCTATTTCAATTACGTCAAGCGAAGAGCCTTTTGTAATTTCGGTACAGCACGAACATTCACCGCATGGGTTAGCAGTAGGACCTTTTTCACAGTTAAGTGCCTTTGCAAGAATGCGTGCAGTTGAGGTTTTTCCGCAGCCACGTGGACCGCTGAACAGATATGCATGAGCTATTTTTCCGGACTGAATTGAATTGCGCAGTGTTTCGGCAACAAATTCCTGTCCAATTAAATCTTCAAATCTTTGCGGCCTTCGACGGGTCGCGGTTACTTCGTATGCCATATATAAGAGTATAACTTAATTTGTCAAAAGTAAAAAGCGGTATTATCGTGCAAAATCAGAATTATCTATTGTAAGGCTTTCTTCATCAGACTTTAATCTTTTTGAATAAGTAATGTAAATTGCAAGTACAGAAAGCACAAACAGTAAAAAGTAAATGTATACAGCAGAATGGGATACGCAGATTCCGCAAATGCAAACAACAAATTCAAGATAGATGAAGAAATTCATTACAAGCTTGAACAGTTTCTTATTGAGCATTGACATGTTTGAAAAAACATAGAACAGGTCTTTCCAGATGCATATGCAGAGAAAAACCGTAATTGTAAAAATAATGTATGCGGCAAGAAAATATGGAGCACAGTTTACTGACCCCTTAACAAAAAGTGAAATTATAAAGCAGACAATTCCAAACGGAAGCGAAATGAACAAAGTTGAATAGGCAGCCTGCCATCTGTAAGTCTTTTGATTTTCGTCAAACTGTCTCATTTCCTCTTTCTGTGAAGAAGGCACACTTTTTTTAAGAAGAAGAAAAGCAAAGAAAAAGTCAATGATAAATATGCCGGCAGCGCACGACATTTCTATAACTGAAAGCATAATATCCCCTCTGTATTTGTAATAAACTAATGTTACTATAACAGCCTGTTTTATTCAACAATTCTTGTTACTGAAAAAACAATTTCGTAATCAGAATATGCGTTTAAAAAGCCGACGCGGTCACCGCACTGAAGCGTATTGTATATGAATTTGATTCTGTTCTTTACGCTTCCTTCTGACATCTGGCTTTCTATTGCAAGAACCTTGTATTTTTCGCCGTTTTTAATTTTGTTGAGCCAGTCAGCATCTCGCTTTGTCAGTCCCGGAAATGCGCTCAGGTTAAGCACAAGTTTTTTTTCTTCATTCGGAACCTTTTTGTTTTCAAGAATATACGGCAGTACTGCAAAAATTATTATGCAGACCAATGTAAAAATATGGCCTGTTGTTTCTACAAATGAATCAAATGCATCGAGCAGTGAGTAAGAAAAGAATTTAGGAATCTGTAAAATAAAAAAGGCAACTGCCGTAAAAACAAGTTTGGTCTTACGGTTGCGGTTGTAGTAGCCCCTTATCTTCATGATGAAGAAGAAAAGGAAAAACATAAGGATAGCCATAATTGAGTCAGGCTGATTTATAAAAAGCTGAACTGAATAGATTGCACAGCATGTGGCAACAAGCCCGAGTTTTGCAGGATATACGGCTGTAATGGTAAGAAGGACAAAGCAGACAATATTGCTTACAAATGACAAATCAATTCCGTTGTGATAATAAAAGTCCCTTATAAAGCAGAGCACGAGAATAACTTCTGCAACAATGCATAACAATCTGAAAATATGCAGTGCTTTTGGCGAATAGAAGCTTTTGTTTACAGAATTTCCCTTTTCCACTTTTTATCCCTTGCTTTAAGTTTACAGAAAAAGACTGAATTATTAAAGTAGGGATTTTCAACTATTTCGATGTTATTTTATTTAGTAATCAGACGAAATCTGCTTTCACCACCAGCATTGTGTTCGTGATGATGTTCTCCGTCGTGATGACTGCAGTTAGCTTCCGAACTGTAAACGAGTGTTCCTTCAAGATATGACTTTACGGCTTCATCCGCACTGCCCTTTACTCCGCCCATTATTTTTATTCCGTTCTGTTCAAGAGCAGCTTTTGCTCCGCTGCCTATTCCTCCGCAGATTAATGCTTCAACATTTCTCTGCTTAAGGAAAACAGCAAGGGCTTCGTGGCCTGTACCGCCTGTTGAAATAACTTCGCTTTTTGTAACGGAATTATTTTCTATTTCGTAAACCTTAAAGTATTCAGTGTGCCCAAAATGCTGAAATACGTTTTCATTTTCGTAAGTAACTGCAAGTATCATTTTTCCTCCAGAATATTACCAGTGACCGGAAGCGCCTCCGCCTCCAAAACCGCCGCCACCTCCACGGAAACCGCCGAAGCTTGAGCCGCCGCTAAATCCGGAAGTATGAATTGTCGTGTGGTTATGCGTATTGTTACGCGGACCGTTGCTCAGCATGCGTGTCATAAAAAGCCATCTCATCAAAGGTGAATGCGGGAACAATGAACGTCCGATTGAAGAAACGACTGCAAGCATTATTATGAAAATAAAAATTACAAGGAATATACCAAGAGCAATTTTATCTTCAACAGTACCGTCATCAATTACAGCATCAGACTTTACTGTTTCGTCAACAAGAGAATCATCTGAAGTAATTACGCCGGCCATATTCTTAACGCCTTCAATAATTCCTTCACCATAATCTCCCTGCTTGAATTCAGGAATGATTACGTTGCGCAGGATACGTGCACACTTTGCATCAGTCAATGCACCTTCTGTACCGTAACCTGTTTCGATACGCACATCGTGTTCTTCAAGAGCTACAGTAAGAAGGGCACCGTTGTCTACGCCTTTCTTGCCAAGCTTCCACGCTTCTGCATGCCTCATTGAAAAGCTTTCAATGTCTTCGCCGTTAAGTGAATCAACCGTAAGAACCGCAATCTGTACGCCGGTATTCTGGTCGAGCTGACGTAAAAATGAATCGAGTTCAGAATATTCGCGTGACGAAAGTATTTTTGCAGAATCTACAACAGGCCCCGTAAGTTCGTAAACATTTGCCTTTTTGTTGAATGAAGCATTTGCGTGTTCAGCAAAACCGCCTGAAGCCTTTTCTACAGCAGAAGTAATTTTTTCTGCAATGTCTTCACTGCGGATATTATTTTCTACAGCATTTGAAATCTGCTGAGGGGAAGCAGTACAGCTTCTTATTGCAAGAAACGGAATTCCAATGAATATTAAGAAAAGAAGAAGGGCACTTCCCTTCCGTGATTTATTTTTCTTTACGCCCATGATTCATTCTCCAGTACTGCAAGGCCGTTTTCAAGTTCGTCTTCATTTTCTGTTCCGGCCGGATAATATTCAGCAAGTAGTTCACCGCATCTTGATACTGCTTTTAAAAATGCGTTCTTTACGTTACCGTGACTGAATTCTTCTGCAACTTCATCTGCAACCAGATTCCATAAGTCCTGTGAAATCTTCTGGCTTATGCCTTTGTCTGCAATTATGCGCACCTGTTTTTCAAAATACGAAACATATACAAGAACGCCTGAATGTTCTTTTGTACAATAGACACCGCTTTCTGCAAAGTAACGCAATGCCCTGGAAGTTACGCAAGCATTCTTTACACGCTGCGGAATTACGAGCGTATCTATTGAAGGAATGTTGAACACAAGGTAAAGGATTGCAACAACTATTGCACATACGATGCAGTAGAATGCAGCAAGATACCACGGTTCTTCACCCCAGAATACTCTGCCGAGCCATGCGTAAATCTGATTTGCAAGAGGAAACAGACATGCAAGGAGCGCAAGTGTTACGCCTACAGAAGCAAGCAGTTCCCAGAAAGCATAGCTTGAACTTTCTGCAGCAACTGCAAGCGCAATTTCACCGGAAGTTTTTTCTTCTGCTTTCTTAACTGCTTCCTTTATTTCGTCAAAATCTTCTTCCTTAAGATTGAGTTTTTTTACGAATGATTTAAACTTCATCTCTTTTCATTTTCCTTTTTTAGAAATGATTTTAGAATTCAACAACAGGTGCCTTTGCAGCACTTTCTTCTGCCTTGAAGTATGCCTTGCTCTTGAAGCCGAATATTTTAGCTGTAATCATTCTTGGAAATTTCTGAATGTCTGTATTGTATTTCTTAACTGAATCGTTATAGCGTTTGCGTTCTGTTGCAATGCGGTTTTCAATTCCTTCAAGCTGACTCTGAAGGTCCTGGAAGTTGGCATTTGATTTTAATTCAGGATATGCTTCTGTAATTGCAAGAAGACGGCCCAGGCTGTTACCAAGTTCATTCTGATTTTTCTGGAACTGTGCGAGCTTTTCCGGATCATCTGTAATTGAAGAATCAATTGTTACGCTTCCGCCAAGCTTTGCACGGGCGACTGCAACTTCTGTAAATACTTTTTCTTCGTGACCGGCAATGCCTTTTACTGTAGCAACAAGGTTTGGAACAAGGTCACTTCTTTCCTGATAGCGGTTTTCTACCTGAGCCCACTGGCTGTCTACGGCT
>JAZUKU010000132.1:0-5896 GCA_045643485.1 Treponema sp. | reverse complement strand
GGTTACGAAAAACGCAATGTTTCAACTTTAAGCGGTGGTGAAGCACAGCGTGTAGCCCTTGCACGTACCCTTATCGTTAAGCCAAAGCTCATTCTGTTTGACGAACCTCTTTCTGCTCTTGATGCTCCTTTGCGCAAACAGCTTGCCCAGGAAATACGCGAACTGCAGAAACAGTATCAGTTTACGGCAATTATGGTAACGCACGACGTAAATGAAGCTAAATCAATAAGCGACAAAATCATTCTCATTAAAAACGGTCGCAACGTATGGGAAGGAAAGCCTGTCGATTTTTCAGAAGACTTGATCCGCTGATTAATGTCGTCAAACATTTTTCAGTCAGTTTGCAATATTTACCATACAGATGTTTACTCTGTAACACTATTACTTTTTATTGAAAATTTCGTTATATTATAGTTATGTTAATTAAGTATCTTGCAGTATTTTTCATAAGCATGGTTCCTCTTATTGAATTAAGGGGTGCCATTCCGGTTTCACAGGCTCTTGGTTTGCCAATAATTCCTTCATATATAGTAAGCATAATCGGTAACATGATTCCGGTACCAATCATTTATCTTTTTGCAAGAAAGGTTCTTGAATGGGGACAGGACAAAAAATTAATCGGAGGAATATGCCGTTTCTTTTTGACTAAAGGAACTAATGCCGGTAAAAAAATGCAGGAAAAGGCTGGTCACGGTTTATTCATTGCACTCATGCTTTTTGTAGGCATACCGCTTCCGGGAACTGGTGCATGGACTGGTACTCTTGCAGCAAGTCTTCTTGATATGGATTTTAAGGAGACAACTGTTGCCGTAATGGCTGGTGTTCTTATTGCCGGAATAATTATGGCTCTTGCAAGTCTTGGTGTTTTTGGTGCTGCCGGAGCAATTGTAAACGCATAAAATTTTTGTAAATTAATATATTTTAGGAGTAATAATATGTCAGAAGAATGTACACATAACTGTTCATCTTGCAACAAGGACTGCGGTTCACGTGATCTTCACGAAAAACTGCACGAAGGTTCAAGCGTTAAAAAGGTAATCGGTATCGTAAGCGGTAAAGGCGGTGTAGGAAAATCTCTTGTAACTTCACTTCTTTCATCAAGAGTACAGAAGGATGGCTTTAAGGCTGCTGTTCTTGATGCTGATATTACTGGTCCTTCTATTCCAACTGCATTTGGTCTTTCTGAAGAAAAGGCTTGCGGCGGTACAATGACTGGTGCTGACGGTAAACAGATGGAATTCATTAAGCCTGTTGTTAGTGACAACGGTGTACAGATTATGTCTATGAACTTCCTTCTTGAACATGAAACTGATCCTGTTATCTGGAGAGGTCCTATTATTGCAGGCGCTGTAAAGCAGTTCTGGACTGATGTTGTCTGGGATAATGTTGACTTTATGTTTGTTGACTGTCCTCCTGGAACCGGTGACGTTCCTCTTACTGTATTCCAGTCTATCCCTGTTGACGGAATTATTGTTGTTGCTTCTCCACAGCAGCTTGTTCGCGTTATTGTTGAAAAAGCTGTTAACATGGCAAACGCTATGAAGATTCCTGTTCTTGGTCTTGTAGAAAACATGAGTTACGTTAAGTGCCCTGACTGCAGCAAGGAAATCAAAATCTTTGGCGAAAGCAACATTGACGGTATTGCAAAAGACTTTAATCTTAAGGTTCTTGCACGCATTCCTATTGAACAGACAGTATCTGTTGCAGTAGACAATGGCGAAGTAGAAAAACTTGATGTTGATTACATTGACGATGCTGCTGCCGCTGTTGAATCTTTGCTCAAATAATTTACGCTGAATAAATGTTCACTCTTACACCGGAAGAAGCAAGGGCTAAGGCAGAACAGAATTTTCTGGACGGATGCAACTGTTCGCAGGCCGTCCTTAAAGTTTTTGCCGAATGCATGAATGCTGACACAGATTTGCTTTTACGTACATCTCAGCCGCTTGGCGGAGGCCTATGCCGTCAGCGTGAAATATGCGGAACATTAAGCGGTTTGCTTATGTCGCTCGGCTTATTCGAAGGCTCAGCTGACACGTCTGACAAAAATGCAAAAGACATTCTTTATGCAGACGGTCAGCTTCTTACGAAAACATTCCGTGAACACAACGGTTCAATCATTTGCCGTGAACTTCTTGGCTTAAAGAAAGGAGAAAACGACTCCCCTCTTTCTACACCGCGTACAGCTGACTTTTACACAAAGCGTCCGTGTAAGGCTCTTTGCGGAGAAGCAGCTGCCATTCTTGCAGAATTTCTTTTAGAAAAGCAGTCTTTGTCCTTCAAATCAGAAGATCCTGTTCAGCAGAAAAATCTGTAGGAAAGAAGAAATAATTTATGCCAGAAGAAATCATTCCTTCAGAAAAAAATCCTTTGCAGAACAAACGCCTTATATGCGCCCCAATGGCAACGTTAAGCCATGAAGCATACCGTATGTGCGTAGAACAGTTTGGCGGCTGTGACGAATACTTTACGGAAATGATTAACGCAGGCTCACTTTTAAACAACGGACCTTTCGAAAAATACTACATTATAAATGAATGCGCAAAAGATAAAATCGTATGGCAGCTTACTGGAAACAAAATAAGTTCACTTGCAAAAGCAGCATCAGTTGTCGCTAAGCTTGAAGGTATTGGCGTAGACCTAAACATGGGCTGTTCAGCACCACAGATTTACAAAACAGGTGCCGGTATTGCATGGATGCTCAAGCCTCTTGAAGAAACAGAAATGTTAATCAAAGAAGTAAAAGCCGCTCTTGACGAAGAAGAAAAACAGTCAGGCATTCACAAAAGATTAAGCATAAAGTGCCGTCTTGGTGATGAAGACTTTACAAAGGATAGTTTCTTTTCTTTTACAGACATGCTTGTAAAAAACGGTGTTGAACTTATTACACTTCATCCGCGTACACTAAAGGAAAAATACCGTCTTCTTCCAAAATACGAATATGCTGAAGAACTTGCACAGCGATATAAAGGCACAGCGCAGGTTTACGTAAACGGTGCCGTAAGTGACATTCAGTCCGCACAATTTGCCTTATCAAAAACGCCTTCAGTTGACGGACTGATGATAGCAAGAGCAGCTGCACAGAAGCCATGGATTTTTGATGAACTTAAAGGCAATCACCGTACAGTTGACTGCAAGAAGCTTGCTTTTGATTTCATAGACAATGTAGTAAAATACCAGCCTCCTGAATTCTACAGGACACGGCTTCAGCGATTCTTTAATTACTGGTGTCTTAACTTTTCATTTGCACACTACTTTCAGACACAAATGCTTAACGCAAAAACAGTTGAAGAATTCCGTTTGCGTATAGAAGATTATTTTGACAGGCAGAAAGAAGACCTCTTTCTTGAATATTAATTATCAATCATTCTGCAATCCACTAAAGATAAATACAAAATTCTTGCTTTTATACTTTTTGTATGACAAAATTATATCATGAAAATGAAATCATTCTTATCAAGAAAATTCATTCCATCATTATTTTTTGCAGTTACACTGACATCAACTGTTTTCAGTGAAACTCCTGCTGTTACACTAACAAAAACAGGTACATATAAATGTGGACTTCAACCTAAACAGGTCCTTTTTACACCTGACAGCAAATACATAATAATGCCGCTTCTGGACGATAAAGGTTTTGACATTTTTTCAGTAGAACAGAAAACGACTAAAAGAATACAGGCGCCTTCTTCAAAAGATCGCGGATATGCAGAAGGTCTTTTTATTCCCGAAAAGAATTCATTTTTCATTTCACAAATGACAACTGGAAAGATCTATGAATATACCTATCCGGGCTTTACCTATAAACGTGAAATTTCTACTAAGGCAACATGGAGTAAATTCATTGCTTACTGTCCTGAAAAAAACATCATTGCAGTTTCAAACTGGGTTTCAAACAACATTTCAATAATTGATTATGACAAAGGTAATGTTCTCAATTTCATTAATACAAAAGCATCTCCAAGAGGCATATTCTTTCTTAATGAAGGAAAAGAAATAATATCGCTTGCGTTTGACGGTCATGCTATAGAAAAATTTGAAACAGATACCGGAAAGCTTATCAAATCAATTAATGTAGAAACAAGTGCCATGCGTCATATAGTTTGTGACAATGCAAAAAAATTTGCTTATGTAAGTGACATGTACCACAGATGCGTCTATAAAATTAATCTTGAAACATTTACAATTGCGGGCAAAGCACGTGTTTTCAATAATCCAAATACAATTGATTTATATAAAGATAAATATCTTTTTGTTTCATGCAGGGGACCTAATGATCCTGTCGATTACACAAGACGCTCTCCTGTAAACGGAAAAATATACATCATCAATACAGAAGACATGTCGTTTATTGATTCAATTGACGGAGGAAACCAGCCGACTGGTCTGGATATCTCTCCTGACGGTAAGTTCCTTTGTTTTTCCAATTTTCAGGACGGAAACATTGAACTTTACGAAATCAAATAAAAAAGCCCACCAACAGAACCTTTCTTCTGTCAGCAGGCTGTCATTCAGTATAAATGCTGCTTATTATTCTTAGTTAAAGAAGCCTTTTGCCTTAAGCAATTCAGCGTTAAGGATACCGCCAAGAGCAGCTCCACGCTTTGTATTGTGGCTTAATGAAACGAACTTGATGTCAAATACGTTACACTTGCGCAGGCGTCCAATTACGCAAGCCATGCCCTTTTCTGTTTCGCGGTCACGGCGTGGCTGTGGACGGTTTTCTTCGTGGCGTACAACAATAGGGTGTACAGGTGCTGAAGGAAGATTAAGTTCCTGAGGAAGAGATGTAAAGCTTGTCCAGACTTTTTCAATTTCTTCAAGAGAAGGCTTCTTGTCTTCCGGTAAATTAAATTCAAGTGAAACACATGCTGTGTGTCCGTCGATTACAGGAACACGTGTACATGTAGAAGAAACGATTGGACCAGGAGCATTTTCAATTTTACCGTCAACAACTTTTCCTAAAATCTTGAGGCATTCCTTTTCTGTCTTTTCTTCTTCACCGCCAATGTATGGAACGATATTGTCAATCATGTCGAATGAAGCAACGCCTGGATAACCGGCACCGCTTGTTGCCTGAAGTGTTGTAACAATCATTCTCTTGATTGGATAACCAGCCTGCTGTAATGCATAGATTGGCATCATGTATGTCTGAAGTGAACAGTTTGGCTTTACTGCAATAAAGCCCTTGTCCCAGCCGTGATGCTTTTTCTGTTCAGCAATTACATCAAGGTGTGAATAGTTGATTTCCGGTACTAACATTGGAACATCTTCAGTCCAGCGGTTTGCACTTGCATTTGAAACAACTGGAATGCCTTCTGCGGCATATGCTGCTTCAAGTGCCTTAATCTCATCCTTTCCCATTTCGAGAGCACTGAATACAAACTGACACTTACCAAGAGCTTTCTTTTCATCGTTGGCATCTTCTACAGTAAGGTTTGCTACAGCTGCAGGGATTTCTGCACCGATAAGCCAGCGGTTGCTTACAGCATCCTTGTAAAGCTTACCTGCACTTCTTGGTGAAGCAGCAACGTATGTAACTTCAAACCACGGGTGATCTTCAAGAAGCTTAATATATCTCTGGCCAACCATACCTGTTGCGCCCAAAACACCAACCTTTATTTTTTCTGCCATTTTAATTTCCTCCATTAATTACAGATTGCATTCCTTTAATGCAGCTTTGATTACTTCCTTAGCTTCATCATGTATTTCAACAAGAGGGAGTCTTACTGCACCAGCCGGAAGTCCCTTAACATTCATTGCATATTTAATTGAAGTAGGATTACCGTCAACAAATTCTGCCTTAAAGAATGGAGCAAGACGATAATTGATTTCGCGTGCCTTAACATAATCTTCCTTAAGACAGGCTTCTGTAAACTCATGCATAAGTCCAGGA
>JAZUKU010000131.1:0-4912 GCA_045643485.1 Treponema sp. | reverse complement strand
GATTATTATGAACCTTATCTGATTCAGTGCGGATTCATACAGCGTACGCCAAGAGGCCGTGTTGTTACGCAGAAAGCCTATGAGCATTTAGGCATTAAGTACGGAACTTCAAACGGTCAGCAGGGAAGTTTATTCAATTAAATAACATTTGGAAAAAACATCATGAAAACAAAAGATTTTTATTTTGACTTACCGGAAGAATTGATTGCACAGCACCCGAGCGGCATACGCGGACAGGATAAGCTTATGCTTTTAAACCGCGAAACTGGTGAAGTAGAGCATCATTCAATGGACGATCTGCCTGATTTGATTCCGCAGAACGCACTTATGATATTCAACAATTCCCGTGTAAGGCGCGCAAGAGTTTACGGCATTAAGGAAACAACTGGACGCGAACAGGAGTTCATGTTCTTAAACACAATAGACAAGGAATGCTGCATCTGGAACAGAATGGTAAAGGCTGCAAAGAAACAGAAGCCAGGCATGCATTACAAATTCCCTGACGGAACTGTAGGCGAAATCATTGACATTGAAGGTAACAAAGGCACCGAATTCCGTGCAATGAAATTCGAAAAGCCGATTGACGAAGACTGGTTTGAACGAAACGGACACATACCGCTTCCTCCGTACATCAAACGCGGGGATACAGAAGAAGACAGCGAAAGATATCAGAATGTTTACGCGACAGACACAGGAAGCAGTGCATGCCCGACAGCAGGCCTTCATTTTACAGAAGAAATGCTTGCCCGTTTAGACGCAAAAGGAATAGAAAGACATTTCGTAACATTACACGTAGGTTTGGGAACATTTCTTCCTGTACGCGAAGATGAAATTGAAAATCACAAAATGCACGAAGAATGGTATTCAATTTCAAAAGAAACTGCAGATGCAATAAACAAGGCTAAAAAAGAAGGGCGTCCAATCTTAGCAGTAGGTACAACTTCCGTAAGAACGCTTGAAAGTGCAGCCCAGCAGCTTGAAGAAAAAATTGCTGCCGGTCAGGAACAGAAGTCTGATGAAATAATTCATGCAGGTACTTCAAGTACACATATATTCATGTACCCAGGATTTAAGTTCAAGGTTGTAGACAAAATGTTTACTAATTTCCATACACCTGAATCTACACTGATTATGCTCGTAAGTGCTTTTGCCGGAAGGGAAAATATCCTTAACGCATATAAAACAGCCGTAGAAAACAAATACCGCTTCTTCAGTTACGGCGATGCAATGTTTATTCGCTAGGAATAATCAGGTAAGCTGTTCAAGCGAGTAGTGCAGAAGGTTTATGAATTCTGTTTTTAATATTGAAGGAGCTTTTTCCTTTTCTGCTACAGAAGAAAAAAGTTCATCTGCTTTGCCAAGTATTGCCTGAATGATTCTTGGCCCAAGAGGAAGCCTTTTTCCAATAAGCATATTCTCAAGTTCTGTTGATTTAAAAATAAAATCGCCTGCCAGAACAATACGTACGTTTGTAATTGTATTAATCTGATTGTCAGCAAGAAAAACATATCCTGCACTTAACGGAGAAATTTCATGCTCAGGTCCGAGTCTTCTGTAAATTGCAACATCCCAGTTGTTAACCGGAATGCGTACTTTTGTAAGAAGCATTCCCTTTGGAACTGAAGTAAATTTAGAAATAGGAATGAATACTTTGTTTTCAGAATTCTGGAATTCAAGGCGTGCATCTAATGCCAGAAGTGGAGCAAAAAGTGTCAGGTGTTTATTTACTGCACAGATATTTCCGCCAATTGTTGCTACATTTCTTATCGAAGGTGTTGCAATCGTCTGGATGGCATCATAAAGTACTACAGGCAGCTTAGTTCTTCCAATGGAAAGTATCTGTGAAAGAGTTGTTCCTGTTCCAAAAGTAAAATAATGTTCTTTTCGTTCATAAGAAGTAAGTTCTGGAATATTTCGTATGGTAAGTGTTTTGTCTGAAAAATCAGTCGTGTAAGTACTGCCTCCAAGTATCTGCAGGTCAGAAACAGATTTAAGGTGATAAAAGACATCTGAAATATTGTTTGCTATGAATATAGTTTTATTTTTTACCATTCTTTATTTTTCCTACACGGGCGTGATTGCATGCAACTGCATAGAGTATGCCGTTTGCAAGTGTATCAATATCTGTACAGCAGCAGTCATATTTATTTAGTTTTGAATAAAGTTCTTCCCTGTCAGGCCTCTGGTTGCGGGTAAGTATTTCGTATGCAGTAAATATTTTCCCAGCATTGCAGTAACCACACAAGTGAATGTTTGCCTTGTTAAAGCCGTTGATTATGTCATTGTAAAGAGGATTTGATTTAAAATATTCAAGAGTAATTATCCTTGAGTCACGGATTATTCCAACTGGAAGTATGCAGCTTGAAACAGGTTTGCCATCGAGCAGAATAGTGCATGATCCGCAGAAGCCTTTTTCGCATCCATGCTTTACGCTGAAGAGTTTTTCCCTTCGTAATACAGCCAGAACTTTTTCATCCGGTTCTGCTTCGAGAACTATTTTTTTTTCATTAAGAATTACGGGAATTTTCATTGTTCATTTTCCTTTGTAATGTTGTCCTGTTTTTCTTTAACGTCTTTTTCTGAGCTTATGCTTATTTCTGCAGCCTGTTCAGTTGATGATGCTTCTGATTCTTCTTCCTTTTCTTCATCAGCTTCAATATTCAATTCTTCTGGTATGATTTTTGAAGTATAGAAATTATAAAGTGAATCTGTCTGTAACGGCAGCTTGTTAACAATTCGTGTAATTGCCTGTGAAAGTGCCTGTGTGTATGCAGAAGGAAGAATCTGATGTACAAGTTCTCCAATTTGCAAAGGTTCTGCATCTGAACTGCAGAATGAAATGTGAATGTTTTCTGTACTGATTACAGAATTTTCTACAAGAGAAATAAGTACTTTCTGAATGTTAAGCTTTATTGTACTTTCGGCAGCCTGAAGATTAAGTATTTTACCACCGTTAATGACTATCCAGATGCCCCTTATTTTTTCACGGAATGTACACTGGTCAAGTTCAAGTTCAACAACAGCAGATGCGAATGAAGTTGTATGAAACGGTACGCCTGAAAATTCTGCTGAATTCCAAAGATTTGTTGTTGAAGCAAAGCTTTTCTTAATGGTAAGAGGCAATTTTGCTTTTTCCATTTTCTTTGCAAGTGCAATACAGCATTTTTTCAGCAGGGTAGTCATTATCGTTATGTTTGAATAAATTGTATCTGGAATAAGAGGTTCTTCCCTGGAATTGAATTCTGTATTGAATTTAATTGATGAAGCCGGAATCTTAAGTATTTGAGAAGCTGTAGTTTCCCATATCTGCTTTATGGAAGAAGACTGAGGCGGACAGTGAATTGTGAGTACTTTATTTTCATCAAGGGAAAGTTCAATGTTCTGCTGGTTGGAATAAACGCCAGAACCGTAATAACCGGTGCCTTCAAAACCGCAGGAAAGTCCTATTCCCCTTAATGGTGCTTCTGCAAAAGAATCAAGATGAGTTGCATTTAATGAAGTATTTCTGTTGATTGATTCAAGATGATAGGAAGCAAATTTTCTGTTGTAATCACTTTGCTGAACAACAGCTTCTATTGTTTCTTCTGTTTTTGTAAGGTTAAGTGCAAACGGTCGTGAGTATTTATCTTTATTAAGTGACTGAATGTTTGCTTTTTTAATTTCATAAGGTGTTAATCCTGTAAGCGTAGAAAGTGAATAGATCTGGTTTTCTACTGCAAAGAAAGCACTACTGTCAATTAAAGGAAGTTCAATTGATGAAGGCGCATTTGAGGAACTGTATGCAGTGGCATTAATGCTGACATTAACCGGATTATAACAGCCGCATGCTCCAATTACCAGACGGTCAAGTATTTCCTGGATAAATGGATTTGAAGCTCCTGCATCAACATCAATTCTAATCTGCATGGCTTTTATTTTACCGGCAGAATCGATTCCGGTTTTATGAGTTATTGTAATAGGAAGAACAGTTTCCATGAATTTTTCCTGTTCATCCCTTGTATAAACAAGCTTTATTGGTTTTCCGGTATGATAAGCTGCAACCGAAGCCTGTGTTGCAATGATTGAGTTATACCAGATGTTGTTTGTTCCCTTACCGGAAGCCTTTGTCTTTTTTATAATTACTTTTGCCGGGTTGATTTTTAATGCTTCACAAAGAACGCGCCTTAAATCGCTTAACCATAAACTTGGTGTATATACTGTAAGGTTTTCCTTGTCGTAAAGACAGATTGCTCCGTTTGGTTCCGTATAAACAGGAGAGTGCAGTGCATCAGACCATGGACCTTCGGTAATGAAATCGCATTCGTTGAAAACAGATTCAATTCCTTTTACATTCCCTTCTGCATCTTTTTCAAAACAAGGTCCCTGTTCAAGAGTCCTGCTTGCAAGTACATTAGAAAAAACTTTTTCTGTAACTTTGTCTCCGTTTTCTTCTGACCCTTCAAGATATTCTTCAATTGTATTTTTGTCGTAATGTATTTCTATTTCTTCAAGAAGTTCCCTGCATTTATTTTCATCGGGACCTGTAATAATTCCTAAAGGCTCTCCTTTGTAAGAAATGTTTCCTTCTGAAAAAACCGGTACTTTACCATACGGTGTGGAGATAAGGTTGTTGCCGGGAACGTCTCTTGCTGTAAAAAGATAATAACCGTCAGGCAATTCTCCTGCAGAAATTGAAGTAACAATACCACTGCTTTCCCTGCTTCTTAGAATAACTCCGTAAAGCATGTCATTCATGCTCAAATCGCTGTAAAAATCGTTCTGGTATGAGACTTTGCCTTTTGTTTTTTTTACGGGTTGTTTAGCCAATGTATTTTTCTCCAATCTGTTTTACACAGTTTATCACAAGATTTACATCCTGTTCAGACATATCCGGGAATAGCGGAAGCGAAATTGTTTCGGAATACTGCTTTTG
>JAZUKU010000130.1:0-7669 GCA_045643485.1 Treponema sp. | reverse complement strand
GTAGCGTATTTGTAAACGTAGAATGCGTTGTAGAAATGCGGAATGCGTAAACCTTCCATGTCGCTGTTTGACTCAAAGTGCATTTCTGGACCAAAGTACTGTTCGAGCAGGCTTCTGTACAAAGCGCGTAAATTCTGTGCGTTAAGAGGAGTGCCGCTTTCAACCATTTCGTGAGCCTTAAGTTCAAATTCTGCAAACATAGTCTGTCTGTGCAAAGTAGCAAGAATGTCACCCGCACGCATTGAAAGAAGATAAGCCTTCATTTCTTTAGACTGTGCGTTTTTCAAAAGATATTCAAACACAAGTTCTTCGTTGAAAGTAGAAGCAACTTCTGCTTCGAAAATTGTGTAGTCGTAGCTCATGAACGGATTGTTGTGAACACTGTACCAGCTGTGCATACTGTGTCCGCCTTCGTGTGCCATTGTAAACACATCGCGTATTACATCAGGCTTGTAATTTAAAAGAATGTATGGGTAGCCTTCGTAACAGCCGGAAGAAAATGCGCCGCTTCGTTTGCCTTTGTTTTCGTAACGGTCAGCCCATCCGTTTAAAAGTCCGTTGCATAAAGTGTCTGTGTATTCTTTGCCAAGAACGCCAAGTGCATTGCGGCATATTTCAACAGACTCTTCGTAAGTTGTGTGAGTTGAAACATCTTTTACTAACGGAACGTAAACATCATAGTGACGCAGTTCGTCTAACTTAAGAGCCTTTTTGCGCAAAGAGTAGTAACGGTGAAGCGGTTCAAAGTTAGCGTGAACTGTATCAATTAAATTTCTGTAAACGCTTTCAGGAACTTTGTTGCCGTAAAGTGCTGAGTCTAACGAAGATTTAAAACCTCTTGCGCGTGCGTGGAATACGTCGTCGTTAACTGAACCTGCATACAGTGAAGCAATTGTGTTCTGGTGACTTTCGTAAGTGTCGTAGAATTTTGTGTAAGCTTCCTTGCGGATTTCGCGGTCCTGGTTGTCCATGAAGACAGACCATGTTGACTGAGTAAGAGTTTTTTCTTCGCCGTCAATTTTTACTGTGCCAAAGTTCAAGTCTACGTTTGTAAGCAGAGAAAATGCTGTGCTTGCAGTTTCTGCACTTTCTGACTGAAGGGCTAAAATGCGTTCTTCTTTTTCGCTTAAAGTGTATGGCTTTTCGTGAAGTGCTTTTTTAAGGAAGATTTTGTAATCAGCAAATTCAGGCAACTCGCACCATTCGTTTATTTTTTCATCCGGAATTGTAAACAGTTCAGGCATGAAGAAACTTGTTGCGGCTTCAGAAGCAGAATATGCCATTAACGCGCGGCCTTCTTTTTCCTGAGAAGCTGCATCTCCTTCATCAGCAGAATGATTCAATGAAGCGTAATGGTAAACGTTTTCAATTTTTCTGTTCATCGCTTCCATTGCTTTAAGTGCAGACAAAAGGCTTTCACTTGAGTCGCCGAGCTTTCCCTTAAATGAAACAAGCTTTTCTGTTAAACCGGTGATTGAGTTTAAATCGTTTTCCCAATCAGCATCGCTTTTATAAATTTTAGTTAAGTCCCACTTGTCTTTAGCAGGAACGTCTTTTCTTAATGGAATTGTATTGTTACTCATGTTACTACTTTAGCATGTTTTGTAATTAAATAAAACTACGGTTGTTACATAAGATAGAAAGATATGCAAAACAGTTTAAAAACTTAAGTTATTTTCAGGTAACTCAAGTTCGTTTGACAAAGCTGCATTCTTTTACGAAAATATACGCAGAAGGAGACAAAATGAAAAAAGTAAAATACTTCCTGCCTTTAACAGTTACAGTCTTTTTACTGTTTGTACTTACATCATGTGATTTTCTATTTCCAGGATTAAAACGCGATGAAGATGAATATGGTGTAAAAGCCGTTTACAATAAATGTTCTGACAAAGAATTAATCCAGCAGGGAAAAGAATATCTTGCAGAAAATTTTCCGGACGGTACTTTTGAAGAAGGAAAAATTGTAGAAAACAAAAAAGACAAAAAAATCATTGAATATTTTTCTGCTGAACTTAATCAGAATGTGCGTGTTTTGTATACATGGGAATATGCAACTGTGTATGTTCAGATAGAAGGAGAAGATTATTCCGAAGAAGTTCATATTTACAGTTGGAGACCTGAATCAAACTTTTTTGCATTAAAAGCACATCCGTGGGAACATTCATATACTGAAATTGTTGCGGACTGGTTTGCGGAAAACAAGGTTTATTTTGATTACTCAAATTGTTTCTTTCCGGTTTTAAGTAAATTGGTTGAACAGGGTGAGGGTGAAAATAAAGAATATATCACGGTTGATTATAAGCCGGAAGATTTTGATCAATTTATGGAAGAAAATAATTATTCCATCTTCGCAAACGCAACTGTTGATATAGCTGTAAAACTTCCGCAGGGTGAAGTTCTTGAAGAATACAATGAGATTTTTATGTTTTATTTATATTACTTCATTGACAAGTATTCTCCAGAAGATGAATATTGTCCATGCCTTAACGGAAGTATTTATTACTTAAACGAAAAAACTGATATTGAAACAGTGACGTCAGAAAACTTGCGTGACAAGAAATTTGTAAAAGAAAACAGCATAAAAGTTTTTGAATTTAGGATTGCAGGATATGAATACAAGGAGTCTGAAAATGAATAAAAAGTTTTGTATATTTTTTGCAGTTATATTGGCGCTTTTCCTTACAGGTTGTGTTACTGATCCGGATGATTACATTTTAAAAACAAAAGAAGAAATCCTTGCATATATGAATAATAATTATCCTGCACATTTTGAAATAAAGAACGTAACTGTTCAGGATGAACATTCTTTTCCAAAAGAAATTAATGTTATCCTTACTTCCGATAAGACAGGCGATAAAGAAATTAAAGTAATACATAATTATGAAAGCCAGTTGTTTGGTGTCTGGGAAAATTTTGAAACAAATTTTTACAGCATATACTACAGTGATGACTTTAAGCAAAAGATAGACAGTATTTATTCAGAAAATATGCCTCCAGAATATCCTTACAAAAATTTCTATTCTGTAAACGAAGAATGGATGAGGAACTGTGAAACTCTTTACAAAGATTTCGAAGACTATTTCGCCAATGCATCTTATATTGGAGATGTAACGACAGTAGTAAAAGGTCAACTTAAAGAAATACCTACAGACGATAAACCATTCTTCTCTTTCTGCGTTAAGCTCAAAAAGATGAATTCATTCAACAAGAAATTTATTTTTGCACCTGAAGTAGATCTTGAGAATATTACAGAAGAAGAAAAAGAATGTCTCTTTGACAGTTCAGAACTTGAATATCTGACAATTTATTAATACTTAATTAAGAATATTCACGATACGTTTCTCCAGTCACTAAACACAAGCGGCATTTTCCGTTATAGTTAACAGGTGGAGCGTATTGTGAAAAAAATTAATCTTAGAAAAACATTTATCTATATAATTATCATTGCACTTTTGGCTTACATCGGGTGGTCATTCGGCGAACCTGCTGTTTCAGAAAGCAAGCTGGAAAAAGTAAGCTATAAGGAATTTCATTCGCTTGTAGAAAACAGCAGCGTAACAAAAGCAGAAATTTCTGACAGTAAAATTCTTTTTACAAAAAGCAGCGGTGAGCAGTGCATTACACAGAATCCTGAGTCTCCGGAATTAAAGGAATTTCTTTTGCGCAACGGTGTTGAAGTTGAAACAGAAGCTGACATAGAAGGAACAATTTCTTTAATATTTGACATTCTGTTTTACGCAGTATTCTTTGGAATTATTTTCTTTGCATTCAGAAAATTCATAAGCCCAAATACGTTTAAGGTTGTTCACAATACTCATGTTAAATTTGATGATGTTGTCGGTATGGAAAACCTTAAGCACGATATGGCTCAGATTATCGACATTATGCAGCATCCGGATTCTTATGCAAAAAAAGGAATACGCATGCCAAAGGGTATACTTCTTGAAGGCGCTCCAGGTAACGGAAAGACTTTGTTTGCAAAAGCGCTTGCCGGTGAAGCAAAGGTAAATTTCATTCCGGCTAAGGCAACTGATTTTGAAAGCATGTTCATGGCAATTGGTCCTATGAAGGTAAAGCTTTTATTCAGCAAGGCTCGCAAAAAGGCTCCGTGTATTGTCTTCATTGATGAGTTTGACGGTATTGGTACAAAAAGAAATTATTCCGGTTCAGCAATTGAAACTGAAAACACAAGAATCGTAACTGCTTTGCTTAACGAACTCGACGGTTTCCAGGGCAACTCAGGCATTCTTGTAATTGCTGCAACAAACAGCATTTCTGCTTTAGACGAAGCTCTTATCCGTCCTGGCAGATTCGATGCTAAGTTCCGCGTTCCGTATCCAGACAATGATGCACGCATTAAGTTAGTACAAATGTATTCTCGTGGAAAAACACCTTCTTCGGAATGTAGTGCAGAAAAATTAGCGGGAATGTTTAACGGATTCAGTGCTGCAAAGATAGAATCAGTTTTAAATAGGGCAGCCCTTATTGCAGGACAGAATAACCGCAGCGAATTTACGCTCAACGATATTTCTCTTGCAATAAAGGAACAGTAATTGAAAAGAATGCGCCGTATTATTTGCGGTACATTAAATACGGTGCATTTCAGAAAAGACTTTTTCGTTCATTACGTTAACTTCAACTTCCATTTCCTGACCGATGGCAACCATCTGTTTGCGAAGTTCGTCCATAGGAATGTCGCTTGAAGCTAAATCTGTCATCATCATCATGACAAAATTTCCGCTCAGAATAGTCTGTGTGATATCAATAATGTTAATCGAGTGAGATGCTAAAAATGCAGTAACTTTGGCGATGATACCAACTTTGTCGCTGCCAACTACAGTAATAATTGCGTTCATGGTCAATATTGTAACAATTTGGAGATTCTATTTCAACTTATTACAAAAAAAAGTAAAAAAGTAGTCAAAAATGGCACTTTTTTTAAGCCAAACTTAAAAAATAATTGTATACTAAGCTTATGTGGGGAAGAAATCGGTTAAGGCTAGCTTTTTACGTTGGCTATTTTGATTCTGAGTACACAAAGGAACTTCATGCAGGTATTTTAAAATTCTGCAATGAAAATGATGTTGAGCTGCTTACGTTTATTGCCGGAGAAGTTGGTGACAATGAAAATGGTATGAATTACCAGAATCTTGCAGCAGCTTCACTTGTTTCTGATAAAAACGTAGACGGAATTCTTTTTGCAACCGGTACTCAGTTAAATTATGTGGGACCAGAATACATACTTTCGTATTTAAAATCTTTTAAGCCTCTGCCTGTTGTAAGTATAGGTTATGCATTCCAGTCAATTGAATCTGTATTAAGTGATTGTTCTACAGGATTAAAGGAATTAATTGTTCATCTGATAAAAGAGCATGGATGTCAGAAAATGCTTTTCATGGGAGCAAGTGTAAATTCGCAGGAAGGAAATGACCGTGAAAAAGTTTTCCGCGATACATTAAAGGCAAATAAAATTGCAGTTGATGAAAAAATGATTCTTCACGGAAACTTTTCATATTCTTCTGCTTACGATGCTCTTACTGAATTTTACGAAAAAAATCCTAAGAAAAAAATTGATGCAATTGTTGCCGCAAATGATGACATGGCTTATGCATGTATCGATTACCTTCATGCTCACGGGCTGCGGGTTCCGGATGACATAATCGTTACTGGATTTGATGACAACAAGCGTTCTTCTTATACAATTCCAACTCTGTCTACGGTAAATCAGAGCATTCAGCAGCAGGGATACGCAGCAGCAGAAGTTCTTTACAAAATACTTACCAAGAAAAAAACAAAGCGTCTGATAAAAATTCCGACTAAAGCTGTATTCCGTCAGTCATGCCGCTGTCTTGGACAGAACGAAGCATTTACTGAAGACGGTAAGAAAACTACAGTCAAAAGCATTGCAATAAGCGCAGTAGCAGAATGGAACGAAAAAAGTGCACAGCTTATTCACGTAGTACATTCTTATTCAAACATGATGTCTGATATGAATATGGATGACTTCAGGCATATTATTCTTGCTTACTTCAGCGACGTTGATATTCCGGCTGCTGCTATTGTCTGCTATAAGAATCCTGTTTCAACAGACCGATTTGAATATTTCCCGTTACCGTCAGAAGCAACTCTTATTTCTGCATTCGATAAAACTAAAGGCTACGACTTAAACTCTAACCAGAGGCCTATTTCGTTTAACCCGAACCTTGAAATGATTCCACGTGGTGTTCCTCTTGATGTACATAACATGGTTGTTACTGCTTTGTTCAGGGGCACTGTTCAGTACGGATACATTCTTTTCCGCGCTAACAATTACGACATGGTTGTTAACACAATAAGCTGCACAATGTTTGCGTCAGGTCTGGCTACTGCATTCAACACAACTGTTGCCGAAAACAAACGAAAACTTCTTGAAGAAGAATTCAATGTTGCAAACAGAATTTCGGTTACTGATGAAATGACCGGTTTGTTAAACAGACGAGGCTTTATTTCTCTTGGTCAGAAAACGCTTGAAGTTGCAGAAGCAATGAACCAGAACGGTATGGTTCTTTTTGGCGACATGGACGGCTTGAAGATAATCAATGATACTTACGGACATGCCAGCGGTGACAGGGCAATCAAGGCTGAAGCAAAGCTGCTTAAGGAAACTTTCCGTTCAGCAGATATCATAGGTCGTTTAGGTGGTGACGAATTTGCAATTGTTGCTCCAGGTATGACCGAACGTAAATTTGCTTCGATGAAAAAGAATCTTTACGCTGAATGTGAAATGTGGAACAGGTAGTCTCATGTTAAGTTCAAGCTTTCAATAAGTCTTGGCGGAACTCCATTCAATTCTGAATTAAAGAATTACAATATAAAAGCCCTTCTTGAAAGAGCCGACGAATCATTGTATAAAGAAAAGAAGCGAAAAAAGGCGCTTATTAAAAAACTTCAAAAAGTATGAGGCAAAGAAATGGAAAAAATGGAAATTGAAACAAAATGTCTTCATGCAGGCTACAAACCTGAAAACGGCGGTCCGGGAACAATTCCGATTGTTCAGAGTACAACTTACCGCTTTGATTCAACAGATCATGTTGCAGCTTTATTTGATAAACCAACTGAATACATGTATTCAAGATTTGCAAACCCAACCTGTGATGCTGTAGAAAAGAAAATTGCTGCTTTGGAAGGCGGTGTTGGTGCAATGCTTACTTCAAGCGGACAGGCTGCTTCTTTGCTTTCTGTACTTAATCTTTGCCAGGCTGGTGACAGCTTTATTGCTTCTTCATCAATTTACGGCGGAACAATTAATCTTTTTGGATTTACGCTCAAGAAGTTAGGCATTGAATGTATCTGGGTTGACGTTAACGCAAAGGATTCTGAAATTGAAAAGGCAATCAAGCCTAACACAAAATGTATTTTTGGCGAAACAATTGCTAATCCTGCACTGACTGTATTTGATATTGAACGCTGGGCTAAGGTTGCTCACAAAAACAATCTTCCGCTTATTGTAGACAATACTTTTGCTACACCAATTTTGTGCCGTCCGTTTGAATGGGGTGCTGATATTGTAGTTCATTCAACAACAAAATATATGGACGGTCATGCTGTACAGGGTGGCGGTGTTATTGTAGACAGCGGTAACTTTAACTGGGAAAAGGTTTACAAGGCTACCGGTAAGTTTGCTGATATG
>JAZUKU010000129.1:0-1766 GCA_045643485.1 Treponema sp. | reverse complement strand
TATAATGCACAAATATTTTTTTTAGGAGAATAATTAAATGGAAAATTTTACATTCTACAGCCCTACAAAATTTGCTTTTGGAAAAGGCATGGAAAATAAAGCCGGTGAGCTTGTTAAGGAATTTGGCGGAACAAAAGTCCTTCTGCATTTTGGCGGCGGTTCTGTTGTACGTTCAGGTCTTCTGGACAGAGTAAAAAAATCTCTTGCTGATGCAGGAATTGTTTTTGTTGAACTTGGCGGCGTAAAGCCTAACCCTCGCGACACTCTTGTTTACGAAGGAATTTCTCTCTGCAAAAAAGAAGGCATTGATTTTATTCTTGCTGTTGGCGGTGGCTCTACAATTGATTCTGCTAAGGCAATTGCAATGGGCGTTTGTTACGACGGAGACTTCTGGGATTTCTACTGCGGAAAGGCTCAGGCAAAGAAAGCACTTCCTGTTGGAACTGTTCTTACAATAGCTGCTGCCGGAAGTGAAGGCTCAGGTGACAGTGTAATTACAAAAGAAGAAGGTCTTGAAAAATGCGGTGCCGGTGCTGAATGCATTCGTCCTAAATTCAGCATTATGAATCCGGAACTTACACAGACTCTTCCTGCTTACCAGACTGCATGCGGTGCTACAGACATTATGGCTCACGTATTTGAGCGTTATTTTACAAACACGGAAAATGTTGAAACAACAGACAGGCTTTGCGAAGCTGTTCTTCTTTCAATGATTAACGAAACTCCAAAAGTTATTGCTAATCCGAATGACTATCAGGCACGCGCTAACGTAATGTGGGCTGGTATGGTTGCTCACAATAACATTGTAGGTGTTGGCCGCGACCAGGACTGGAACAGCCACGGTATAGAACATGAACTTTCTGCTTTATACGATTGTGCTCACGGTGCGGGTCTTGCTGTAATTATGCCTGCATGGATGCTTCATGTTTACAAGCACAATGTTATGCGCTTTGCACAGGCTGCCGTAAGAATATGGGGATGCAAAATGGATTTTACTAACCCGGAAAAAACTGCGCTCGAAGGAATAATGACATTCAAATATTTCCTTAAGCAGATCGGTATGCCTTCTACACTTGCAGAAGTTGGCGGTAAGGAAGAAGACATTCCTGTTCTTACAAAGAATTTCTTTGCTAAGCGCGGCGGTGATGATGCAGAAACAGGCGGCTTCATGCACTTGAAGTTTGCAGATGTAGAAGCAATTTACAGACTGGCACTGTAAGCAGATTTATTTGCTGACTGAAAATGGTGCAAACATAACGGAGGAATTATGAAAGTATTATTCATTGGCGGTACTGGTACAATCAGCATGGCTATTTCAAAGCTGTGTCTTTCTAAGGGCTGGGAACTTTATCTGTTAAACCGCGGCAACCGTAATGCAGTACCTGGTTTGGAAAAGGCACACTTTATTACGGTAGATGTTAACGACGAAAAAGCTGTAGCAGAAAAAATTGCCGGTTTACATTTTGATGTTGTAGGTGAGTTCATTGGATTTGTTCCTTCGCAGCTTGAGCGTGACTACAGGCTGTTCAAGGGTAAGTGCGACCAGTTCATTTACATTAGTTCAGCAAGTGCTTACCAGAAGCCGTGCAATGACTTTTTGATTTCAGAAAAAACTCCACTTGCCAATCCGTACTGGCAGTATTCGCGTGACAAGATTGCGTGTGAAGATTACCTTATGAAGCTTTACCGCGAAGAAGGATTTCCTGTAACAATTGTTCGCCCAAGCCACACTTACGATGAGCGTTCGGTTCCGCTTGGCGTTCATG
>JAZUKU010000128.1:0-34037 GCA_045643485.1 Treponema sp. | reverse complement strand
GTACCTTCGATTGTTACATCTGAACTGCTGATTGTCGGAACTCCTGTTATTGCTCCGAATTCAGGCTTCTTTGTATCAACCTTGATTCCTTCAATTACTATAGGCTTCTTAAGTGGATCAGTATCTGAATCATCTGATTTGTTTTCTGCATTATCCTCTGCCATGATAGTAATTGTATTTGTAGTTCCATCTTCAAGAACTACATTTCTACGGATGTATTTTGTCCAGCCAGAAGTTACTCCAGTCTGAGAAGAAGCTACTTCCATTGCATCGAAGTTAGTACCATCTGTTGAAGCCGATACGCTGAAGAGGCCTGATTCGTTATCCTGAGCTTCTACTTCAATATCAACGTTCTTTGTTGTATACCAGCCTGTTGACGTCTTTGCTGTAGTAATCTTTCCTTCCTGAATATTTGGTCTGATCTTATCGTAGCTGAACTTAACTTCTGCTGTTCCTACATTACCAAGGAAGTCTGTTGCTGTAATTTCAAGATAGTATCTGTCCTGTTCACCTTCTGCAAATGTATGAGATCCAGTCCATTCATCATCACCAAATGTACATGAACCGTTGAACTTTACTGCGCCCGGAGCTGTACCTGTATTTTCGTAAATCTTATAAACTACATTTGCAACTCCGGCGAATGAGTCTGATGCTGTACCGTTAAAGTCGAAGCTTGGTTCCTTGTAAATCTGGTTTGCAACTGGAGTTCTAATTGCAACGTTTGGAGCCTTTCTATCGTAAACAACAGTAATCTTCTTTACTTCTGTGTTGCCTGCATTATCCTTAAGTTCAAGAGTATATGTATTTGTTGCGTTTGTATTGTCAGCTACTGCACATTCGTATTCCCATATATTATTTGTTGGATTCAATTGGATTGAATCTGCCGGATCTTGGTTTTTCTTAACCTTAAGTATAATGTCACTGCTTGTATATCCGATTTCTTCAGTAATTGTTCCTGAAAGTGTAAATGTTGGCGCTGCTGTATAATATGTTATGTCTGTTTCGTTTGTTCCGTCCCAGACAAGTGTTGTTACAGCTTCAAGTGCTTCACCTGTTGAATTGAACTTCTTTAAGTTAGTTCCTGTAATTGAACTTTCTGGAGCTTTTGTATCTACTGTGAATTTGTAATTAACAACGCTTTCGTTACCAGCATTATCTTTTACATATGCATGGAGGTACCAGTATCTGCTTGCTGCTGTATTGTCATCAATGCCAGTAAACTTATATGACCATGATGTTCCGTCAAGTGCCTGTTCCTTCTTCTGTCCGTCAGGTGATGTTCCGTATGCTGCAAGAGCTGCTGCTTCGTTTGCATAAGAAGCAGTTGTATCATACCAGAGCATTACGTTTCCGTTGATTCCAGAACCACCTGTTTCGTCAGCTGCAGTTCCGTTGAATGTAATGCTGCTGGTTGTCTGTGTAGAGTTAGAAAGAGGTGTAATTGTAACTGTCGGTGGAGTGCGGTCGATTGTTACAGTTCTGTTTATTGTAGTTGTATTGCTTGCCCTGTCTTTTGCTGTAATTGTGTATGTAAATGTTGCTGTTCCAGCAGGAGCTGTCTGTTCAATAGACCATGTGTTTGCACTCTGGTTCCATACAATGTCTTCAGCATTTGTTCCTGTTGCTGTTCTTGTAACGCTTACGATGTTTGTATCAGAAACTGTTCCCTGTAACGTGAAGTTTCCGTTTGTATAGCGTCCTACAGTATCTGTGCTTGTAAGTGCAGGTACTGTTGTATCTACTATGAGCTTGAAGTGTTCTTCTGTTTCCCATCCTGCTTCATCTATTGCCTTTACGAATATTGTATATTCGCCGTCATCATCAGGATATGTGAAGCTCTGGAAGCCCTTAATGTCTATGTTGTAAATATCTGCCTGGTCATTCTTGTTGAGCTTATACCAGTCTGGATTTGCAGGAATTGCATAATCTGTTGTTCCTGTTGAAACTGTCTTTGCTCCCTTGAATACCTTGTAGTTTACAGTCTTAATTCCTGTTACTACGTCCTTTGCCTTGAGTACGAGTGTAAGTGTTGAATTCTTTCCGTTGAAGTATGTTGTACCAGCCTTAGCTGTTTCACCTACAAGTGTACTTCCTTCTGCAAACAGAGGTGTTGTAACAGAACCAGTTTCTGTAATTGATGAATCTGATATTGAAAGAGGAGCTGCACTTGTTGGGAGTGTAAGTACTGGTTTTGAAGGATCGATTGTAATCTTTTCTTCAAACTTGCAGTCTGAATCTACACTGTGGTTAGCAGAATCCTTTGGAGTTACAGTGAATGTCCATATACCGTTGTGCTTTGGTGAAGTTGCTGGAATTGTAATTGTTCTCCAAACTTCATTTGCACTTTCTGTCTTGCCTGCTGTCTTTGTTACTGTAAAGTCTGTTCCAACTGTAATTGGATTTGCAGAAGATGATGTTGAGTATTCAATATTTGAATCGTATGTTGCCTTGTATGTTGCTGTTATTACTACAGGGCCTTCATCGTTTTCAAGTGATGAGTATCCTCTGAGTGAGCGGCTATCTGTTATCTTTATGTCGTATACTGCTGCTGCATCTCTCTTGTAGTAGTTTGTTCCAGGTACCTTTTCAGGAGCATTTACTATTTCTGCCTTTGGAGATTCCTTATCATAGCTGATTCCGTATGACTTAACTTCCCTGTTGTTGAGAGGGTCAATTGCAAGAATGTGGAGTTTCTTGATTGATTCTGTAAGCGGGAATTTAATTGCAAATGTTCTGCCTTCTGCGTCAACCTTTCCACCGTTTGCTGCAGTTACCTGTGTCCAGCCTGTAGCTACTGTTGGGTTACCGTTTGAATCTTTGTCTGTAATTGCACCCTTAGAAGGGCATACGTCTGCTGTTGAGAAGTAGATTCTTGGTTCCTTGTATGCAGAAGAAGGTGATGATGGTACGAGACCAATACCAAGGTCTGTCCATGTACCTTCTGCCTTGAAGAAATGTACTCCGGCTTCATCCTTCCATCCTTCTACACCGTTGTAGATGATGTCACCATCAGTAAGGTTCTGAGGTGATACGATTGGTCCAGAAGTATCAAAGTGTACAAGCTGTGTTACGTTCTTTGAGCGTCCTGACTTATCAACAATTGCAATCTTGAACTGCCAGTCACCAGTGTCGGTAATGTCGTCAATTTCATATGTATAGTTTGGTGCAGTTCCGCTGAGAGTTACGTTTTCGTATGCATTCATGCGTTCACCGTCTTTTGTTACTGTTACGGTGAATGTATCTACGTTTTCTTCTGTTACTGTACCTGTTACCTTGAGGTGTCCGTTAAGATATTCGTTTTCATCAAGTTCTTCAATGTTGCGTCCGTTAACCTGTGCAGTAAGAACTGGTGCTGTCTGGTCAGGTTTTACGTAAAGTACAGCAGAAGGGTTTGCTGAAGCAGATGAAACGTTCATAGCCTTATCAACTGCTGCAAGGTAGATTATGTATTTTTCGTTTTCTGTAAATCCTGTTGCATCAATATCTGCACGCCACTTTGCGTCATCAAGGTAGTTTGTTGCTGTTGATGTTCTTGTTATGCTGACTGTTCCTGTTGTATCTACCCATCCGTCTTCTGCAAGCTGTTCTGCATTCTTTTCCTTAAGTTCGTTAAAGTCTCCAGTACCGTCGCCGCCAGGGATTGTTGTCTGTACTTCAGTCCATCCTGTTGAAGATGCATCATCTTTTACCGGTGTCCAGTATTTTCCGCTTGAATCCTTGCGTACTGCCTTGTAGTAGAAGTTACCGATCATACTTGCATCAGTACTTCCAACTCCGTCTCTTGCGTCCTGGAGTATGTCTGTATCGCTCTGTGTTTCTTCACCAGTTACAGGATCCTTTACACCTGAGTGAATATCCTGAACACCACCAGTTACTTCAAAGCGGCTCTTCTGGTCAAATACCCTTATGTCTGCATCTGTAAAGTCAGAGAACTTTTTCTTTCCCTTGAGTGTAGAAGGTACTGCTTCCGGAGCTGTCTTGTTAGTAGCCTGTTCCAAAGTGAATACAGGCTTCTTTGTATCAATATTCCAATAGAAGTCATATGATGTTACCTTTTCGTATGCATCATAAACTCTATAGCGTTTTAATCCTGTTCTGTCTGTTTCAATAATATTTGTGAAAATAACTGTGTCTGTACTGTTAAGAGCACCGTTACCATCTTCAATTTCGAATCTTTCTGTTCCAGTTGTTTCGAGTGTTACATCAGGTACATCAGAAACAACCCATGCTAATGTTGAAGGATCCTGTACACTGCCATAGCGTTCAATCTTGCTGATGTGTGCTGTATCGTATGTTGTAATGTGAACAATAGGATTCTGTGTTACGAATGAACCGTATTCGTAGTCAAGAGAGATTCTTGGATTAAGTTCGTCGACTGCAATCATTGTGTCGACTATTGTCCATTCCTGTCCGTAGTTTGTTTCTTCTTTTGTATCTGTTACCTTGATGATAAGGCGGTATACACCTTCGATTGTTCTTGGTAACTGAATCTTGAGGCTGTATGGTGACTTGTTGATGTTTTCGATTGTACCGTAGTATTTGTCGTCACCAATATTATATGGTTCTGTATAATTTTCCTTGAGGAGTTTTTCTTCTTCAGTTGCATCTGCCTTGAGTGTCTGAATAGAATACTTAACGCTCTTAATTGCATCATCATCAACAATCTGTGCTGTGATTACACTGCCTGCATCTGAGAAGTCAAAGAGGTTGTTGTTTATCTTTATAAGATTCTTGTTGTTGAATCCGTCCTTGAAGTTTGCACCATCTTCAAAGTAAGGAGCGTCTGTTGACTGATCAAGTATGTATGATCTCTTGTTTGAAGCTGCAGCTGTTACTTTATTTACGTTGCCTGCCTGGTCTTCTGCAAACAGTTCAATTTCAAGTGATTTCTTGTCGGCAAGATACATTTCCTGTTTCTTGTCGTCATAGTATTTCTTTGTTGTGTTCAATGAAGAGTTTACGGCTGGAGCAAGGTCGAGTCCAAATTCATCTGTAAATTCATTTCCTACTTTGTCATCAACATAGTGATAAACCTGCTTTCCGTCACTCTTGAGCTTGTAGTATACCCTCTTGAGGTTTGTTTCTGTAATGAAGCCGTTGATTGTAACCTTACCGTTTATATACTTAGTAAGCTTTCCGTCTACTGTCTTTTCTACGATAGGTGTTACTTCGTTAAGGTTTACTACAGGAGATTCTGTATCAACAGTAATCTGACGGTCGGTAGAGAAGCCTTCAATACCATTGTTGTCTACTGCAGAAACTGTAAATGTATAAATGTAGCTTCCTGTGCTCAAGATTGTCTTGTAGTCATTTGAATGATTTACAAGAATTTCACCTGCGTCGAATGACCATGTGTATTTCTTTTTACCTGCTGTTGTAGAAACATATTCAAATTTACAAGGACCACTTAATTCTGGTATTTCAAGGTCAGCATTGTTTGGATCCTTAATACCGATTGTTGCCTTTACAGAAGAAATTAAGTTAGCATCTGTTTCAACAGTACCGCTGTATCTAATGCGTTTTGCTTCATTTTCTTCTTCATTGTCAAGGCTTGCATAGTTATAATATGAGTTTGCTTCAAGGTTCTTTGCCTTGTCAGCAGCATCATATCTATCCCAGCTGATTGACGGAGCCCTACCGCTCGATGCTACTTCAAATCCGTAGTCTTCAAGAGAATAAAGTTCTTCGCTGTTCAGATCCAGACCTGTTACAACAATATAGTATTTGTCACCAGAGTCAAAATATTCTGGAATAGGAATTGTTTCTGTGTAATCAGTTTTAGAACCGTTGTTTTTATCATAATTAAATTTATTCTTTTCTACTTTTTCCAACTCATCAAAGTATTTTTCCTTTACCTTACCGTCAGCTGTCTTATAACTATCGATGTTTACAAGAGGACTTCCCTTTACATTGTCATCTTCTACTTCATAGAAATCCTTCCAGTTAGCTGCTGTTGAAGAATAATCTATTTTTTCTTCACCGCTTTCAAGAACTACTGCTGTAGGCCAGTCTACTGTTCCGTCATCCTTTACTTTGTAGAAGTAATATCTGAATGTCTCTGGCTTAACACCAATACCGTCGCGTCCTGCCATTGCCTTGAATGTTGCACTGCCGCCTGCCTTAATTACATTTTCTGCAGGTGTCTTGCCTTCTGGAATAACACATCCAAGAATCTGGTAAGAAGGTGCAGCTACAGGATTTAAGCTGAATGCATTTTTTTCAATAAAATATATTTTTTCATGCGTATTTTTATCTTCTGTCTGCAGGTAATTCCTAATATCTTCGTCTGCATTATCTGTTTCTGCTGCAGCTCTTGGCTGAATCTGTTTTGTAGATGTTCCGTTAAGAATGTTCTTAATTTCATCTGTTGTAAGATTGTATCCTGAAGAAGATAATAAGACATCATAAATATCGTCATTTATCCAATGGCGTGTTTCTGCGTTACCTCTTTTGTTTGCTTCATCAATAATATCGCTTCCCGGATATGCCTGAGCGTTATCAACTAATTCAATCAAACACATGAAGTCTTTTGTTTCTACTGCTTCAATAGAATCCATGTTGATTGTATAGCTTGTATCTGACGGATTGTCGTATTTATAAATAGCAAGATAATTTTCGTGGAGCTTTATTTCGTCTTCAGAAGGAACTCTTCCCTTGTAATTAGTTTTATCAGCTAAGCTAAGATAGTTTGCAACTGTCTTGTTGTACTGAGCAATTACTTTACCAGAAGAAACAGAACTTGGTTCTACATTTGTGAAGCTTAATTTATTTCCAAGTACATTTCCGTCCTTGTCTATGATAGAAATGTTCATTTCACGAACAACATGATCGTCTGCAAGAGCACCAGACACAGTCAGTTTACTACCATAAGGAGTTGGAGTGTTAATATTTCTAGAAGTTGGGCTTGATATAATGAAAACAGGAGCTAAGTTATCAATAGAAAAAGCCAATGAAATTCTACTTGAGACATGTCCAGCCCTATCTTTGGCTGTTACATAAGCAATATAAGAACCGTCTTGTAATTTCTTGTCGCAGAAATTTTGGTAATCGATGGCAAGCTTCCATTTACCTGTCTGGTTACCTGCACCATTGTTAATGATTTCTGCGTTAACAGTTCCTATGGAAGTTGTACCGTTTCCAGAACTGTTCTGCATATCAAGGTCTACAGTTACGGTTTGTACACCCATATCATCAGAGATTATACCTTCGATTACAAAGTTATCCCTGATAATGCTTTCCGCAGAAGGGTATGTAATTTCTACGGTTGGTGTACCAACATCGACTTGTTCACCAAGACCTACTCTACAGGAAATACCTGCAGTCACTAACAGTGCTGTTCCACAAAGAACAGCGAATAATTTAACTAAAAGGCTCTTATCTTTCATATCCAGCTCCTAAAAAAACTCTTACCGATTTATATACTCCAAAACGCATTCATCAGAATACGTCTGTTCTAATACCAAATGTAAATGTAAATACTACCTTCTTTGCGTCTTCACTTACGACATCTGAAGGAATAAACCATAACTGCGGTTCAAAGAAGAACGACCAAGTCTTGAAGTTCTTAAGCTTCTTCATTGTTACACGCGGGAATTCAATCTGTCCAAGAACGGCAGAAAGCATCTGTGATGTACCTGCACCAGATTCTGTGAACATAGAGAAGTTTGCACCAAGAGAGAATGTTGCAGTAAGCCATTCCCAGTCACGTCCAAGGAATGACATGAACGGCAGTACATAAAGCTGAGCGATAATCTTACCGCTGATGATGTTTCCACCAAAGCGGAAGTTTGACTGCTTCTGACCAAGTACTTTCTGTACAGCATTACGCTGACCCTGAGTAAACTGTCCAAAGCTTATCTGTACTTTTACAGCATCATCCATGAATGTAAGACCTGCACCAATGTCCCAAAGTGAAGCACCCCAGAAGCCGCCTTCGAAGTAGAGGCCCTGGAAGAATGCAGGTACACCATATGAGTTCTTGTCACCAGAACGTAAGTAAAGCTTAACGTTTCTGAGTGCAATGTCATCTCCTGTTAAACCAGAGAATTCAAGGTACTGGTTGTAGTGTCCGCCTTCACCAGGTGAAACAAGTCTGATTGAAGGATATGTATGGTCAACCTGTACAAGAAGTCTTGTAATTGCGCTTGTACCGTCATTCATTTCTGCCTTGATAAGCAGGAAGTGATATCCGGCTGCAATGTCTTCGTTTTCTACACGATATTCCCATTTGCCCTTGTTCTTTTTAGAAACAGGTGTAAATGTCTTACCGTTGTTCAAGCTTATGTAAACCTGCTTAACAGATTTTGCTTCAATAGCTTCTTTCTTTTCTTTAAGTGTATTCTTGTCCTTAAGTGCGTCCTTTTCTTCCTGTGAAATTTCGTAACCGGCGTCACCTCTTAACATAGGGCGTTCAACTGCGAAGTCACCGTATGTAAAGTTGTCGAGTGTTACCCAAGGACCAAGTTTTCCGTAAATAAGATACTGTTCTGTTGATTCAACCTGCTTACCGGTTTCTGTTGTAGCAATAACCTTGTATGTGTGCTGACCTTCTGCAAATGTATCTACACCAAATTCTTCTGTATTTGGCTTAATGTTGAATCTAAAGTAACCGCTGTCTGAAGGAGTTGTGTTATCCAGACCCTGTGCAACTTTACCGTCAATGTAAAGTGTTACGCTTGCAATAGGATCTTCTTCACTTGTTGCTGTACCGTAAATATTGAATGTTCCCTGAACATGTTCACCGTTGAGCGGATACAAAAGTTCAACCTTAGTAAGTGGAGTATCCTTGTCTACCTGAATGTTGCGGCTTACACGAGTAATGTTACCTGCAGCATCTGTTCCAGTAAGCTCAATGTTATAGAATCCATTTTCAAGAGAAGAAACATCTGTTACCTGAGAAATAATTGCATCAGGAACAAGTTCAATTTTTGCAAGGTCTTCAGGAACTTCTTTTCCTTCGAGGCTGCGTACTGTAATGAACAGGTCTGTTAAACCAATGTTATCTGTTGTCTCACCGCTGAATGCAATGTAATGTGTTGTCTTACTGTCATCCAATGGTAATTCAAGAGAAAGTACAGGGCTTGTGTTATCAATGTTGATTAATGAAGAATATGTACCTGTAATTTCGTAACCGTCGAATATCTTAATGAATACAACGTGTGTTCCGTCCTGAATTGCTTTTGTACTGAATGTATAAGACCATTCTTCAGTACCAATAGCGTCATTGTAGCTTGAACCGTTATCAACAGAAATCTGTACTTTAGAAATGCCGTTTTTATCTGATGCAACACCAGTCAATGTAACTGTATCTTTAACAGTCTGGCTGATTTCCGGAGTAAGCATTTCGCCCTTTGGTTCTTCAAGAGAAACTCTGATTGTACGAACAACTTCCGGTCCAATAACACCGTGAATGTCTTCTGCGTAAACTGTAAGTGTATGTTCGTTATCAGTTAAGTCTGAAAGGAAAATTGTATGTTCAAAGCTTGATTCGTAATCGCTTATCATCTGGTATTCACCGTCATCAAGCTTATAGTATGTTCTGCATGCACCATCATCATCGTAGATTACACCAGAAAGAACAAAGTCTCTTGTAATTACCTGATTTTCTACAGGAAGGTTAATGTCTGCAATAGGCAAGTCGCTTTCAGGATCAACTGTAAATTCCCAAGTGTTGATGAGTGTTTCATTACCAACTTCATCTGTAAATGCAAAGCGCATCATGTTGTCGATCGGGCGGTATGGCAGACCAATTAATGTTGTTGGCATAGAAGAAATCTTGCAGCCTTCATCACCTGTTGTACCAATCTGTACACCGTTTTCGTCATATACAGGTTCTTCTGCCGGTGGTTCAGGAAGTTCCATAGGATTGCCTTCTTCGTCAAGCATTGGAACATATTCAAACTTGCTGAATACGCCTGCATCTTTAACAAGGAATGCAATTCTGTTTTCACCGTTAACACGGGAAAGTGCTTCTGGAACAATTACCCTTACTTCCGGAGGTGTTGTATCTTTCTGTACTGCTCTTGTAAGGTATGTTTCTTTTCCAGATTTATCTACTACGTGGAAGTCTACAGGAACAATTCCGTCTTCGATGTAAGAAATGTTTTCATCGAATGAGAATGTACCTTCTTCCGTAATTTCAATCTTTTTCCAAGTCTGCATTGCGTCGTAGCTTACTTCAAGCCAGTCAATTCCGTTACCGTCGCTAACTGTACCTTCTACATGAAGTGTTTCGCCAGACCATGCCATTACTTCTGGAGCTGTAAGTTCAATAACAGGATTAGCTGTATCTACAATAAGATTTACTGCAGGTGCTGTATAAACTGCGCCAATACCGTCTGTTACTTTAACTTCTACATTTTCGTAAACACCGTCTACTGTTGCGTTAATCTTTACAATGTTTCCTTCTACTACAACATCAAGTCCTTCTACAGGATTTGCAAGTTCTGCTGTTAATGGTCCATAAAGATTTGCGTAACCAACAAGTGGTGCTCCGTTATCAAGAATATATCTTTCACCGTTTGCATCATATTCACAACCGGCTGTTTCTTTCCAATAAATTGCTGAATCATCATCGATACGGCCTGTGTCGTAGTCGCGGATAATTCCTAATGTTGACTGAAGTTCTGCTGCGTCTCCGTCAATGTTTGTTACTGTTACAAATACGTGAACAATTCCAGCAGGAAGATTCTGAATTGGAACGTCAAATTCGTATTCTTCACCCATATCATCAACTGCAACAGCTTTCTTAAGGTCAATTGCTCCTACCTGGTTAGCTTCACCGCCATACTTTTCATCAGAAACAAGTTTCCATTCTGCATTAACTAATGCTACAGGACTCTTTACTGAAACTGTTGCCTTGTTTGTTATTTCTTTTGAAGCGCCGCGTGCAAGTGCAAGTGTCATACCGCTCTGGTAAGGAGAACCGTTTACGCTGTTCATTCTTGCAGAAATTGCGCCGCTCTTTTTTGCTGTATATTTGCTCATTACTGCTTTACCAGTAGCTGCTGGTGTTACGGCAAATGAGAATTCATTGTTACCTGCATGCCAGTTTTCACTTTCGAATACATCGAATGTTACATCAAGTTCACCCTGATAAAGTGCAACTGCATAGAGGTTAATGTCATCGAGCCAGTAGATTGCCGGTGCTGCAATTTTTGCGCCTTCAGGTGCATCTGCAATTTTTCTTACTTCGAATGACTTAACTGTTTTCATTCCAGATTCATTTGTTGCTACAACTTCTACTACAGTTAAACCGTCTGGTATTTTGTATGCTGGTATTTCAAAACTGAATGAACCGTCATCCTGTACTGTAACTGTATTCATGTCGTGAGGAATTGGTTCTGCATGTGAACCTGTAACAACACCGTCTGTGTATTCAACAGCAGCTGAAAGTATTTTGTATGAAACAGAAACGCCTGGTTCTGTCTTACCTTCCATTGTTACATTTATATTACCCGGTTCAAGAGGTGTTCTTATTTCTTCGCTTTCATCGTAAAGTTCGAGTAATGGAGGATCACCTGCTTCTGCAATAAAGTAAATCTGTCTTGAGTCAACCTGTGCGCCTGTGTCTGTTGTTACGCGAACAACTACTGGTCCCGAACCCCCTTCTCCCGGATACAGTGTAATAATGTTTCCGTCAAACTGTGGTTCTGCTGCATTTGTTGGAGGAACAAGTTCAACCTTATCAATGTAGCCGCCAAGGAAGTAACCTGTTACTGGATTATACGGATCGTTTTTAATTGCACCGTCTGCACCAACAACTGAATCGTTAAAGAATACGCCAGGTTCTTCGCCATAAAGACGTGTTAAATCTTTTGTTGCAAGAATTACTTTGTGTTCAGAAATTCTCTGGAAAATATCTGTTGCCTTAACTGTAAGTTCACTTACACCCCAAGGAACATTTGTCATTGGTACAGAAACTGTAACTTTCTTTTCGCCGCCCTTAAGTGTTACGTCAACTGAATCTGTATTGTCGTAGCCCCATGCAAAACTGTAGCTTAATGCAGAAAGTCCGCATGTTGAAACTACATCAACTGTATAACTCTGGTCTGCTTCAGGATTGATAAGCATTCCGTTAACATACGGTTCTGATGCTGTCTTTGAAGCAAGAAGTTCATTTTCAAACTGAGGTGAAACGCCTTTTGCTGTAAACGGAACTTTAAGTACATTTCCCTTTACACCGTTAATATCAGTTCCGTAAATTGCAAGTGTATGAGTACCGCTTGCCAAATCACCAGGAATGTCTGCGTAGAATACACCTGTACATTCAAATGTCTGTTCTTCACCACCATCAATGCTGTATGAAACTGTTGCAGTACCATCAACATCTGCAACAATACCGCGGATGTACATTGTTCCGTCCAAGCCTTCTACATTTCCTTCTGCTTCAGGATATGTTACTGTTACAACAGGCTTGTCTGCTTCCTGATCAAGAATAATCTTCTGCTTTACATTAACAACGTTGCCTGCAATATCAACTGCATTGATTACAAAGTCCTGTGCCTTAGCAGCACCAATTGTATTTACTTCTGCTACCCAGTATGCGTTACCTGGAATAAGTTCAAACTGTCCGCCCTGATCACCGTACTGCCATGCTAAACTCTGAAGACCAACTGTATCTTTTGCAAAACCTGCTACAGAGAAAATACCGTTAACAGCTTCATCTTCAAGTGGATAAACAATCTGTACGTCTGGCGGTGTATTATCAATAAATACTAAGAATGCAAAGTCACCAATTGAACCTGCATTATCTCTTGCTTTAAATGAAATCTTTTTTGGACCATCTTCAAATTTTTTTGTATCAATAGGAAGTTTGAATGTCCAGTAAGTAAGTCTTCCCTGTTCATCAGGTTCCTTAAGCTTTACCTGACTGATTTTTACTTCAGTAAAATATTCATCGTCGTAACTATATTTTAACTGAGCAATTCCGTTACCATCTTCAATTGTACCTTCAAGTTCAATCTTGCCGCTTACAAGCTGACCCATTGTGTAATTAGTAATTGTCGTAACAGGTGCACGTCTGTCGAGCTGCCATGTAATTTTTGTACTGTGTCCGCGAAGACCATTTATATCAGTTCCAAAAACTTCTATAGTATGAGGACCTTCTTCAAGATCATTTGTATCAAGATATGCTGACCAGAAATCTTTTCCTTCTGCAAGCTGCATATTATCTTCGTCGCCGTCGAAAATAATATTTACAAAATCAACTGCATCATCATCAATACATGTTCCGACAACATTCAAGTTACCGGTAATGCGCATCTGTTCAGAAGGATTTGTAATTCCCGAAACAGGCAAATCACTTTCCTGATCGATTATAATATTGTAAGGACCTTCGACTTTTAAATTTCCGGCCTGGTCTGTTGCCTCAATCATGATGTTATACTTGCCGGTTTCCTTATCATTGATGTCGAACGTTTCCTGCCAACTGTTCTTTTCACCAAGATCACGTTCATCTACATCTTTTTTGCCACCAGCAAAAACAACATTAAATGAGAAAATAGTAATTAAAAAACAACATAAAAATTTTTTCATACGACGATCCTTTAAAAAAATTTTCTGACAACTAGAGATATTAGAATTATTGTCGATTTTTGACAAATTGTCAAATTTAGACATTCTTCTCCATTCTTAATATCGGCTGAAATTTAAAGGATTTTTACACAAAATTTGACATTCTTAACAAGCATACTTTACTATACACTATACAAATATTGTTTGAAAAACGGAGGCGTTTATGGAAATGGGAAAAGTTGAACAGCTCCAGGCAATGATAAATGAATGCAAAAGTATAGTATTTTTTGGTGGAGCAGGCGTTTCTACGGAAAGTGGAATTCCAGACTTCAGGAGTGTAGACGGACTTTATCACCAGAAGTGGGACTGGCCGCCGGAAGAAATACTCAGCAATTCATTTTTCTATGACAAAACTGAAGAATTTTACCGTTTTTACAGGGAAAAGCTTATATTACATGGAATTAAGCCTAATATAACCCACCTTAAGCTTGCTGAACTTGAGGCAAAGGGCAAACTGAGCGCTGTAATTACTCAGAATATAGACGGTCTGCATCAGAGTGCGGGAAGCAGAAAAGTGTTTGAGCTACATGGAAGTACTCTACGCAATTATTGTACTAACTGTCACGCTTTTTACGATTTGGATTATGTTGACACACATTCTGACAAAAACGGGCTTCCTTTGTGCAAAAAGTGCGGCGGTTTGATTAAGCCTGATGTTGTATTATATGGAGAAAACCTTAACGATTCTGTTGTACAGGGTGCAGTAAATGCTTTATGGCAGGCTGATATGCTGATTATTGGCGGAACTTCGCTCACTGTTTATCCTGCGGCCGGCCTTATACGCGAATTTGGCGGAAAATACCTTGTGCTTATCAACAGGGACCCTACTCCAAGCGATGATATTGCAAATTTAGTGATTCACGACTCTCTGGGCAAAGTTTTTGGGGAAATTAAGTGCTGATTTTGCTGAAAAATGACTTTTTGGCTGAAAATTGCTGATTTTGCTGAAGAAACGGTCTTTCTGCTGACTGAAGAGGGGACGGAAATTATTCCTGACACTTCTTGCGCTGAGAAATAAGCTTTTTGAGTGCGTCCAGCTGTTCGTCCAAAGAGGCTTGAGCGTTTGGCTTACCGGCCATTGCTGCCCCGCACGCATTTCCTACTTCCGTAAGTTTCCAGATAATGTTCTGCTCAAGCTTGATTGCAGAAATGTCATTTACCGGAACAAATGTCTTTATTTCATCTGTTAAGGATTTAAGCTTTTCTTTTTCGCCGGAATATTTTTCGTTGAGTGTTGAAGCTGCATTGTTAACGTTTGTTATTGCACGATTCATTTCTGTTTCAGAAGAAAGTGAAGTTGACTCGTCTTCGTTAAGCACAACGCGCTTTTTGTTTATTGTTTTTACAACTAATGCAATTAAGTAAACAAGCAGAATTACTTCTACTGCAAGAACAATTGAAACTCGGATCATTGGCTTAATTATTTCTATTCTGTTAAAAAGCGGAACTACAATAAACTGAATGATTATTGCAATTAACAGTAATGTGTAATCTTTTTTCCAGATACTTCTTTTTTTCATATTGTCCTCAAGTAGAGAAAAAACGGTCCGTTCTTCTGCAGTAATTCTTTAGAAAAACGGACCGCTTTACTTTGCTACAGCAGAATTGCTTCTGCCGTAACATTGAACTTGTCTTTCAAAAACTTATTTGTAAAGTTCAATAAGTTTCTGTAAGTGTTCAAAGCGTGCCTTTGCAACATCTTCGCTCTTCTTGAAGAGGAATTCTGCACGTTCTGGGAACTTACGTGTAAGTGCTGAGTAACGTGTTTCGTTTGCAAGGAATGCCTGATATGTTCCATCACCTTCTTTTGATGTAAGAGTGAATGGATTCTTTCCTTCTGCCTTAAGAGCTGGGTTGTAGCTGAAGAGGTTCCAGTAACCAGCCTTAACTGCAGCTTTCATTTCATCCTGACAGTGGTTCATACCGCCCTTAACACCATGGAGTTCACAAGGAGCGTAACCAATGATGAGTGAAGGACCGTTGTAAGCTTCTGCTTCCTGAATTGCTTTAATTGCCTGAGCTGGGTTAGCACCAAGAGCAATCTGAGCAACGTATACGTAACCGTAGCTCATTGCAATTTCTGAAAGGCTCTTCTTACCGATTTCCTTACCTGCAGCAGCGAACTGACAGATTTCACCAATGTTAGAAGACTTAGATGCCTGTCCACCTGTATTTGAGTACATTTCTGTATCGAATACCATTACGTTTACATTTTCGCCAGAAGCGAGAACGTGGTCTAAGCCGCCGAAGCCGATATCATATGCCCAACCGTCACCACCGAAGATCCAAACTGACTTCTTTGAGAGGTAGTCTTTCTTTTCGAGGATTTCTTTTGCACAGTCGCAGTCGAGTTTTTCGAGTTCTGCAATAAGTGCTTTGCATGGTTCAACGTTGCCTGTTGTAGAATCTTTTGTTTCGATGAACTTAGCAATTGCATCCTTGAGGGAAGCTGGAGCTTTGTCACCTGCAGCAATTTCTTCAAGTTTAGCAATAAGGTTGTCACGGATATATTTCTGACCCATGTGCATACCGAAGCCGTGTTCAGCGTTATCTTCGAACAATGAGTTAGCCCAAGCCGGACCCTTCTTAGAATCTTTGTTGATTGTGTAAGGACATGTAGCTGCTGGACCACCCCAGATTGAAGAACAACCTGTAGCATTAGAAATGTACATGTGTTCACCGAAGAGCTGTGTAATCAAGCGGCCGTATGATGTTTCAGCACAACCAGCGCATGAGCCTGAGAATTCAAGCAATGGCTGCTGATACTGAGAACCGATTGTTGCTGGAAGAGCGTCTGCTTCCGGCTTTTTGCTGATATTTGCAACGAGGTAATCGAATACTGGCTGTTCTGCAGAAATTGTTTCCTGTGGAACCATTTCGATAGCCTTTGTAGGACATACAGTTACACATTCACCGCATCCCATACAATCGAGTGGAGATACTGCCAATGTATATTTGTACATGTTGATTTTTGGATTCTTTGCAGCAACAGTTGTCATGTTTGCTGGACCTGCTTTTACTTCTTCGTCTGTAAGGAGGAATGGTCTGATTGTTGCATGTGAACAAACGAATGCACAGTTGTTACACTGAGCACACTTTTCTGCGTTCCATGCTGGAACCATAACTGCTGTACCGCGTTTTTCGTAAGCAGAAGCACCAAGTTCAAACTGACCGTCTGCAATGTCTTTGAATGCTGAAACTGGTAATGAGTCACCGTCCATAAGAGCGATTGGGTTCATTAACTTTTCAACCATTGCTACAGTCTTTGCTTCACCCTTGAGAGCTGGTTTTGGAGCATCAGCAGCTGGGTTAGCCCAAGAAGCTGGAACTTCAACCTTGTGAAGAGCACCTGCACCAAGGTCAATTGCCTTGCAGTTAGCGTCAACAATATCCTGACCTTTCTTGCTAAACTTAGCAACAACCTTTTCCTTCATGTACTGAATTGCTTCTTCTGCAGGAAGTACGTTTGCAAGCTTGAAGAATGCTGACTGGAGTACTGTAGATGTACGTTTGCCTAAGCCAACTTCACCTGCAATCTTAACAGCGTCTACTGTGTAAACTGTGATGTTGTTTTCTGCAATGTATTTCTTTGCTTCAGCCGGTAAGTTCTTGTCGAGTTCTTCATCTGTCCACTGACAGTTGATGAGGAATGTACCGCCCTTCTTAACATCCTGAACCATCTTATATCCCTTGATGATATATGACTGGTTGTGGCAAGCTACGAGGTCTGCCTGGTTGATGTAATATGGAGCCTTGATTGGTTTGTCACCAAAGCGGAGGTGAGAAATTGTGATACCGCCAGTCTTCTTTGAGTCGTACTGGAAGTATGCCTGAATGTATTTGTCTGTGTGATCACCAATGATCTTTGTAGAGTCTTTGTTAGCACCTACTGTACCGTCACCACCGATACCCCACAACTTACATCCTACTGTTCCTTCAGCAGATGTGATTGGAGCTGGTTTAACTTCTGGTAAGCTGAGGTTTGTAACATCATCAACAATACCGATTGTAAAGCGTGACTTAGGAGCATCTTTTGCAAGTTCTGTGAAGATAGCAAAAATGCTTGAAGGAGGTGTATCTTTTGAACCAAGACCGTAGCGACCGCCGCAAAGTACAACGTCGTTAAGACCTGCTTCACGTAATGTTGTAGCAACATCAAGATAAAGTGGTTCACCAAGAGAACCTGGTTCCTTTGTTCTGTCGAGAACTGCAAGCTTCTTACATGTCTTTGGAAGAGCTGCGAGGAATTTTGAAGCAACCCATGGACGATAGAGTCTTACTTTGATAAGACCAACTTTTTCGCCTTTCTTTACGAGGTAGTCGATAACTTCTTCTGCAACGTCGCAGAGAGAACCCATAGCTACCATAACGCGGTCTGCATCTGGAGCACCGTAGTAGTTGAATAAAGAATAGTTTGTACCGATTTCTTTGTTAATCATATCCATGTATTTTTCTACTACTGCTGGAAGTGCTTCGTATACATTGTTGCAAGCTTCACGGTGCTGGAAGAAAACGTCACCATTTTCGTGAGAACCGCGCATTGCTGGATGTTCTGGGTTAAGAGCATGTTCACGGAATGCTTTTACTGCATCCATGTTGCACATCTTCTTAAGAACATCGTAGTCCCAAGTTTCAATCTTCTGGATTTCGTGTGATGTACGGAAACCGTCGAAGAAGTTAAGGAATGGAACTTTTCCTTCGATTGCTGCAAGGTGAGCTACAGGAGCTAAGTCCATAACTTCCTGTGGATCTGATTCTGCGAGCATAGCAAAACCTGTCTGGCGACAAGCATAAACGTCTGAGTGGTCACCGAAAATGTTCAATGACTGTGTAGCAACACAACGTGCTGAAACATGGAATACAGAAGGAAGCTGTTCAGCTGCAATCTTATACATGTTAGGAATCATCAAGAGAAGACCCTGTGAAGCTGTAAATGTTGTTGTGAGGGCACCAGCTGCAAGAGAACCGTGAACTGTACCTGAAGCACCTGCTTCTGACTGCATTTCAATTACTTTTGTTTTTGTGCCGAAAATGTTCTTCTGGCCTGCTGCTGACCACTGATCAACATAGTCTGCCATTGGTGAAGAAGGGGTGATTGGATAGATACCGGCTACTTCAGTAAAAGCGTATGCTACATGAGCAGCAGCTGTGTTACCATCCATTGACTGTTTTTTTCTGGACATGAAATCCTCCTATTTAATTTATTCCACAATGGGATTTGTATTTAAAAAGTTTGCAAATAGTTTACACCGTATTGAACTATCTTTCAATAGAAGGGACTGAATTTAATCTTTGGGCAGACAAAACGGGCGGTTTGCAAACAGGCGCTTTTTTGTTACACTTACTGCATGAATTATATAGAATTTAATGATGTTTCATTTACATATCCTGCTGTAGAAGGCGATGTTGACGCTGAAGGCAAACAGATTATCCCTTCTCCTGTATTTGACCACTTCAGCGGACGGATACCTGCTGGTTTTACAAGTCTTGTTGGCCCGAACGGCTGCGGTAAGACAACATTCATGATGCTTGCAAGCGGACGCCTTGTTCCGCAGAACGGTAAATGCTGGCTTTTTGGCGAAGACATTGCTTCTTTGCCTGAAGAACAGAAAAATCTTGTAGCTTCTGTTATTTACCAGAACATGGAATTTGAAAGTGACGATAAAGTTGCTAACCTGCTTACATTTGTATACCAGAACGGCGCATTAAAGGGAAAAGCAAAGGGTCTGCATCAGAATGACCTTCTTCCTGAAGTTATAGATGTTTTTGAACTTGGCAATGTTCTTGACCACGGACTTACTGAAATAAGCAAAGGTGAAATTCAGCGTGTACTGCTTGCGTTCAGCTTATTGTATGGAAGTGCGTCTGTCTTTATGGATGAACCGCTTTTTGCAATGGAATTCCGTCAGAAGGAAAGTGCACTTGCTTACCTGAAGGAATTTGCAGCTGCTACGGGAACAGCAATTTATATTTCAATGCATGAACTGGATTTGAGCCGCAAGTACGCAGATAATGTTCTTCTATTTTATCCTAACCGCGACATGGATTACGGTACTCCGGAAGAAGTGCTTACTAATGAAGCTTTGGAAAAGGCATACGGTGTGCCTGCTGCAATGCTCAAGAACGGTGAAGACATGACACGCGAGCAGCTGCAGCAGTCAGCAGATGCAATTCAGCAGATTCAGAAACTCGAAAAAGAAAACAAATAGCTTTAGAAACAAAGTTCACCGTTTTCCAAAACAGTACACTCAGTTCCGTCCAGATATTTGATTACGATTGTCGGATCTCGGACAACTCCGTCAAAATGTATTAAACAAGGTGCGTCTCCGTCGTAATTCATTCCTACAGCAAAATGGCATGTACGGAACGCCTTTTCGTCTTCGAGCATATTGCCTGTAATGCATGCTGAAGGATTTAATCCTATTCCAAGTTCGCCTATGTTTCTTGCGTTGCGTTTGTAAACTTCACCCTGACCAGCCGGTAACTTTCCACTTTTTTCAAGGGCAAGAGCTTCCTTTTCGGCTGCAGTAATGTCTTTTAAAAGACGCTTTGCTTCTTCGCCGCCTGTAATTGAGGTAATGAAGCCTTTTTCGATTTTACAAGTAATTGGTGTCTTTAAGATGCTGTCACCATCACTGAATGACATGCTTCCGTCAAACACAACTGTACCCTCAGTTTGGCCAACAACCGGCGAAATAAACACTTCTCCTGCAGGAATATTGCCGCCGCTTCCGGGTACAGAGAAATCTCCATTATCCAGAAGGCCTTTTCGGTCTTTTATGGTTACAGTTACATCTGTACCGTTAGGTGAAGTTACGTGAACTGTACCCGCATTTTCGTATTTTTTGCAGAGAATATCGCATCTTTCAGCAAGAAGCTTGTAGTCAATGTTTACTGTACGGTTGAACATGTCTGGTGTAAGCCCCGGAGTCCATACTGCACGCATTGTTTTTTTACCGTCCAGCAGATAGTCGAATATATGGTCAAACTTCTGACCTTTTTCGTCTGTATACGGCTTTTCGCGGGCTTCTGCATCTTTGCCAAGCTTGCCTGCTGAAATGGAGAAGAATACTTTCGGTTCACTCTTTAGGGCTCCGATAACTGCCGGTTCTGCTAAATCCATTGCGGTTTTCTTTGGCTGGTAGATTAGTACCGGTTTGGCACCTGTTTCTATTGCTGCTGAATACAGTTCCTGGGCTATACCCGCAGTTTCGGGATTAGCTGCTATAACCAGGGTTTCGCCTTTTTTGATTTTGCAGACCTGCTGCACTACTGTCTGAGCGGGGGTTAAATCCTGCTTGCTGAATATTGCTTTTTCGGCTTTTTCGAGAATGCCCATTTTCTTTCTCCTGTATTAGTTATTTTATTAAGCGGTTATCATAGTAATCCTGAATGAAGATAAAAAATTCTTCATCGTCATTATACTGTTTTGTAAACAGCAATGTTACTTCATCATCATCTTTATATGTATAACCGTTTCTTCTAAAGAATGTTGCCGGTTGAATATCTATTCTTAAATCTTCAGATATAATAAGCGGACCTATCCATTCATTACCATTAACATCAAACCAGCTGTTTTCTTCAGAGAAAAGATCCAGCGGTTCCAGTTTACTTGTATGTCCGTAAGAAGAATATTCTTCTCCTGAAATTCTGTTGAATGTAGGTAAATCAGTTCCTTCTGAATATTCCGTTTTAATTGAACATGCTATAAGGAACTGCTCAAGAAGACTTGTCTTTGTTACAACATTGTCTCCCTTAAAGCCGTTAAGTTCATTTACTGCATTTACAATTGCTTCAAAACCATTATTATCTGTGTCGGAACACATCTTCATAATAAGCTGAACTCCACCATAATTTCTTACAAGCCATGCACCAAATGCATAAGTTGGAGCATAGCAGTCAGGGTCAAACTTTTCTTTTGTCCAGTCATAATAATAATAGTTGTTAAAACGTGAAAGCCTGCCTCTTGAACTGTCTTCTGCCTGTAGTCCGTATCTTTCACTCAAATCATCAAAGAAAATATCTTCAATAAGCATTGAAAGCATTTCATTGTACCATGGCTGTCCGGAAAGTTTTTTGCCGTAAAAAATCAAATGCTGGAATTCATGCATTATTGTTGAAATTATTGTACCGCTTGGAACATATTTTCCGTCTTTAACATTTCCTTCATATTTAGCATTTCCATTTTCGTCATATGACAAATTGCAGGTAGGAGTATCTATATAAATGTATTTTCCACAGTTGGATTTTGCACCTATATCTGTAAAATATCTACCTGTGTCTGGATCAGTACAGTAATAGTCTTTTCCAATAAAGTATCCCATGTATGTTGAAGGGGAATCCTTGTCAAAATCTTTTGCCAGATCGTAAAGGACTAAGTTTACGGCTTCTCCTGTTTTGCTCCATTCCGTTAATTTTCCCTGTTTAAAATTTCCATCATTCTTATAATTGTCATCAAGAACATTCAAATCATTGCTTTCTTCACCGGCAATGTCACGCTCATGAAGGTAATAGTCAACAAATATGTCTGCAAGGTTCTGGGCAAGTTCCGAGTTTACTTTAGCACCCTCGCATTTTTCTTCATCATAGCAGTCATCTGCTACCCATACCAAACAAATTGTTTTTCCGTCTTTCTGGCCTATACCCCTTAATGTTACTGCTCTTTCTTCTACATATTTAGGTATTGAATTTGCAAAGAAATCATAGCAGTTTTCAAGAAAAAGTGTCCTTTTATCTGTACCCACTTTTGGGTTATTAATATCGAAAGTATCAGGCTCTTCTTCGCTGTTTTTTGCACCGCGTGGCTGTGCTGAACGTGAATCATCTGTACCCACACTTGGTGTATATTCATGAAGAGTATAAGGTGTATCAAACTGTCTTTTGTTTAATTCCGGAGAAGGTACTTCTGGAGCAAGAGTCCTTGATTCCAGTTCACGGAATATTACTCTTTCATCTTCTGCATCAATTGTTTCTGTACCGGTATTAAGGTTTGCAAAAGAAATGAACTTATTCCTTATGTTTTTAAGGGTAATGAAATTCCTGTCTTTTGATAATTTTACATACGGAACTTCCCTGCTGTAAGTATAATTTTCTGTCTGTTCACTTGGTGTTACCGTAGCCGTTTTACTTGAAACCAATTTATCATCATTGTCAAAATTTTCTACTGTAACTGTGTATGTTTTTCCGTTTTCAAGATCTGAAAAGAAATAGTAATTTGCTGCTTTTTTTGAATTAGTAAAAGCTAAAGGAAATTCTTTTTCTTTACCCTTTGGCAACGGGGAAATATTCAGCTTAACAAGAGAAGATTCTCCACTAGTAAAATACCAGTAAACAAAAGCCTTTGCATCGCCTGCTTCTGTTACCAGTTCATCGATTTTTTCATAATTCTTCTGACAGGAAATCAATGTTGCTGACAGAAACATAAGACACAATGTTTTTACAAACTTAATTCTTCTTTTTTTCATAGAGGCTCCTTTTTATTTTAGTATAGCGGAAAAGCTTTCTAATGAATATAATAATATAAGAATGAATATTTGTCTTTTTTCAGCAGAAGAAATTTCAAAACCTCTTGATTTACGCGATGAACGTGCAAGTCATTTAATAAAGATACTTCATAAACAGAAAGGCGACTCTTTCAGCGCGGGAATAATCGGCGGTAAGGCTGGGACGGCTGTAATTACTGATATTGTTAAGGAAACGCTTACTGCTTCCAACGGCAAACAGTATGAAGGCGGAAAAATATATTTTACATTTACGGAAGAAGCTGATGGTAAGGAACTTTTTCCTTTGAAAATGATTATTGGCTTTCCGCGTCCGATTCAGCTTAAAAGGCTTTTGCGTGACATGGCCGGGCTTGGAGTTGCAGAAGTGCATCTTACCGGAACTGAGCTTGGAGAAAAGTCGTACCTCGAAAGTGATCTTGCTACTACTGATGCTGGCTACAAAATGCTTCTTGACGGAACTGTTCAGGCTGCAAGTACGCATGTACCTGTTTTGGTTAAGCACAATTCGCTTGAGGAATGCATTAAGGCTGTTCTTGAAGGAAATAATTCTGCAAAAGAAAATGATTTGTCTGCTGACAGGCTTGCGCTTGTGTGTCTGGACAATGTTGATGCTGCAGGAAGCTTAACTGAATGGCTTGGAAAAAATGTAAGCGGCATGCAGAATGTTGTTGCTGCTATCGGAAGCGAAAGAGGCTGGTCCAAAAAAGAAAGGCAGCTTCTGGAGCAGTACGGTTTTATACGCTTAAGCATGGGAAGCCGTGTTCTGCGTACTGAAACTGCTTCGACTGTTGCAGCAAGCTTAATTCTTTCTGCCATGGGAGCACTAAACTAAATGTCCGTTGAATTGAAAAAGAAAAACGGTTAATATGACGAATAATTTTTGAGGGATAAAAATGGATAATGAACAGATAAAACAGATGCTTCTTGATATTCAGGAAACAGAACTTGAATTTAGTGTAACAATGACAGGCAAGGAAAGCAAAAGAGTTAACGGTCTTTACAAACCTGACACACGGGAAATTCTTTTGCACAACAAAAACTTCAAGTCAGAAAGCGAACTTGTTTATACAGCAATTCACGAATATACACATCATCTTATTAACGAAGAAGATATTGAAGCTAACGGTGGACGCGAACCTCCGAACAGTGCAAAGAGCCACACAAATGCTTTCTGGGCAAAGTTTCATTCCCTTCTGGAAATTGCTGAAGAAAAAGGCTATTACAAAATAGATATTTCAGTTTCACCTGAGCTTGAAAAATTAACTGAAGAATTACGAAAGAAATATATTCAGCCGAACGGACACCTTATGCTTGAGTTTGGAAAGCAGCTTATAAAGGCACACGCTTTATGCGAACAGGCTAACATTCGCTACGAAGATTATCTTGACCGCGTATTAAGACTTCCGCGTACTACAGCACAGACCGTTCAGAAAGTAGGTTTGCTCCCGCCGGAAAATGCAGACTTAGGCTTTGACAACATGAAGATTGTAGCTGCATTAAAAAAGCCGGAAGAAAGGGCAAAAGCACAGGAAGCTATGGAACAGGGAAAAAGTCCTGACAGCGTAATCGCAATGATGAAGAAAAAAGCTGAAAAGGTTGACCCTAAGAAAAAGCTTGAAAAAGAACGCGACCGTCTTACAAAAACCATCAGTGAACTTACACAGCGTCTTGAGTACGTGGAGGAGAGTCTTGCCAGTCTTTAACAAGGCATTTTATTCGCTAAGAAAAATCAGTTGTGTTTCAGTTTTAGCATTTCTGCTTACAGGCGCTCCGGCAGTTGCTGGAGAAAGCGTAAGCGGTTTGGAAATGCCGTCAATTGAAGGAATCAGTTCTCCTGACATGCCGTCTGTTTCTTCACCGGAAATTGGCGGCGGTTTCTACAGGCCTGGTGTTAAGAACGCAAAACAGCCCGGAGCGCCTTCTGACGGTTCTGCAGAAAAGTCTTCTGACAAAAGCAGTACTGCTGCAACTGAGGAAAAGAAAGCTGACAGTAAAACAAAGGGCTATACATTAACGGATCTTGCGTCTTCGCTTACTGCAACCGATATTTCTTCGCTGGGAAGTCTTGGGCTTTTATCTTCGCTTTATTCTGATACTACGAGCAATTCACTGCTTTCCGGAAACAATGACCTGCAGCTGGATCTTGTGCTTAAAGAGATTGAAGCTTTACGCGATGAAATTGCTGACAAAGAAGATGCACTTCCTGCAGTCAATAATTCTTCTGCTGAACCAAAAGTCATTCCGCCTAAGAAGCATTCTTCTTTGCTCCGCTTTACTGTAAACGGTTACGATATCCGCAACACTTGCAAAGTAGTTTATATTTCCAAAATACAGTCAGACGGTTCTTTCCTGCTTACGGGTGACCGCAATTACGAAAGTGACGGCCGTCATATTGCAGAAACATTTTACATTCTGTTCAGAATGAGCGACATTAAAAACGGTCAGAAAATTTATTCTATCGAAACTGATATTTCACAGAATATCTTTAACGAATATTCTTTCCTTTACCAGCTTTCACAAATGGAAGACTTAACTGCTTCACAGACGGGCAATCTTGTTGTCCTTCACACAACAGACCCAACGTGGAAGCTTGATTTGCTTCTTGATTTAAATGAGGAATAATTTATGTCTAAACTAGAAGAAGGACTTTCTAAACTTAACATTCAATTTTCTGCAGAACAGCTCGAGCAGACAAAAACTTATATTGCAGCAATTTTAAAATTCAACGAAAGCTATAATCTTATGAAGGCAGATTCAGAAGAAGAGCTCAGCGTAAATCATATTCTGGACAGTCTTTCTGCTTATGATGAAATTAAAAAGCTTATTGATGAAAGAAAATCTTTATCAGAAAATATTACTGTCGGTGACATTGGAAGCGGCGGCGGATGTCCCGGCATTCCTCTTGCAATTGCTTTTCCTGACACGCAGTTTGTTCTTGTTGAGCGCATGGAAAAAAGATGTGATTTTCTTGAAAACTCTATCCGTCAAATGAATCTTAAGAACGCAAAGGTTTTCTGCACACAGGCAGACAAAGTTCCTGCAGAAAGTTTTGATGTAGAAGTATTCAGGGCATTTCATCCGTTTGACAAAAAAATTGCAAAGCTTCTTCTTGGCATGTTAAAGAAGGGCGGCTACATTGCTGCATATAAAGCACGTACAGAAAAAATTCTTGCTGAAATGGAAGAAGTAAAAGTAATTATTCCTGAGTACAAAAAAATAGCGCTCACAGTTCCTTTCCTGGAAGACCATGAGCGCAATCTTGTTACAGTTAAGAAATAAATCAGATTATTTTCTTTAACAGTTTAATAAGGTCGTCTTTTTCAATTAAATCTATTGGGCGACCGTCAACAAATTTCTTTGCTTCATCTGTAAACACACCTGCTGAAATACAGAATCCTCTGTCTGCCTTAATGTCATGCAGATGTCCGTAGAAGTCACGGATGTAAAGTTCTCCTGTAGAACCTGTTGTTCTGTAAAAACGGAATATTTCTGTATCAGACCATTTTGGATTTTCTACTTCAGCAAAAATATCCGTAAATACAGGGCCTACGTTTATGTCCTGTATCTTTACTACAGAATGTTCGTTCATCTTTGAAACTGTTTTTCTGCACAAAGCAATAAAGTCGCTTGAACCGGCTGTAAGATATGCCTGAAGGTTTGAGTTCTGGCTTAATTCTGAATAACGTGCAATTAAGTTTGCCGTATCTTTATAAGTCGGATTTAATTCACGGACTTTACGCAGTTCCTGTAAACCTTTTGCAATCTGACTTGTAGCAAAATAACTCATTGCAAGTCTGTATTCAGTTTCTGTCCTTAAATCTTTTTCCATTTCAGGATGCTTAAGTCCAATTTCCAAATCCTGTATTGCGGCTTCGTGGTTATTGTTCTTTGCATGAATCAATGCTGCCTGAAGACATGATTTTGCTCCAAAAACAGGATCCGGTCTTAAGTGCATGAATATTTTCATTGCCTTTTCACCCATTCCTTCTTCTGCCATAGCATCTGCCATTGCAAAAAGAACTTCCTTGTTCTGCGGATCAAGGTCGAGTGCCTTCTTAAGGTAACCGAAGCTTTCCTTGTAATGTTTTGCTGAATAAAGGCTTGTTCCCAAAATATAGTAAATATCCGAAGCAGTCGGATTAATTGACAATGCTTTTCTTAAGCATGGAATTGCCTTTTCGTACTCTTTGTTTTTATGGAATGCGATTCCGGCATAATAATTTACTTCATAATCATGAGGGTTCATTTTATATGCCAGTGACAGGAATGAAATTGCTTCCTGAATCTTATCCATCATTACAGCACAAGTTCCGGCTCTTACTGCTGCCACAAACGAATCTACTTCCGGATGAACAGAGGCAATCTTAAACTGTGTGTCATAAAGAGGATATGCTTTATCCCATAATTTTTCTTCATAATACAATGTACTCAAAGCTTTTAAAGCTTCTGTATTGTGAGGATCTTGTGATAATTTTTTTGTTGCATCATGAATAATTTGCGTACGGCCTTTTTGCTTACCGTGCTTTTTACTTGTACTCTTTCCGCTGCCCGATTTCTTTCCGGATAAAGCAAGAAGTATACCAATAACTGCAATTACTACAATAATTACAACAATAACAGAAATTGCTGAATCCATATTTTAAAGTATAAACGCTTTTAGTTTTAAATTCAACTTTTTTTGAGTTTTTAGAGTTTTTTAGTATTTTTCTGCTTTTTTCTGACTGTTATCTGTGTTCTTCAACAAGCTGGGCTATCCTATCGAGTGCAACTTTGATTTTATCGATTGCGGTTGCGTAACATACACGGATATGTCCTTCTCCGCCGGCACCAAATACGTTTCCAGGTACTACTGCTACTGCATATTTCTGGATAAGTTCTGTTGCAAACTGTTCGCTTGTTAAGCCTGTTGAGGTAATGTCAGGGAACATGTAGAAAGCTCCGTTTGGTTCAGGAACAGGAAGTCCCATGTCACAGAATGACTTGTACATGAGGTTGCGTCTCTGCTGATAGCTTACGCGCATTTTTTCTACTTCGTTCCAGCCGTTCTTTAAGCCTTCCATTGCACCATACTGGCTCATGATTGGTGCACAGATTGTATTGTACTGGTGAAGCTTTACTATCTGAGCCATCAAATCTTCTGGTGCTGCTATGTAACCAATACGCCATCCTGTCATAGCGAATGATTTTGAAAAGCCGTTCATTACGATTGTGTAATCCTTTAAGCCCGGGTAGCTTGCGATTGATACGTGTTTTGTTTCATCGTATACGAGTTCACAGTAGATTTCGTCGCTTAAGCACCATATCTGATGTTTTTTGATTACTTCTGCCAGTTTTGCAAGCTCTTCTTCCGGAATTACGCATCCTGTAGGGTTGCTTGGTGAGCAGAACATTATTGCTTTTGTTTTTGGTGTAATTAATTTTTCTACTTCTTCTGCTGTAGGATAAAAGTTTGTCTTGCTTGTGTCGAGCGGTACTATTTTTGCATCGCACAATGAGGCAAGAGGCGTGTAGCTTACGTAACACGGTTCACATACGATTATTTCATCGCCCGGGTTAAGTACTGCCCTTAATACTACGTCTACTGCTTCACTTGCACCTACTGTTACTAATATTTCCTTGCGCGGATTGTAGTACATGTTGTAACGTTCAAGATATTTTGCTATTTCTTCACGCAGCTCGAGTAAGCCCCAGTTGCTTGTGTAACTTGTGTGTCCCTGTTCAAGGTGATAAAAGGCTTCTTCCCTCATTACCCACGGTGTTGCAAAATCCGGTTCACCTACTGAAAGGGAAATTATGTCGTTACGACCGATTATCATTTCAAAAAATTTTCTGATTCCGCTTGGTGGTGTTGCTACCATGCGTTCGCTGAATTTATCTTCTCTTGTATTCATCTTATTTCCTGTTTACAAAAATATTCTGCTGTAAGCCAGCTGCTTTTTATGCTGTAAAGCCTTCCCTGCTGTCCACTCTGTCTTCTACGTAAACAACATCATTTTCCTTGTATGTCTTAAGGATGAAGTGTGTTTTTGTAGAACGTACGCCGTCGAGTGTAGAAAGTTTTCTTGAAACAAAGAATGCTACTTCCTGCAGTGTGTCGCCTTCTATGATTACCTTTAAATCGTAACCGCCGCTCATAAGGTAAAGTGATTTTACCTGTGGGAAACGGTATATTCTGTCTGCAATTGCGTCAAAGCCGTGCTCTCTTTCCGGAGTAACCTGTATTTCAATTTCAGCACGTACTTTTTCCTTTGTATTTATGTCTTTTTCCGGATTAACAATGGCCGCGTATTTCATGATAATGCCTTCGTTTTCCAGCTGCTGGATAATCGCCTGTACTTCAGCAACTGTTTTCTTTGTCATGGCAGAAATGTCTTCTACGCTGAGTCTTGCATTGTCACGCAATAAGTTTAAGATTTCTTCTTTACCGTCCATTTGTTTTTCCTCACTACGGCTGTTTTGTTCAGCCTGTTTTCGTTTATGATTATATTGAAAAAGTTAAATAAAAAAAGCCCCTTGCTAAGAAGGAGCTTTTGTTGTTATTCAACCTCAGACAATTACGCCTTTTGTTGATGGAATAGCCCCTTTACGGCGAGGATCAATTTCTACTGCCGCGCGTATAGCTCTGGCCGCTGCCTTAAAGAGTCCTTCCATTTTGTGATGATCACTTCTTCCGCGGATTGTGTCTAAGTGTAAATTGCATTTTGCACTTCCAACAAAGCCCTGCCAGAAATCTTCAAAGCAGTCTGTCTGGAAACTTGCTTCCTTTCCGTCTGGTCCTATTGAAACAAGAGGAACATTTGTAAGCTGAGAATTGCAAACAAGGAAGCTTCTTCCGCCAAAGTCTACTGCTGCCTGCAAAAGGCTTTCGTCCATTGGGTAAATGAAGCAGCCTGCACGGTTAATGCCTGCACAGTCACCCAAAGCTTTTGCAAAACACATTCCCAGAACAATTCCTGTGTCTTCAATCAAGTGGTGCTGGTCAACCTGAAGGTCACCTTTAAGTGTTCCCGTTAAGTCAAACATTCCGTGCTTGCAGAAAGATTTCAACATGTGGTCAAAAAAGCCGATTGGATTTTCTACTTCGCACTTACCGCTTCCGTCAAGATTAAGTGTAAGTGTAATCTGAGTTTCACTTGTGTTTCTTTCTACTGTAGCAATTCTTTCCATACTAATTCCTCTATCCAATAAAGGCGACATGGAGGTCGCCTTGTTTGTCAGCCAATTATTTTTGTGAGTTTTTACAAAGGAAAAACTCACCATGAAAAAAATTACAGGGATGTAATTTTTTTCATAACATTACTTTGCGAAGTTCGTATTCTACGATGTCTGTTGCGCCTAAGCTCTGGAGCTTTGGCAAAAGTGTTGGTACTTCGCTTTTTGTAACTGCAATCTTAATTGCGTAACCGTCACCGCCGTAAAGCTGTGAAACTGTAGGGCTTTTCATTGCAGGTATGCCTTTAATCAATCCGTCAAAGTGTATCTTGTCGCAGTTCATTTCGAGCATTACTCTTCCGCGTGCATTGAGTACTGTTTCGAAAAGCATTTTGAGTTCCATGATTTTCTTTTTCTTTTCAGGATCTTCCATTGCTGCTTTAGAAGCGTACATTCTTGTTGAGCTTTCCATGAGTGTATCTACAATCTTCAAGCGGTTTGCCCTTAACGATGAGCCTGTTGATGTGTTGTCAATTAAAATCTGTGCAATAGAACCTTCGTTGTCCTGAACAAAGCCTTCACTTGTTCCCCATGTGCGGAAAATCTTACCGTCAATCTTTTTGTCTTCAACGTATTTTTTACTGAGTGCCTGATATTCTGTTGCGATTGTAACTTTGCCTTTTAAAAGTTCAGCGTAATCCTTGTTTTCCGGAATTGCTGCTACAATACGGACTGGGTCAAAGCCTAAATCCATAATTTCTACAACTTCATCCTGAACGCCGTTTTCGTAAACCCAGTCTTTTCCACTGAAGCCTAAATCTGCAAAATTGTTTGCAAGAAGCTGACTAGTAATCTGAGGCTTTACTACCTGGAATGCAAGGTCTTCCTGATTTGTTGTAGGGAAATATGTTCTGTCCGGAAGGGAAATTGAGATTCCTACATCACTTAATAATTCGTAAACAGATTCGTAAATTCTGCCTTTTGCCAATAAAATCTTTAACTTGTCCATAGTGTAACTATATATAAAAAAGCTTTATTGCGCAATAAATTTAGACTTTAACGCTGAATAAAGACTTTTCCGGACAAAAATCTTTATTCAGTTTACAGAAAGGTTTCTTATTCTGCTGAATCTTCTTCCTTTCCGGTATATGCAACTGCCATTACCTTACCGTAGATTCTTTCTTCAAGATTTTCCAGACCGGTAACGCTTTCGAGTGTAGGGATAATTTCGTCTTCTGTTGCCCAATAATCAGGATAAAAGCCCTTCAAGTCACCGTGGAATTTTTCGTTATGCATGAAGAATGATGATTTTCTGTAATCAGTACTTGCTATATTGAATTCGATTCCTGTATTCGGTAAGAAATATGACTTTATAGAAGCTCCTGCAATACAGCCCATTGTATTCTGTCCGATAATTGTTGTTTTTCCTTCGTCATACATTCTTGTAATTGCAATGAAATATTCTGCTGCGGAAGCAGTCATTTTGTTTGTGATTACATAAACGTTTCCGGAATAATCTTTTTTTCCTTCGAACTGCGGCATGTAAGACAATGGTTCTGCTCCCCAAAGATAGCATCTTTCAAATCCTTCAGGATCAAGTTCTTCTTCAAGCTTAACTGGCATCTGATCTCTTGCAGCGGCACGTTCTGTGTTTGGAGAAGCAATATCAATTCTTCCAGATTCAGCAACATCAATTAAGTCGCGGAACTGCCATATTCTTTGCTGGTCACTGTCTATGTACAATGCATGCAGGAACTGTTCTGCCATTGTTGTGTGACCGCCGGGATTTCCCCTTAAGTCAATTATTACCTTTTTATCAGGAGCGGCTTTTCTTGCGGCTTCACACACATGATGCAATCTTTTTTCTGCAGCAGCCTTTTGTTCCGCAAGTGGTGTCGTTGTAAAAATAAAATCGCTTAATCCGATATACGTAAAATCTTCTTCTTCAATTACGTAAACTGTATCGTCAACCATTCTTACGATTTCCGGTATAATGAGCGCAACTTTATACAACTTATTGTCTGCAGAAAAATCTGCTTCTGTTAACAAATTATTATTCAATACGCCAAACCTGAACATATCGAGACTGTCTTTCCTGCATGCGTAAAGATTTTCTTCTTTGCCCGTATACTTCATTCCCGGCTTAATCTGTTCATCGTTAGAAGAATAAACTGTATAGCCGTCATCTGTTTTCTGAATGTATATGCCTGAAAAGCTTACTGAATAATTGTCCTGTACTATGAAATAATTGTAGTCTCTTTTTAAAATACTGAAGTGCTGGTCGTTAACTTTTAAATTCTTTTTAAAAGCCTGTACCATTATGTCTGTAACGTCATTTGATTTGTAAAGATTGTCGCCTGTCTTAACTGAATTACATTCGCTGCGTATTTCAGAAATTAATGCTTCTAAATCAAAACCTGCTGCTTCATTTTCTTCGTAAAAAATGTATGTGTCTGGAATTAATTTCTGCAAAGCATCAAGGTCTTCTTCAAGTTCAGCCTGAGTTACGTATTCCTTGATTCCGTAAAAATCATAATCGTAATATTTCTGCCTTAAGTCTTCCTGTTCTACCTTCTTTGCAGAAGAGTCTGTTGTCTTGCAGGAAACAGCGACTGCTGTTAACGACAGCAATGCTGCCAGTAATAAAAGTATTTTTTTCATAATAATCTCCTTCTTTCCTAAACTTTATTTATAGAAGAAGATTAATTCAATTTAATGTTATCTTTTATTACCAGCGATTATTACCTTTTATTACCATTTTCCGTGATGTTCTTCAAATACGCCGAACATATCACCTGTTTCAATCCATTTTCCGTTAACAAGCACTTTTCCCCATACGCGGGCAAAACACTGGTAGTGGTAAATGTCTATGAAGAACGGCCACCATGAAAAAGGAATTGCTTCCCTTTCCAAAGCTGTTCCCATAAGCTCCATGTTAAGGTCGAGCTGTGTTGATGTAATTTTCCACTGGTTATTGAAACGGTTAGGCCTGTCGCTGTTTTCGAATGAAACGTCCTGGTTTAAGCGCACCCAGTTCTGCTTCTGTTCGGAAAGAAGGATTTGCGTGTAGTTCTGCGGATAAACACCGTAGTTTGTAAGAACATCAAGAAGCCTGTCATTGTTCCAAACTGCTGCCCAATGCCATTTTGTATGACGAGGTACATCACCGTAACAGTGGTCCTGATACATATAATTTTCCTGTCCGTCAAGATTGTACTCTTTGCCGTTCATTACGATTTTTCCGCTTTCGATTTTAAGGAAATGATTTGTCAAACCGTAATAGTTTTCAAAATAATCATCGTACTTTTCAAAAACAGGAAGCTTCTGCTTTAACACAATGTCTACTTCAAGGTCGCCGCCGTTGTATTTCTTTAAGCCGCTTGTTTTAAATTCGAGTTTGTATCCTTTGTTAACAGGGTCGTTGTCTATTTCGTAGTAATTGAATTTCAATTTTTTTGAATCAACAACGAGTGAATGTCCGTCTGTCTTCTTAAGGTTTTTCTTGAGGTAATAACCGGCCAGCAGTTTGTCCTTACAGTTCTTTTTCTGCGGATAAGCATTTTTTCCGTCAAAATAAACTATTGCCGTTGAGTCAATAAACACTGAACGGATTTCGGAAATGCCTATGAAAGCTGTTTTTGTTTTACCGGGATTTTCTTCGTCTGGTATCTGGAACTGGATGCCTGAATACCACCATTCTTTTTCGTTGAAGCTCTTGATAAAGTGCAGTCTGTTTGTAATTACTTTTTTTTCGAATAAACTCATTGTGTACCTCTTGATGCTCACTCCTTATTCCATTATGCAGTA